>NZ_JBSFNM010000025.1:0-114928 GCF_053587085.1 Kitasatospora sp. NPDC003701
GGCCGCGGTGACCGGGCGCGGCTCGGGCATCGACGACCGGGTGTGGATGGTCAAGTGCGCGACCGTCCGCGACTCGCTGCGGCGGGCCCGGCCGGCGTGACCTTGCCCTCGATCGCGGGGACGACCTGGGTGGTGAACGCCTCCATCCGCTCCCGGGGGGTCATCGCGAGCCATTCGGGTGTGGTCTTGACGAGCATGAACGCCGTCACGGGCGCTTCGGTTTCCTCAGTGGGCACGGCAGCTCCTTCGGAGAGCGGGAGAGTGGTGCTCCCGGTGCGGCGGGCACCGGGGCGTGGCTGTTCGCGGTGGGGGGTCAGGGGCGGACGGCGGGCACCAGGGTCTCGGCGCACCACCGCTCGAAGCCGGTGCGGGCGGCGGCGTCCGGGGTGCGCGCGATGCCGGTGTCCAGGCCGTCGTCCTTGGCCTGCTTCATGTCGACGATGCCCTGGACGAACGCCTCGTCGAGGCCGTAGCCGACGAGGGTGTCGCGCAGGTCGTGGGGGTGCTGGCGCTCGTAGCGGACGGCACGACCCAGCTGCTCGCCGATGATGCGGGCGAGGTCGTCCGGGGAGAGGTCCTCGGGACCGACGACCGGGACGTCGGCCGTGCCGGTCCAGGAGCGGTCCAACAGCAGTCGGGCGGCGACGGCCGCGATGTCGGCGACGGCGACCATGGGGGCCTTGCGGCCGGCAGCGACGACGTCGGCGAAGACCCCCTTCTCGCGGATCGAGTCGGCCTCCTCCAGGAGGTTCTCGAAGAAGGACGGGCAGGCCAGGGCCCGGTAGGCCGCGCCGCTGCCCGCGAGGAGGTCGTCCATGGCGTGGGAGGCGGTGACGAGTCCGGCGCGGCCGGCGACCGGGGTGCCGCGGCCGAGGGCGGAGACGCCGACGACATGGCCGACGCCGTGGGCCGCGAGCGCGTGCACCGCGGGGAGGGTGAAGCCCGAGTAGGCGTCGTGCGGGGTCAGGGAGGCGTCCGGGGGGACGAGCCAGAAGACGGCGTCCGCGCCGTCGAAGGCCCGGTCGACGACCTCGGCGGTGCCGTGCGAGCCGACGACCACCTCGACGCGCTCGCGCACCGCGTCGGGGAGCCGGGCGGGGTCGCGCACGATCACGCGCAGGTCCTCGCCCCGGGCCGGGGCGGACTCCAGGAGCAGGGGCAGCAGGTGGCGGCCGATGTTCCCGGTGGGAGCAGTGATGACGATCATGAAAACCTCATGGGTCGTGCCGTTGGGGTAGGACCTCATCCTGCTGAGCGCCGATGTGTTGCCACAATGGGAACGTCAGCAACACATCATTGCCCGGAACGGAATTACCCTGGTGAACAGCCCCGACCCCGTCATCGACGCCAACCTCGCCGTCGCGCTGGACGCCCTGCTGACCGAGCAGAGCGTGACCCGCGCCGCCGAACGCCTGCACACCTCCCCCGCCGCCATGAGCCGCACCCTCGCCCGCCTGCGCCGCGCCCTCCAGGACCCGCTCCTGGTGCGGGCCGGACAGGCCATGGTCCCCACCCCCCGCGCCCAGGCCCTGCGCGACGAGGCCGCCACCGTGGTCCGCAGTCTCGGAGCGCTGCTCTCCCCCGGCACCGGCGTCGACCCCGCCGCACTGCGCAGCACCTTCACCCTCCAGACCGCCGACCTGGTCGGCGCGGCGCTGGCCCCCGGACTGCTGCGACTGGCCCGGCAGGAGGCCCCCGGCGTCTCGTTGCGCTTCCGGGCCGAGGACCTGGAGGCCGGGGCGGCCCTGCGCGACGGCCGGATCGATCTGGAGATCGGATCCATCGACCACGTCGATCCCGAGACGCAGGTCGAGGAACTCGTCACCCTGCGCATGGTGCTGGCCGTCCGCCCGGGGCATCCCCTCACCGAGGGCGCCCTGACCCCGGAGCGGCTCGCCGCCGCCGAACACGTCGCGGTCAGCCGACGCGGCCGCTTCACCGGGCCCCTCGACACCGCCCTGGCCGAACGGGACCTCCGCCGGCGGGTCGCCGTCGTCCTCCCCAGCCACCTGGCCGCGATGACCCTGGCCGCCCGCAGCGACATCGTCTGCCTCGTCCCGGCCACCGCCCCCGACGCCGCGCCCTCGCCCCTCACCGAGACCGCAGGTGCCCTCGGCCTCCGCCTCCTCGACGTCCCCCTGCCACTGCCGCCGCTGACCATCGGCATGGCCTGGCACCCCCGCCACGCCGCCGACGGAGCCCACCGCTGGCTCCGCGACGCCGTCCGCCGGACCGTTCGCACGACCGACGCGGCGAGCGCCTGACGGGTTTTCGGAGGCGGTGCGCGCCGTGGCGCCCGGGGCGTCTGCGCGACCCGGGTGGGTGACCGTGTCCGGCTCAGGGCCGGGCGGCGGGCCCGTCAGACGGTGGGCCCGCCGCCCGGCCCGAGGTCCGCCAGCCAGTCGTGTCCCGGATGGACCCGGGCGAGGAGGGTGGCCAGCGTCCGCCGCTGGGTCCGGTCCAGCAGGGGAAGGGCGCCGGCGAAGTCCTGCCGGTCCTTGGGGCGGGTCGCCTTGGCCTTGAACAGCAGTGCCAACTCCGGTGCGAGGTAGGGAATCCCGTCCGGTGTACGGCGGACGACGTCGCTGTACGGCAGGCGGATCGACGGGTCGCGCCGACAGATCCAGGTCGTGCCGTCGTGCGGTTCGCGGAACACGTCCACCAGGAACTTCCCGGTCGACGGGTCGCGCAGCCAGGTCTGGTGGGACAGCTCCGCGACCTCCGGGGTGAGTTCCCAGATCCGGTCGGAGGCCACGACGTCGAAGGTGAACTCGGGGAACCGGGAGCGGATTTCGGGGAACCGCGCGGCCGGGACGGCGATCTCCAGGTCACCGTGCTCACGGGTCCGCCCGCCCCGGAACAGGTCGACGGCCCACCCTCCGGCCACGTACCAGGGGGCCGAGACACCTGCCAGCCGCGCCGTCACCTCGGCGGGCGTCCAGGCGTCCGCCCACCTCGCCACCGCCTCGGCCTCGGTGATCGGGACACCGCCCGGAGGAAGTCCATCGGTCATCCGGCCAGACTACCGAGAGGCCGGTCACCGCACGGGGTTCCCGGCCGAACGCCCACGGGCCGTCCCGTGGCAGGCGGTTGTGCCCAAGGGCCCGACCCGGCCTCGGACCCTCGCCCGCCGGCCGGGCCTCGAACGCATGCGGGGGGTCAGCGGCGGCCGGTGGCCAGGATGACGAGGAACTGGCCGCCGCCCGCCTCGATGTCGGCGGTCACCGGCAGCCCCGGTACGAGTCGGGAGAACCGGTCCACCAGCCAGTCCGCCGCCTCCTGGGCGTCCTTCCTGGTCGGGCAACGACCCACCATCTCCCGGCCCCCCTTGCGCTCCAGCCTCCCGGCCACGGTGATCAGCGGCGCGGGTTCGACCACGTACAGGCGATCCGGCCAGGCGATGACCACCTTGACCGCGCCCTTGCGGGAATTGCAGCCCCGGTGCGCGAGGCGCTCGGCGACCTTGGCCTTCCGGTCCGCCGTCCGGCTGTCGACACTGGGCCCCCGCGGATCGTTCACCGACTCGTCGGGGTCCACCGGTTCGTCGCACACCCAGCACCGCCAGCCGTCACGCTCGGCCACATCATCAAGAAGACTCATCCGAGCAAACTAGCCTGCCCGACCCCCACCCCGCACACCAGGCGCCCGACGACCGGTCTGGCCGGCGCCGTCACCCCCTTCCGGCCCCCTTCCGGCCCCCTTCCGGTTCTGGCAGCACAGGCTGAGCGACGCACCGGCGCCACTACGGCGACGGCCCGCCGCGGACTGTCGCCTCGGCGTCCTCCCGACCGGGCACCCGGCTCGGCGTACGGCCCTCGACCGCTCGCCCGCTTGACCGCTTGACCGCTCGACCGCTCGCCCGCGGTCGTGACGGTGCCGGGCCCCTCGGACACCCGGTGGCTCAGGCGGTCCGGGCCGCCTTGAGCACCTGCTCCGAAGCGCCCACGGCGCCCTGCGAGTAGCCGGCGACCAGCAGCCGAAGCGCCCGCTCGGTCGCCCCGTCCCCCGGGGTGAGCACCATGAGCCGCTGGTCGGAGCCGTCCGTGGCGGCGAGCTGGTCGTAGCACAGGGTCAGCTCGCCGCCCAGCGGGTGTCGCAACCGCTTGCTGCCGTGGGAACGTTCGCGAACCGTCCGGTCCTCCCACCAGCGGGCGAATTCCGGGCTGCCGGCCAGGAGGCGCGCCACGACCGCGTGCAGTCGCGGGTCGTCGCGGTGCCGCGCGGACGCCGACCGCAGCGCACCGACCGTCTCGCGCGCGAACTGCTCCCAGGACAGCTGCGTCCGGCGGCTCTCGGGATCCAGGAACGTCAGGCACGCCGTGTTGGCGGCCGGGCCGGTCCCGAAGTCGTCGCCGAACAACGCGGAGGCCGCGCTGTTCCACGCCAGGACGTCGAGGCGGTGATCGATGATGTAGGCGGGCAGCAGCGGCATGCCGTTCAGCACCGCGCGCAGGGAGGCCGCCGGATCGGAGGCGACATGGCGGCGCGGTGGCGCCTCGCCACGCGCGGTGAGGTGCACGTACTCGCGCTCCGCGGGGGTCAGCCGCAGCGCGCCGGCGATCGCGTCCAGCACCGCCGATCCGGGCGTCCCGGCGCGGCCCTGCTCCAGCCTGATGTACCAGTCGATGCTCACCGCCGCGAGCTCGGCCACTTCCTGGCGGCGCAGTCCCGGGGTTCGGCGGTTCCCGCCCGCCCGCAGGCCGATGTCGCCCGGCAGGGTCCGCTCGCGCGCCGCCCGCAGGAACGCCCCCAGCTCGGTTCGGGGCCCGCTCTGTCGATCGCTCACACCGGACATCGTCGCCGGTCGGGCCCCGCGCGGTCCATTCCCGAGGGTGGCACGCCGAGTACCAGGATGCGCTCGGCCTCCCCCGGGACGCCGGGCGCCGGAAGGCTGGTGCCGACCGAACACCACCGTCCGACCCGGAACAGGAACCTCCATGAAGCGCTCGACCCGCACCGTGACAGCCCTCGCGGCGACCACGGCCGCCACCCTCGCCGTCGCCGGCGCCGCGTCGGCAACGGCCTACTCCGCGACCCACCCGAACCGCTTCGGACACACCGAAGTGCGTGCGGGCATCCCCTCGCACACACCCCGGTTCGTTGTCAGCAGCCCCGAGTGGAAGGGCGGGAAGGTCCCGGCCGCCGGCTACGCGAACGTCTTCGGCTGCTCCGGCGCGAACCACGCACCGACCGTTCGCTGGTCCGGGGCGCCGGCGAGCACCCGCAGCTACGCCGTCTCGCTCTTCGATCCGGACGCGCCGACCGGCAGCGGCTTCTGGCACTTGATGACCTGGGACATCCCGGCCTCCACCACCACCCTCGCGGGCGCAACGCCGGCCGGCGCGGTCAGCGGGCCCAACGACGCCGGCGCCACCGGCTACCTGGGACCGTGCCCGCCGGCCGGCGACGGCGTGCACCACTACGTGCTCCGGGTGGTGGCGCTGGACGTGCCGAGCCTGGGCCTGCCGGCCACCAGCACCCCCGCCGTGGCCTCCTTCTCGATGGCGATGAGCGGGCACATCGTCGGCACCGCGGAGCTGACCGCCACCGCCCGGCGCTGACACTCCCGGCCTCGGCCGGCGGGAACGGGCCGGTGCAGCGCGTGATCGTGCTGCTGGGGGCCTGGTCGCCCGGCATACCGCCGGGCAGTGGCGAGCGGTCCGGGCCTGTCCTCGGACCGGACCGCTCGCCGCCTGCTACGCCTCGCTACGACGCCCGGCCCGCCGGAAGGAAGTTGAGGCGTTCACGGATGACGGGGAAGCCCGCCTTGGCGAAGTCCGCGGCCATGGGGACGTTGGCCCGGTCCGTCGCGCCGCTGACGAACTCCGCGCCCTGCTCGACGAGGACGTGGGTGCACTCCCCGAGGAGGTCGTAGGCGTAGCCGCGGCCACGCTGTTCCGGGACGACCCCGATGAAGCCGATGGTCGGGCCGGAGGGGTTGTGGGCCGGGATGTGGATCCCCGCCAGGTCGCCCTCCGGCGTGCGCGCGACCTGCCACCACTCCCGTGGAGAGGGCTCCGGCTTCGTCGGAAGCGGGCGGGGTCAGACCTGCGCTCGGCGGGTTTCACCGAGATCAATGATCGGACAAGGCCTGGCGGGCCGCGGTCGGCCGACCTTCCGTCGGCGGCAAGGGCCAGTCCCGCCCGGCGCGCCGCCGGTATGCCAGCCAGCCGCCCAGCACGGCGAGGGCGGCCACCGGCCAGGTCGAGATGCTCAGCGGGCCGGCGAGCAGCGGGTCGACGAGGCGGCCCGACACCTCGCGGGTGAGCGGCAGCGTGAACTCGTTGAGCGACAGGTGCGCCGCGACGGCCGCCCACACCGATCCGGTGGACAGCCGGACGGTGGCGATGACCGTACCGAGCAGCATCGCGGTCACCACGGCGACGGGTATGCCCAGCAGCACCGAGTGGCCGGGGTAGCTTCCGCCGAGCGCCGTCATCGGGACGTGCCACGCCCCCCAGATCGCGCCGCCGATCAGGAGGCCCCGGGTGCGGCCGTAGCGGAGCAGCCGGGGCAACAGGTAGCCCTGCCAGCCGAGTTCCTCACCGAAGTACAGCGGAACGGAGAGCAGCGCGCTCAGCACGAGCGGCGCGACGGTGGCGGGCCCGGGCAGGTGCGCGGGGGTGTACCAGCCGATCAGCGTGGCCACGGTCAGGCCGGCGGCGGTGAGGCCGAGCGGGATCGCCAACGCGACCGCGACGGAGCGGACTTCGTGCCGCCACGGGGTGGCCCTGGCGAGTCCGAGGACCCGCAGGGCCCGGCGCGGCCCCCGGCCGCGCGCGGTGAGACCGAACGCGGTCAGCGCCGGCACCAGCATCATCAGGATCATGCACAGCGCCGCGAGCCGAGGCGTCCCCTGCGCGGCGCTCGTCCGGCGGAGGCCGTCCACCCAGAGTGGGACCATGGTGATCCACGCGCCGACGAAACTGATCGACAGGAAGAGGAAGAGATCGGAGCGGGAGCCGCCCGACGTACTCGTTCGTTTCATGGCCCTGACGCTACGAATCGCGCGGCGGCCGGGGCGATCGTGCAGGCTCGCCCAGCGATGGTGTAGCACGCTCCACTGCGCCGGGAGGCCGAGGAGGGGAAGACTGGCCGCCGTGACCGACCTATCGATGACACGAGCGGGCGTGGCGCGTTCGGCCCGTGCCGCCGGGTACTGCACGACCGTGCTCGTCCACGCACTGGCCCTGGTCGTGCTGCTGCCCGTCCTCCTGTACTCGGCCGTACTCTGCCTGGTCGGCGTGGGCCTGCTCGTCCTGCCGCACGAGCTCCGGCTGCTGCGCCGGCTGGCCGACGGCGAACGCGACCGGCTGGGACGGTGGGCGGCGTCCACGCCACCGGCCGGGCCGCACGCGCGAAGGCGCCTGACAGCGGTGCTGTCGGACCCGGCAACCGGCCGCGACCTGCGGTGGGCGACCGCCATGACGGTCGTCGGCACCGCACTCGGACTCCTCGGCGCGGCCCTGTTCCTGTTCCCGGCGGCCGTCCTCGTGCTGGTCGGCCTGTGGTGGCTGTTCCCCGCGGACGATCCGATCAGGCTGATCCTGAACATCCCGATCGACGGCTGGGGATCCGCGGTCTACGCCGGGGTGCCGCAGTTGCTGCTGAGCGTGCTGCTCGCCCTGTTCGGTCCGCCGCTGCTCGCCAGGCTCGCGGCGTCCGTGAGCCGGTGGCTGCTCGCCCCCTCGGCCGCTGCGGTCCTCGCCGAACGCGTGTCGACACTGGACCGGACACGCACCGGGGCGATCGACGCGCACGGCAGCGAACTGCGCCGCATCGAACGGGACCTGCACGACGGCACCCAGGCCCGGCTGGTCTCCCTGGCCATGCAACTCGGGCTCGCCGAAAGGACGCTGCGCGCCGACCCCGCCGCGGTCGGCCCACTGCTGACCCGGGCACGGGAGGGCGCCGAGGAGGCCATGGCCGAACTGCGCGACGTGCTGCGCTCCGTCTACCCGCCGATCCTCGCCGACCGCGGCCTCGCCGGCGCCGTCTCGGCGGTCGTCGCCCGCTGCCCGGTGCCCGCCACCGTCGAGCTCGGCGAGCTCGGCGAGCTCGGGCAGCCCGGCGGACCCCGCGGACACCGTGGACCGCGCGGACTCGGTGACGTACCGGCGCAGATCGAGGTGGCCGTCTACTTCGCCATCGCCGAGGCTCTCACCAACGTGGCCAAGCACGCCCGCGCCGACTCCGTGTCGGTCACCCTCGCCAGGGCCGGCGGCACGCTCCGCGCGGAGATCACCGACGACGGCCGCGGCGGGGCGGCCGAGGGCGGCGGCACCGGACTGCGCGGAATGCGGCAGCGCATCGAGGCGGTCGACGGCGTCCTGCGGGTCCAGAGCCCGCCCGGCGGACCCACCGTGATCACCGTGGAGTGCCCGTGCGGATCGTGATCGCCGAGGACAACGCGCTGCTCGCGCAGGGACTGACCGCGCTGCTGGAGGCCCTGGGGAACGAGGTGCTCGCCACGACCGAGGACGCCGAGTCCTTCGTGACGGCCGCCGTCACCCACCGACCGGACGTGGCCGTGGTGGACGTCCGCCTCCCGCCGACCTTCACCGACGAGGGCATCAGGGCCGCGCTGCGCGCCCGGGAACGTGTCCCCGGCCTGCCGATCCTCGTACTCTCCCAGTACGTCGAGGGCACCTACGCCCGAGAACTGCTCGCCGACGGCACCGGCGTCGGCTACCTGCTCAAGGACCGGGTCGCCCGCGTCGACGACTTCCTCGACGCGCTCCACCGGGTCGCGGCCGGCGGCACGGCGCTGGACCCCGACGTGGTCCGGCAGCTGCTCGCCACGCGCGGCAACCCGCTGTCGCGGCTCACCGAGCGCGAACGCGAGGTACTCGCGATGATGGCCCAGGGATACGGGAACTCCGAGATCGCCGATCGCCTCGTGGTCACCGAGCGGGCCGTGCACAAGCACATCGGAAACATCTTCCTGAAGCTCGACCTCCCGCCCGAGGACCGCGGCGACCGGCGCGTCCTCGCCGTCCTCACCCACCTCGGAGCCCCTCAGCGCCGGACCTCGTCCGGGTGGACGCCCACCCGGCTGCCCGACCTCAGATCGTAGCCGTTGGTGGCGCGGCAGCCGGGTCGAACGGGTCGATCCTGATGCGGCTCTGAGGCGCGGCTCTGAGGCGCGGCTCTGAGGCGACGTCGTCCCGGCGATCGAGCAGTTCCTCGGCTCCTCGGCCGGGTCTCGGACTCACTCGTACCAGTCGAACAGGGCCTGGACGTACTGCTCGAGCCTGTTCGTCAACACGGCGGACGTCAGATCGGCCCGGCCCAGTTCACGCCAGGGGACGGCGACCTTCTCGGCGTCCGGGGCAAAGGCCAGGGCGTCCAGAAGCCGCCAGTAGAGATGGGCGGCCGGATCCTCGGCCAGGATCCCTCCTGCTTCGACATACCGGTCGGCGAAGGTCATGCCCGAGGGAACTCCGTGCAGCAGGGCCAGCGCCGTCGAGCAGTGGGCCACGTCCAGATCGGCCGGCCCCCAGGACGTCTCCACCCAGTCGACGACGCCACTGATCCGCAGGGCCCCGCCGCCGCCCTCGAAGAGGACGTTGCCGGGGTGGAAGTCCCGGTGCAGGAAGCAGGGCAGGTACTCGGGCGGCCGACGTCGAATGACGTCCACGGCCCGCCGCCACAACTCCGGCCGCTCGCTCCGTGCAGGCGGGCTCACCCGCTCGGGCGCCGTCCACGCCTGATAGGCACGCGGCCGGTCCGCGAGGGGTACGTGCACCTGGTGGATGAGCAGCAGTTGGCGGGCCAGCAGGTCCACACGCCGGTCGGCGTCCTCGTCGGCGAGGCGCACGGACCCGGGCAGCAGGGACATCAGCAAGGAGGGGTGGTCGCAGTGCTCCGCCGTCGCGTCCACGTTCACAAGCCGCGCGGCGGGCACGTCCGTGCCCTCGAGCAGGCGCAGAACGCCCGCCTCCCGCGTCAGGAGCGCCTCCGCGTGTCGAAGGTAGAACGGCTTGACGAAGGAGCGGAGGACCAGGGAACGCCGGCCCTGCGGCCCGGAGATGTCCAGACGGCGCATCTCCGACGTCCACCCACCGCGCAACCGAGCCGCACCTTCGATGGATTCCGATCCGAGCAGCCCCTTCTCGACCCAGTCACGCGTCGCTCGCCAGTCCTGGCTGTCACGATCCTCACCGACGCGCTCGGCGCCCCCACCTATGACCATGGGAGCAGGCTATCGGCCGTCCCACCAAGGCACCCCGCGAGTCGGCCCACCGTGTAGCGATTCCCGCCGGCCGGAATCCTCTGGTGCCCCCTCACCGAAGAACCGTTCCATCAACTCACCCATGGACCCGGGAGCGTGGAAGGCTGCCCTGGCCCCTGAGGACAGCGGCCAGGCGCCTCGTCCTCGACCGGACGGCCGCCTACCGGCCGTAGCCTGAACGGTGCATGGTCCGACCCGACCTCGGGCCACGCACCGCCCCCGACCACCCTCTCGCAGCGATCCGGATCAGGAGTTGCCCGACGGCCCTCGCCAAGACCGCCCCCGACCCCCGCTCCGCCATCACCGCGGGGAGCACCCGATGACCACCCAGCCCGTGCGAGTCGGCGGTCCAGCTGCCGCGCGGGCGGCGGACGTCGTCCGGCGCGGGGGCGCAGCAGAACCCGAGCCTGTCTGACAGGAAGGAGCACAGAACCGTGCCCGACTGGGACGAGATGACCGCGGCCGCCCGCACGGTGCGCCGCCTCTACGACGAAGCCAACCACCGTACGCTGGGCCGTACCTGGGACCTGGCGGACTTCACCCTCGGATTCGTCGGTGACGTCGGCGACCTTGCCAAGCTCGTCATGGCGCACGAGGGCCACCGCGCCGACGTCTCGGCCGACCGGGAGCGGATCGGCCACGAGCTGTCCGACTGCCTGTTCTCCCTGCTCGTCATCGCCGACGAGACCGGGATCGACCTCGCCGGCCGGTTCACCGCCGACATGGCCGCGATCGCCGCCCGCGTCGGCACCTCGCCGGCCCTGCCCGCCCCCGAGCTGCGGCAGTTCGCGCAGGACGCCGTCGGGCGCATCACCTCCTGGACGGACACCTCCTGGGTGCGCGCGGGCAGCCGGGTGTGGCGGGTACGCGGCCAGGGCGGCGGCGAGTGGTTCGTCAAGGTCCACCGGGAGAACCGGCGCTTCCACGACCGGGAAGTGACCGCCTACCGGACCTGGGTCCCCCGTCTGGGCGCGGCCGCGCCCCGCCTGGTGGCCGTCGACCCCGCGCTGCGGGCCGTCATCGTCACCGCGGTACCCGGCCGTTCCCTGCACGGGGCGGTCCACCCCCGCCACGAGGAGCGGCGGATCCACCGCCGCATCGGCGAACTCGCCGCGGCGATCCACCGCTCCGCCGTGGCCGTGCCCGGCCACCGGCCGGCAGCCGCGCTCGACAAGCTGGAACGGCACCTCGCCGGCGCCCGCCCCCACCTCGCGCCGGGCGACGAGGACCACATCCGCGCGCTCACCGCGACCGCGGCCGACCTGCCCGCCCTCGACGCGCTGCCCACCCACGGCGACCTCCAGCCGCGCAACCTCCTCTGGGACGAGCGGTCCGGGGAGCTGTGCGTGATCGACTTCGAGCGCGCCGAACCGGGCCCGGCCGTCCGCGACTTCGTGCGCCTCGCCGACAGCTGGGCCGACCGTCCGGATCTCGCGGAAGCCCTCTTCGACGGGTACGGCCGGTCCCTCACCGACGCCGAGCAGGAGCACCTGGCCGTCCACTGCGCCCTGGACGCCGTCTCCGGGATCCAGTACGGCGCGGCCAACCGCGACCCCGAACTCGTCGAACGCGGCCTGCGCACCCTCGCCCGGCTGCGCGCCACCCACCGACCCTGACCACCACCAACGAGGAGCATCGTGGGAAGCGTTCCGCAGGAAGTGTGGGAGCAGCACTACGCCGACGGCCGAGGACACCCCGGCCGAGAAGCGGGGCATCGCCCTGGACGAGGACGAACTCACCCTGCTGACGGCCGGCTGGAAGACGGCGCAGCGCCTCGACGCAGACGGGTTGGCCGCTCTCGTCCTGCGTGGCCCCCGCCACGCCGACAGCGCCGCGGTCGAGCGCCGATGTCCGCTCTCGGGATCTGCCGCGACGGCGGCGCTGAAGGTTGTCCCGTAAACGATCACATGGCGCCCGGGGTTGTCGCGCCACGCGATCCGCGGTGTCGGTGCGGGTCGGTCGCCCAGTCGGCCAGGGTTGCGAAGTCAGCGGCAGTCAGCCCGGTCCGGGGATCGACCCAGTGCAGGAGGGCCGGGCCGTCATGGTGCGCTTGGGCCCACGCGCGATCCGCATCGGTGATCTGGTCGTCGATCCAGGCGAACGGACGGCCCTGGGCCCACGCGACGATCTCCGGCGTCTTCCAGAACACGCCCCCTTCCGGCTGGGGCCGAGGCTCGGACCAGGCGATGAACGGCAGTGCGGGCAGCCGCAGCAGGGGTGCGAGGAAGTCGTTCGCCTCCTCTTCCCATGTCGTTGCCCAGACAAGGTCGAAGGGGAGCCTGGTCAGCGCCCGCCCGTGGTCCGGGTTGAGCCATATCCGTAGCGGCTTGACCGGTTTGTCCGGCAGTCCCCATTCGGTGAGCCGACGCCGCTCGGCCGCTTCCCATCGCGGTGTGAGCAGCCGGTGCGTCCCGTAGCCCTCGGGGTGCCTGTAGGGCTTCGCCGCGTACGGATTCAGCGGCCCGTCGACGTCCACCAGCAGCACCGGCCGCATCAGCCCACCCCCTGAGATCGTTTTCGCACAGTACCGGCCGGCGATGTGAAGACCCAGCGCATTTCCTGATCGCACCGGCCGCCGACCCACGGTGACATGATCTTGTCGCGGCTGGTGTGATCACGGCATCGGAGCCGTCCTGGACAGCCCCGTCCACCGGGCCGAGTCCGCCCTGCTTCGACGAGCTGCTGACGGCTCCTCGGCGCGAGGGCGCCGACACCGTGCGGCGGAGTCGGCCGTGGCGTCCGCCTCCGCAACAAGGAGGCGGGCAGCTTCTGTTGCAGTGACCTGCCCGCGCCTATCGGTGCGGGGTCTCCGGAAGCGGCAACGGCTCGTGGTGGTGCCAGAGGAGCGATCGGTCTTCGCGGCGAAGTTCTGCCGATCCCCACTCCAGTCGCACCACTCCGCTGGCCAGGGAGCACGCGTAGGCGACGATCACCAGCTTGGTCTCGGGCGACAGACGCAGGAGGTCCGCGTGCGGCTCGTCCTCCTCCGGAAGCGCGATGCCGAGGTCGAACGAATACTGGCGAGGCTCTGGGCCATGACGGCGGATGAGGTTCGCGCGGAGCCCGGAGGCGCGTCGGAGCCTGGCGGCCGTGACCGGTACGTCCTTCTTCGCGTAGCGGATCGGGTAGATGACGTGGCCGGCGATGACCATGACCGTTCGTGCCTGGAGCCGGACCGGTTCGGAGCCCGGAAGGCCGGCCAGCCCGGCTGCAAGCTCTTCGTACTGCACCGCGTAGAGGCCGTGGCCGTAAGCCTCGTGGGTTTGGGTGTGAACGCCCTCGTGGCCGCCGCGGGCCCGGTCGTGCGCGCGGAGGATGCAGGCCGGCACGATCGTCGTCAGCTGGGAGGCGAGCTTGCCGAAGACCTCCGTAGCCCAAGGACTGGCGGCGTCGTTCGATCCCATGGGTCCCCCGATCAAAGTCCGCTGGTTCGACCTCCGACGGTCCGGCGGCGGGCTTTGCGGATCAAGGGCGCATCGGGGGTCGCACGATGCACTTGCTGGAGTCGGAGCAGGCTGATCGGACCTCAGGAGCAACGAGACCTGCGGTCAGTTCGCCTCTGGTCGCGGGACCAGGGCGGGACGACACGCTGTGCGCGCGCCGGAACGGGACCAACGCGAACGGGCGACCTGGCGTGCATCGACGGGCCGCTGGAGCCGGCCGAGGCGATCGTGAAGCCCGTCCTGCGCGGCGCCGCCCGGACGGGTGCGTGCGCGAGGTCGTCGCCGACGCGCTCCGGCGGGCCGGCGGGGACCTGGCCCAAGGGCTGACGCTGGCCGACCTGGCCACGGCTTGGCGCCCGCTGGTGATGGCGAGCGACAAGCTGGCCTCCGCGTTCGCGCTGGAGCGGCGCTCGCCGTTCCTGGCGCGGGACCTGATCGAGTTCTGCTACCGCCTGCCGGTCGAGTACAAGATCGGCGATCCGGCGGCCGGCAAGCGGATCCTGCGGGACGCCGCGGAGGTGCTCGGGCTTCCGCCGGAGGTCTGGGGCAGCCGGGACACTCGGGCTCGCCTCCCCGGTCCCGAGCTGGCTGACCGGCCCGCTGGAAGCCTGAGGGCTGTCCCGTAATTGATCTCTGAAGGGTGTGCTGCGGGTTGGGACCGCGCCTGGAAGGGCGGCCCGCTATGCAGTCGCCTGGACGAGGTTGTGGAGGTGGGCGATGCCGAGCATGGCGTGGTGGACGCCGTCGCCGTTGAGGCGGCAGTCGCGCAGGATCTTCCAGGTCTTCATGCGTGCGAAGACGTGCTCGACGCGGGCGCGGACCTGCTTGTGCTCACGATTGTGCTCGCAGAGCTCGCCGCCGGCCGGGCGGCGGTGCGGGATCACCAGTCCGGTGCCCGGGTAGCCACTGTCGCCAATCGTGGTGGTCTTGCCGACCGCGGCCCTGGCACCTGACCCGGCCCAGGCCTTGCAGTCGTCGCGGTTCCCAGGCAACGGGCGTCCGACGACAACGACCAGCCGGCTGTCGGCGTCGATCACGACCTGATGGTTGGTGGAGTACATCTCGGTAGCCCGGACGGTTTCGGCATGAGAGCCTCACGATCATGGCCACTGCAACCGAGGTAGGCGAGCTGTTGCACCAGCGCGGCTGGCGGACGGCGTTCACCGTCGCTGAAAGGGTGAACGCGTGGGCTGCCTTGGTGAGTGCCATCGAGCACGGCTATGACGACGACATCTACGAGTACACCAACGACCTCTACTGCCGGAATTGGCTCCACGAGGCTTGGCTCCTGCTGGACGAACACATCGTCCAGCTCTGGACGCCGCAGATCAAAGCCCTGGACGACCGGTACAAGGCCGCGTCCGTCGACGACGACGGCCAAGCACTCGACCAGTTCCACAAGCTGCCCGGCCCCGACCTGTGGTGGTGGCGGCGACACCCCCGCATCCTCACCGGAGACCTCGGGCGATCACTCCGTTCGGCCGGCGCCATCGGCACCGACCCGGACACGGCATGACCATCAGCCTGTTGGGGCTACGGGACAACTCTTGGCGACCGCCCAGATCAGCGCCGCCCTGGACCAGGCGCCGCTCCCGCCCTCGGGCCCCACGCCCGCGCGCCCACCCGCCCGCCTCCGGCGCTACAACAGCCTCGGTCCGCCCTAGGGCCTGTGTGATGTCGTGATCAATCCCCGGGTTCTGCCCCTGTTCCGGGGCAGAACCCGGAATGTTTCTGTGACATGGAGTTGATCGAGCCCCACCTGCCGATCGGCGGGTTCGGGCCCTATCCCGGACGACTTCGCGACCCGTTCGAGGGAGTGATCCGGCGGTCTCGTTCCAGCGCCCAGTGGCGGGAGATGCCTGACGAGTTCGGCCCCTGGTCCACGGTCTTCGGCAGCGGGTTTCGGGTCCGGCGGGACGCCGGAGCAGGGGCGCGGTGCAGGGGCGCGGTGCGGGGACGACAGCCACGCCGCCCCCGCACCGCGCGGTCGTCCGGCGGCCGGGCCGCCACCTTCCCGCCCGCCGGAACCACGGGACCCCGACCCCGGTGGTGGGTCTCACGGCGTCCCCGGTGAGCGGCGGGGACGGTGCAATCGAGACGGCGCCCGTCTGCCACCTGGTTCGCCTCGGAGCGTCCGATGTCAAGCGTTGCACTGCTGTGCATACGTGAGCGAACAGTTGATTCAATCTGGCCGAAATCCATTCACTCCTTCGAGGGATGGAAATGTCCACCGCCGACGATCTAGGTTTGATGCACAACCCAGCATGGACATAAGGATATTGGTTCAATGCGTTTGACCTCGGCATTCAAGTCCCGTATCGCCTCAGTGGTTTTGCTCTCCGCGTGCGCAACGGTCATGGCCACGCCCTACGCCGGCGCGGCGACGAACTCGGTGACGCCCGGTTCCACGGACGTTTACCTCTTGGTGGAGAATGCCCACGGTTCGGGCGCGGTCAAGGGTTCGCTGTCGTGGAACGGTGAGGGCGGATACGTCTTCGAGGGAACTGCCAACGCGGAGTGCGATTTCGACAACAGGGTCACCGCGTGGCTTGAGTACGGAGGCGCCAGCGAGAGCTGGAAGAAGTCCAACGAGTCGGATTGCACGAAGACGCCGCACGCGGTCCCCGTGAAGGTCTCCGGCACCCTGAACAAAGGGGAGAAGCTGGAACTGCGCGTCAGCACGTGGCGTGCGTGGTCGCTCAACCCGTACGCAGCCAGCAACAAGAACGTCTACAGCATCTCGTAACCTCCACCAGCCCGTTCACTCGGCTCAGTGCGTGCTGGCTGAACCGGGGCGATCGTGATCCCCCCGTGGGTGGCCGGTTGCGGGGCGCGCCATACGCGGAGAACGGTCATCCCCCGTTGAGCGCAGTGTCACCTGCGAGGCTCCGGTGCCGGCCCCACCGTCGGTGTCAGCCCTTGCCGCCGGCCTTGAGGACCTGGGCGGCGGCAACGCCGGCCGCGCTGTTGCCGTGACCGCCGCCCTCGACCTCGGCCGCCACCGCGAGGTCGTCGCGGAAGGCGATGAACCAGCTGTTGGTGCCCTTGCCCGGGCCGGCCTCGACGGTGCCGGTCTTGGCGCCGATCCGCCCGGAGAGCCCGGACATCGGGGCCCGTGCGGTGCCCTGGGTCGCGGTCTTCGCCATCATCGCCCGCAGGTCCCGGGCGACACCCTCGGGCAGCTTGCCGGGAGTCGTCACCCGCTTCGCGTCCGGCCGCAGGACGGGCTGACGGAACGTTCCGCTCTGGACGGTGGCCGCGACCGAGGCCATCAGCAGTGAGTTCACCTGGATCTGACCCTGGCCGATGAAGGTGGCGGCCGCCTCGTCCTTGCTCTTCGGTACCGGGATGGTGGCGTCCCTGCTCGGGATGCCGATGTGCCACTCCAGGCCGAGGCCGAACTGGTTGCGGGCGACCTCCGGCACCGTGCCAAGCTGCAGCTTCTCCAGACCCTTGTCGATGAAACCGGTGTTGCAGGAGTGCGTGAAGTCGTCGGTCAGGGTGTAGCCGGGGAAGTCACCGGGCTCGTCGTTGTGCCAGGGCTTCGGGGAGTTGGTGGTCTCCTTGCACGGCACCACGGTGTCCGGGGCCACCCCGGCCTGGAGCAGGGCGGCGGAGGTGATCACCTTCATCGTGGAGCCCGGCGGCTGCCCGCCGCCGACCGCGCGGTTGAAGCCGTCCGGGGAGGAGTAGGCGAGGGCGAGGATGTGGCCGGTGCTCGGTTGGACGGCGACCAGCGAGGCCGGCTTCCCGCCCGCGGCCTGCTGCTTCACCGCCTCCTCCGCGGCCTGCTGGAGGCGGGCGTCCAGGGTGAGCCTGATCTCCGGCGCGCTCGCCGGGGTGAGGACGAACAACTGCTCCGGTGCCTTCGTGCCGCCGTCGGAGATCACCACGGCCTGCCCGTCGGTGGAGGGCGCGCCCTCCACCGGTGTGATCTGGGGCAGCACGGTCCTGAGGGACGGGAACGCGTCGAGCGGCTTCCCGTTCCGGTCGACCGGCTTCACCACCGGATTGGGCAGGAGCTTGACGCCGATCGTCTCGCCCGGATCGAGATGGGGGTGGATCACGCGCGGCGACCAGCGCACGGCGACCCTCCCGTCGGCCGCCCGCACCACGTTCAGCGCGCTGTCGTACTCCCAGGTGTCGGCCGTGCCCTCGAACTCCGCCTTCGCCCGGAAGCCGACCGCGGGTTCACTCGGCGTGGTGGACGGCGCCGGCCCGGTCCCGGCCAGGGTCATCGAGCGCGGCTTGACCGCATCGCGGAACGCCGCCAGGGCGGTCCGCGCGATCTCCTGACGGTCGGTGAGTGCCGCTGCGGCCGCGAGGTCGCCGCGGCCCCACGCCGCCAGGAAGTCCTTCGCCACCGCCTCGGCCTCGGCGGCGGTCGGCGGCTGCGCCGGCGTGGCCGCGGCGGAGGACTCCGCGTGGTCGCCCTCCCCCGGGCCGTTGCCCGTCACGGCGTTCACCACGTTGTAGGCGCCGTACCCGCCGACTGCCAGCAGTCCGACGACGACGGTGGCCAGCGCCCCCTGCCAGACCCGACGCGTGCCCGATCGGCGCGGCGGCTCGTCGTACTCCGCATCGTCGCCGGAGTCTCCCGGCTCCTCGGCGTACCCGACGTACCCGACGTCCGGCTCGTACCCGACGTCCGGCTCGTACCCGACGTCCGGCTCGTACCCGGCGTGCGGCTCGTACCCGCCGGCGTTCGGGCCGGATTCCTCGTCGTGCCCTGACAATTCGCTTCCCCCCACAGGTCATTTGTCACAGGCCCGACTCCCCGCCATCCCGTTCCGCCGGCCCACCAGGGCTGCCGACAGGATCGCTCGGACCGCGACACAGCATAGGCGGGCCGATACCGGCGGCTGGGGGCAGGGCGGCACTCGTCCGCATGCGCAGGAGAGCGATACGGCCGCGCCCTCGACGCTGGCAAGGTCGCGCGACGGCACGCGGCGGCACGCGGCGGCCGTGGACAGGCAGACGTACGACAAACCTCCCGCCCGGACCGCGCAGGAGTCCGCCGGGTGGAGCGGAACCGTGAATCACCGTGAACTCCCGTGAACAGTCCAACAACTCGCCGTCCGGTGCGTTGACCGCCCTGACGGGCTGTCGATAGAACACTGAGCACATAAGTGATTCTGCACATAGGGGCCTCGATGCAGTTCGAGTATGTCCTGCTCGCCCTGCTGGCCGGCCGTCCGCTCAGCGGGTACGACCTGCGCAAGTGGGTCGAGACCGAGGGCCAGTTCCTTCGTTCACGGGCTCATCACAGCCAGATCTACCGCCTGCTGGGGCGGATGGTGGCCGACGGCTGGGTGGCGTTCGAGGTCGATCCCCGCGAGGGGCGTCCCGACGCGAAGGTGTACCGCCTCACGCCGGTCGGGCGGGAGGCCCTGTTGGACTGGGTCCGCTCCCCGTACGAGCCGCCCAGCCGGTTCCAGGACGCGGACTTCCTGTCGCGCTTCGCCTTCGCCGCGGTCCTGGACCGCGAGGCGGCGATCCGGCTGATCCGCACCGAGTTGGACTACCGGCGCGAGCAGATCGCCCGCAACCGGCCCCGCGACCGCACGGTCCGCTTCGAGGACCCGCTGCCCGAGCTGGACCAGGAGCTGGCGCGCGAGGTCTACGAGGAACTCCACCAGTACGGCGCCGGCGCGATGGACGCGTGGGTGGCCTGGCTGGAGCGCATGCTCCGGCGACTCGAGCAGTGGCAGCCGGGGCCGAAGGCGCCACCGGCCGGAGAGGAGAGCACCCGATGAAGGCGATCATGGTGATGTTCGACAGTCTCAACCGGCACCTGCTGCCGCCCTACGGAGGCGACTGGACGCACGCACCGAACTTCGCCCGGCTGGCCGAGCGGTCGGTCACGTTCGACACCGCCTACGCGGGGTCGATGCCGTGCATGCCGGCCCGCCGTGAGATCCACACCGGCCGGTACAACTTCCTGCACCGCAGCTGGGGCCCGCTGGAGCCGTTCGACGACTCCATGCCCGAACTGCTCAAGCAGCACGGGGTGTACACCCACCTGGTCAGCGACCACCCGCACTACTGGGAGGACGGCGGCGCCACCTACCACGGCCGGTACAACACCTGGGAGTTCTTCCGCGGCCAGGAGGGCGACCCGTGGAAGGGCCAGGTCGCCGACCCGGAGATTCCCGAGGACCTGAAGAAGCTGCGGTTCGACTCCTACCGGCAGGACTGGGTGAACCGCCCGCACATGGCGACCGAGGACAAGCACCCGCAGACGCTGACCTTCGACGCCGGACTGGAGTTCCTGCGCACCAACCGGGACGCGGACAACTGGTTCGTCCAGATCGAGACCTTCGACCCGCACGAGCCGTTCTTCTCCCACCAGCGGTTCAAGGACCTGTACCCGCACGACTACGACGGCCCGCACTTCGACTGGCCCGACTACAAGCGGGTGGTGGAGACCCCCGACCAGGTCGAGCACGCCCGCCTGGAGTACGCGGCCCTGCTGTCGATGTGCGACCACTCCCTCGGCCGGGTGCTGGACCTGATGGACGAGCAGAACCTGTGGGACGACACCCTGCTGATCGTCAACACCGATCACGGCCTGCTGCTCGGCGAGAAGGGCTGGTGGGGCAAGGTCGTCCAGCCCTGGTACAACGAGCTGGTCCACCTGCCACTGTTCGTCTGGGACCCCCGGGCCGGCAAGGCCGGGGAGCGCCGCCGGGCCCTGGCGCAGACGATCGACCTCGCACCGACGCTGCTGGAGTACTTCGGCGTCGAGCGCCCCGCGGACATGCAGGGCCACCCGCTGCCGGTGGCCGAGGACACCCCCGTGCGCGAGGCGGCCCTGTTCGGTGCCCACGGCGGCCACGTCAACGTCACCGACGGCCGGTACGTCTACATGCGCGCTCCTGCCACGTCGCAGAACGCGCCGCTGCTGGAGCACACACTGATGCCCACGCACATGCGCGGGCGGTTCTCCCCGGCCGAGCTGGCCGACCTTCAGCTGGCGGAGCCGTTCACCTTCACCAAGGGCGTGCGCACGCTGCGCATACCCGGCCGCACCTTCATCAACCCCTACCAGCACGGCACCCTGCTGTTCGACCTGGAGAGCGACCCCGAGCAGCGCACCCCGCTCACCGACAACGCGACAGAGCTGCGGATGGCGACCCTGCTGGTGGAGCTGATGCGCGCGAGCGACGCACCGCCGAGCCAGTACGAACGCCTCGGCCTGCCGGCCGAGGGGCCGGTCGAGGCGGAGCACCTGCTGGTCCGCACCCAGCGCGCGCAGGCCGACAAGGCGGCCCGACCGCTGCCCCGCCCGGAGGACTACCCCTCGGGACGCTTCTCGCTGCGGACCCCCGTGTTCGCCCTGATCTCCGACCCGGTCGCCGTGGAGGTGCTGCGCAGGCACCTGCCCGGCATCGTCGACTCGGAGTTCCTGCAGTTCCTCGGCCCGACGCCGCTGATCGACGTCGCCGCCCTGGCCGGCGGGCTCACCGACGTCTCCGCCCTGCACCGGGTGGCCGAGGAACTCGCCGAGCTCTGACCGGTCGGCGCAGCCCTCGCCCGACGCCCGGCCGGCCCGTTCCGGCGTCGTCGGCGAGGGCGGCCGCACCGACGGCCGGGACCGGAGACGTGGGAGAATCCGCAGGTGAGTCCCATACCGCCGCAGAAGACGATCCAGCTGTGCGCCGATCCCGGCTGCTCGCTACCGGCCGCCTTCCGTACGCGCTCGCGTGACGCCTGGTGCGACAGCCACATCACGGAGATCCTCCGGTCCGGCGGTCTGGAGCCGCTGGAGCCCTTCACGAAGCCGACGGCGTGGCGACTGACCCGGTGCCTGGCATGCGGCTGCGAGGCCCACTACCGGTTCGAGTACACGCTCGCCAACAACGCGGCGGGCGTGGCGACATGCCGGGCGTGCTACTGGCGGCAGTGGGCGCAGGAGGACCGCCTGCTCCGCGGCGCGTACGCGGACATGACTCCGGTCCCGGCGGCGCAGGCACAGGCGCACGCGGAGCAGAACGGCTACGACTACCTGGCACCGCTGACCGCGCCGTCCCTCGGCGAGGACCCCCACCACGTCCGCTGCCGGCACTGCGGGCGTCTGAGCGCCGACCGGCTCGGGGACATCGCGTTCGGCTGCCGGTGCCGGACCAACCCGAGTCGCGCCCGGCAGACGCCCAACGCCCCGGGTGAGAAGCAGCGGGCCCTGCTCAAGGACTCCGGGCTGCCCGTCCTCGACTGGTGGGACCACGAGGCCAACGACAGCGCGCAGTGGGAGACCGTCACCGTCACGGCCCGCCGGGAGCTGGCCTGGCGCTGCCCGGACTGCGCGCTGCAGTTCACCGCCCGCGTCAGTGACATGCTCCACAGCCGGCAGTGCCCCGGGTGCGAACCGGAGCGCCGCGCCGAGTGGGAGGCCGAGTACGAGCGTCTCCGGGAGACGCCGGTCGCCGACATACCCGAGCTCCTCGAAGCCTGGGCCGACGACCAGGACCCCCGTACCGTGTTCGTCGCCGACCACGGTCCGCTGCGCCGCTTCCGCTGTCCGCAGGGGCACCACCCCCGGGTGTCGCCGCACACCTACCTGCGCTCGGGCTGTCCCTCCTGCCGGGGCCGGGAGACGCTCTCCGCCGACCTGGAGGTCGCCGGCCCCGCTCCCGCTCCCTTCAGGATCGGTCCGGAGCTCGCCTCCCAGTGGCACCCGACCCGCAACGGCCGCGTCAGGCTGGCCAAGATCTCTCCCCGGTCCCGCAGGGCGGTGTGGTGGCAGGACCCCGACTGCGGCCACGAGTGGCAGGACACCCCGGAGCAACGGGACAAGGGGCAGCGCCTGCGCTGCCCCGAATGCCGCACGATCCTCGACTCGCTCGGCTTCCACTTCCCCGACCTCGCCGCCGAGTGGTCGGCCGCGAACCCCGTCTCCGCCTGGCAGGTGCGTCCGACCGCCCAGACGTCGTTCGTTCCGGCCTGGGTCTGCTCCGCCAACCCCGAGCACGTCTGGCAGGCGCCCCTGCCCTCCCGCGCCAACGGCAGCGGATGCCCCGAGTGCAGGGAGCACGGCAAGTCGCAGGTGGAGCTGAACCATCATCGGTCCGCTGAACGCGCCTTCGGCAAGGCCTCGTCCGGCCAGGCAGTACGCCACGACGCCTTCGTCCGGCGCGGCGTCTGGTCCGTCGACATCACCGTCGACCTCCCCGACGGCCGGAAGCTCGCCGTCGAGTACGACGGCTCCTACTGGCACGTGGACAAGGCCGACATCGATGTGGAGAAGTCCCGGGACCTCCTCGCGGCCGGGTACCTCGTCGCCCGGCTTCGCGAGCACCCGCTGCCGCCGCTGCCCATCGACGATCCCGGCTACGCCGAGTTCACCGTCCACTCCACTGCCCCGGACCCGGACGGCGTGATCGAGCGGGTGAGGCAGTGGACGGCCGGCCACCGATCACACGGCCTGCGGTAACGGCGGCGGGCGCCGCCGAGGTTGGCTGGCCGCCGCACACTGTCGGCACGGTGGGGTCGGCGGTCGGCGGGTGCGCCTTCCTGACTGGTTCGCCCACGAGTGATTGACTTTGCAAAGTCACGTGCTCACCCGGTGTGAGATCCCTCGTCGAGGAGGCCTGCATGTCCTACCGTTCGAAGCTGCGCGGTGTCGTGGTCGGAGCCTGTACCGCGGCACTGGTGGCCGGCTCGGGCCTGTTGGCCCTGCCGGTCCAGGCCGACAGCCGGGCGGCGTCCGCCGCTGCACTCCGGGCACCGCAGGCATCGCGAGCCGAGGTGCAGGTGAACGCCTTCTTCTCCCAGTACCGGAGCGCGGTCCTGGGGCAGAATCCGAACCAGAACCCCCGTGAGGTCCGGCAGGAGTTCCTCACCCCGGAGCTCGACACCGCGCTCGACACGTGGGCGGCCGACAACCAGGCGGACCCGGTGTTCCGCGCCCAGAACGTCCCCGCCAACTGGTCGGTGGCGTACGGGGGCAGTGGCGCCGGCCATTCCACGGTGATCCTCACGGAGTACTGGCGTGATGGCAGCACCACGACCGTCTGGTACCAGGTCCGGCTCTCCGACCTGAGGATCAACGACCTGAAGAACGCGCCGGCCTGATCGCCGATCGCCCACCGCGCCCTCTGCTCGCATCCGTGTGCCCGCCCGTGTCCCCGCGGTCGGGCACACGGTCGTTTCGGCCGTGCACCGGGCGCTCGATGCCCGGCTCGCCGGCGGACTGAACGACCGCCCGCCGGGCGTACCGCACCGACGACCATGGACACCTGACGGTCCCCCGCCCGCTCCCGGGGAGCCGATCGGCCCGGAACCGGCCGAGGGCGCGGCTTAGCCCCGACCCCGGCCCAGGGCCGGAGGCGAGGCGAAGGGGGCGAAGGGGCCGGGTTCAGCCGTTGGTGTTGCGCCGGCGACGGAGGGCGATGGCGCCGCCCGCGAGCGCCACGGCCGCGCTCGAACCGCCGACGAGCGCGGGTGTCGAGGAGGAGGCGTCCTCGGTGTTCTTCACGATGCCGTAGCCGCTGGACATCCCCGCGGTGTCGTACTCCGAGCCGGGCAGCTTGTCGGCGTAACGGGCCTTGACCAGCTTCTGGTAGTCACTCAGCGAGACCGCCGACTGGCCGTCCAGACCCTGCCGCGCCTGGTCGTTGAGCGGTTCGACCGTGGTGAGCTTCAGCTGGTACCAGCCGCGGATCTGCGGTTCGGCGAACACCAGGGTCCCCGCCGTGGCCCTGCCCGCGAACGTGGCGTCGCTGTCGCCCTCGCGCACCGCCGCCAGGTGCCAGCCGCCCCCCTGAGTGGGGGCGAGCATGACGGTGGCGTTCCGTCCGTTGACCGGAGCGTTCAGCGCGGAGACCAGATAGCTCAGTTTGACGGCCTCGGTGGGGATCGGCAGGGACGTCCCCGCGACGAAACCGGGGGTGATCTCGTTCAGGGCCAGCGGGTCGTTGACGGTGAACGCCGGCATGCCCTCGCACGGGTCGGCCTTGTCGGGGATCGGCTGTGGTGTCCCGACCCCGTCGCCCTGGGGCACCGGAACGCTGAGGAAGCGGCAGACGGTGTTGTGGACGTCGGCCGACCTCACCAGGTCGAGGGCGGCCCGGTAGTCCGGGATGTCCGCCGGGAGCGGGTCCATGGGTGCGGCCGCACGGGCGGGCCCGGCGACGGACAGGAGCGCGGTTGCGCTCAGTCCCAGGACGGTGGTCACGAGGGAGCGGCGGGAGGCCGACCGCTTGCTGGACGTTCTTGCTTCGTGCATGCCGACTGCCTTAACGGGAGATGCCGATCCGGGAGTGAGTCCACTTGAACGAGCTGTTGCTGACGTAGTCGTTGTAGTTCCACCACGTGTAGGTGGCGGTGTCCGGCCACGGGTCGGCGACGCCGATGGTGTTGTTCGACGTGTCGAAGCCGTAGACGACGTTCATGTGGCCACCGCCGGACGTCCATCCGATGCGGGCGGCGACCGGCCGGGCCGCCTTGACGTCGGTGTAGACCTGGTTGAACGTGGCCGCGCTGCTCAGGCCCGAGCCGGAGTTGGCCATGCCGAGGCTGCGCCAGCCCTTGGCCATGTCGTCGAGGGTGGCGGGCTGGTTGTTGCAGCCGTAATAGGGCTGGGCCCGGTCGCAGAAGTCCGTCTGCGTGCTGCCGTAGCCCTGGAACTTGGCGATCGTCAGCCCGGAGGCGACCCAGCACCACTGGGACTTCTCCTGCTTGTACATGCCGATGTTGTCCTGCCCCGCCTCGGCGTGGGCCGGGCTCCCTGCGGCGGCGAGCAACCCCGAAGCCGTCAGCGTGAGGGCCGCCGCCGTGGCCGCGAACGTGGATCTGCCCATCTTCCTGCCTTCCCGCGAAAGTGCGATGCGTGCCGGGGGATCTGGCAGAGTTATGACAGCACGGATCGATGCCGGCACATATAGTTGGTACAGAAACTGTACCCGCAAGGGCGAATCCTCATATATACCCAAGGGCCCGACGGCGCCGTCGACTTGTCGGCAGCGAAAAGAAGCTCGAAGACCTGGACGGCTCGACCCGGGGCGCTTGCAGGCCGAATTCCCGCCGGACGCGGGAAACGGTTCGGCCAAGGACTTCCAGGTGATGAACACGAGCATTTCGTCGTGGAGTTGATTCCGGCAGCCGGCCCCGGACCTTCCGTGTCAGTGCCCCGTCAGTGCCCCGTCAGTGCCGGAAGGCGTTCTCGTCGCCCGGCTCGACCGCCAGCACCTCGCGGTCGAAGGCCAGCATGCCGAGGAAGAACAGCCCGCCGACGACGAGCAGGCCGATCACGATCACGACGGGGGTGAGCGCCTCCGAGGGCGTCACCAGCACGAACAGTGCAGCGATCGTCCAGACCAGTGCGCAGATCGCGACCGGCAGCTCCAGGCGTCCGAGGTCGAACGCGCCCTCCTTCCGGCTCAGTCCCCTACGGACGGCCAGGTAGAGGACGACCGTCGAGCCGTAGGTGAGCGCCGGAAGGATCGTCGAGGCCGTCACCAGCTTCAGCAGAGCGGCCCCCGGCAGTGCGACCATCAGGACGACCCCCAGCGCGAAGATCAGGACCGTCGCCGGGATCGGGGTCCTGGTACGGGGGTTGACGCGCCGCATCAAGCGGTACGCGGGGAACCGGGAGTCGCGTGACATCGCGTAGACCAGCCGCGAGCACGCGACCATCACCACGATCCCCGCCCCGAAGAAGGCGATGGTGATCGCGACCAGCAGCGACTTCTCCGCGGTCGAGCCGAGACGTTCCCGCATGATCGCCGCGACCGGCGAGCCGTCGGCGCTGATCCGGGGGATGTCCTCGATCGCGACGGTGAGGGTGATCAGGAACAGCATGCCCAGGACTCCCGCCGCCACCACCGACCCCACGATCGCGCGCGGGACGGTGCGGTAGGGGTCCTTGGCCTCCTCCGCCAGGTTCGCCGCGGAGTCGAAGCCGACCAGGGTGGCGAGTCCCATGATCATGGCGAGCATCAGCCCGCCACCGACGGCGAAGTAGTCGGGGGCGTCCGCGGCGATGCCGCGCGAGGTGAGGTTGCCGGGCGAGCCGTCACCCGCGACCACCACGGCGACGACGAGCGCGATCGCCACCACCACGACGAGCGCCAGTTCAAGCCCCACGGCGACCGAGTTGAGCAGGCTGACGAGGCGCGTCGAGGCGATCGCGAGCACGGCCTGGACGAGCAGCACCACCAGCGTGATCAGGCGTGCGATCTGCTCGTTCTCGTCGATGCCGGCGAGCGGCATGAACGCCTGGCTCGCCAGCGCGTTGTCGATCGCCACCACGCCGATCGCCAGATAGCAGAAGGTCAGCCAGCCGAACCACCAGCCGACCCTCGGGTTGCCCAGCCGGGAGGCCCACTGGTACGAGGAGCCGCTGAGCGGGATGCGGGCCGCGAACTGCGCGACCACCAGCGCCACCAGGGTCTGCCCCACCGCCGCGATCACCCAGAGCCAGATCCCGACCGGGCCGGCCGTCACCAGCACCTCGTCGAAGGTCGCGAAGATCCCGACCGCCACCGAGATGAACGCGAACGAGATCGCGAAGACCTGGAACGGGCCGAGCGTGCGCTTCAGCTCCTGGTGGTACCCCCCGAGTTCAACGGCCCCTTCGCCGTCCTGCGCGTCAGTCGACGTCTCCGCCACCTCGGCCACCTCTCCGTACCCTGGCGCCTCCGCCTCCGCGGTCGGCGGCAGGGCCCGGCCAGTATCCCTATTGGGGCACCTGGGCACGGTTCGCCATGGGCGATTCACGCGATCACACCCCGGACGGACGCCGCCGTTCGAGAGGCCGCCGTTCGGGAGGCCGCCGGGCCGGCGTACGGCGCGGTGGCGACGTCCGGCCCGGCAGCTCGGCTCACGGTTCGGGCCGGGGCGGAGGGCGCGCGCCCGGCCGGCGGAGGGCCCCATTCCGGGTACCGCCACCGGCCGGGGCGGCTCAGTTCTGGGTGATGGTGAAGCTGACCTGGGCGTGCTCCCCGGAGCCTCCGCCGCGCTCGCAGGAGTAGTCGCCGAGCTGCACCGTGCAGGAGTAGGAGTTGGCGCCGACGAGGGGATTGTTCCAGGTCATGTGCACCCTCCCGTCCCGGCCGATCATGTAGTCGGCCCAACCCGATGTGCCCTTCAGGGGACCGCACGACTCGCTCGCGAACATCACCGAGCCCCCGTTCGCGCGCACGATGGCCTGCGGTGCCTGGTTCTCCATCCAGCACTCACCGGAGCTCTCGAGCAGGGTCAGCGGCTTGCTGGTCCTGTTGTACACCCCCACCCAGGTGCTGCGCTGCGCAGTGGGGCGTGCCGCAGCGGGGGCGGGTGCCGACGCCGCCACGGGAGCGGCGATCGTCACGGCGTCGGGGGGGGCGGTCTCGGCCTGGGCGGGAGCGGCGGTCAGCGCGAGCGCCGCGAGAGCGGCCGCGCCGGCAGCGAAGGTACGGATCTTCAGCATGAGGTGTTCCTGGCTGGGTGGGAGGTGGCCCGAACGCGGGCCTGCCTGCGTCACCCTTCGACATGTCCTGACATGTCGTCAACGACTCCGGGGCAGCGAGGTGCGAATGCGGACGAACACTGCCCGAAAGGACATCGTCGGCCCGCACTTCACGCCTCACCACCCCGGACACCCCGCAGGTCACGCCTGGGCGAGCAGCGGGTCGTAGGCCGTGGAGCGCTGACGGCCCGCCATGAAGGCGAGGAAATCCTTGACGAACGCGGCCCGGGTGTACGTCCCGTCGGAGTCGAGCAGTTCCCGCCGGAAGCCGGTGCGGAACAGGGCACGGTACTCGTCCGCGTCGATGGTCTGGTTGCCGTCGGCGTCGGTCGCGTCGAACAGCACCTCGGCGACCCGGATCAGGGCCGGGCCGGCGAGGGAGGGGACCGCCTCCGCGTACTCCTGGCGGCTGATCCGGCCGTCGCCGTCCGTGTCGAGCACCGACTGGAGCTCCCGCCACCAGGCGGCGTAGGCGTCGTAGAGCCTGGTCTCCGCCGGCTCGTCCAGGTCGAGCCGCCCGGACAGCTCCCGTGCCATGGCCGCGAGGTCGGGCCAGTCCAGGTAGCCGTTCCCGGTCTGGTCCAGCACGGCGTCGAAGAACTCCTCGGCACCGCGCCGTCCCGCGCCGCCCCGCGCGTTCCGCCCGGACGACCCGCCGGTGCCGGGGCTGTCGGGCTCGTCCGGCAGCGGAGTGACCAGCCGCAGTAAGGCGCCGAACCGCTTCACCCCGTCGCCCACGGCGGCCAGTGCCCTGGCCCTGGGATCGTCGCTGTCGGGCGACAGGGAGAGCAGGTCGATGAGGTTCTCGGCGGTGATCCAGCCGTCCGGCAGCAACCGCGCCGCGCCCAGGGCCAGGTAGGCGCCCTGGCTCAGCGCCTGGGCGCCGGGGATCTCGGTCAGCCCGGCCCGCCTGCGGAACGCCTCCGGGAGGGAGGCGACCGTGACCACGCCGATCGCCGGTCCGGCCAGGGCGCGCCCGGCCGCCCACACCGTGGGCAGGCCCTCCAGCAGGGGCGGCGCCGGAAGGTGGTCGAAGAGGTGGTACAGGATGGTGCGCAGCGCCTCGGTGTTCTCCAGCTCCTCCTCGACCACCCGGTCGTAGTACGGCCAGAAGTCCTTCAGGGACTCGGGGAGTTGACCGGAGGAGTCGCCCATCACCGTCAGGAAGGCCCGGAACTGCGCGTACAGCTCCTCCATCGCGGGCTGGTCGAGCGGCCGCCCGCTCCAGCGGAACATGGTGACGGCGCTCTCGAACATGGTGGCGACCACCCACGCGCGGGCTGCCGGGTCCATCGCGTCGTAGGGCCGGTTCGCGGCGTCGGTGCCGTTCAGTCGGCCGTGCATCCGGTTGAGCCGGGCCGCCTCCCGCTCCCGCGCCGGTTCGTCCGTACCGGTCATGCGCTGCAGGCTGCGCAGGGTGTTGTTCAGCCGCCGCCAGGGGTGCGTCACGAAGGTGGAGCTGTCGACCAGGGCCGCGCCGATCTGCGGGTGGGCGGCCTCCAGGACCGTCGCCCGGATCATGGCCACGGCCCAGCACGGGTCGTCGAAGAGCCGGTGGAACCGCGTCCCCGGGCCGAACAGCGGTCCCGGCCGCGCGGCGGACTCGGTGTGCGGGGCGCTCTGGGCGCTGCCCTGGTCGGTGCCGGTCGTCAGGGTCACGATCCGGGTTCTCCCTTCGTGTCGGCCGCCACGCCGCCGAACCGGCGCTGGCGTCGCTGATAGGTGGTCAGGCACTCCAGGAAGTGCGTGGCGCGGAAGTCGGGCCACAGCACCGACGGGAAGACCCACTCGGCATAGGCGACCTGCCAGAGCATGAAGTTCGAGATGCGCTGCTCCCCGGAGGTCCGGATGACCAGGTCCACGTCCGGGGTGTCGGGGAAGGGCAGATGGGCCGCGAAGCTCTCCTCGTCCACGGCCTCGGGCGCCGCGCCGCTGCGGATCAGGGAGCGCGCGGCCTCGACGATGTCCCGGCGGCCGCCGTGGTCGAACGCCACGGTCAGCGTCATGCCCCGGTTGCGGCTGGTGAGCGTCGTCAGGTCCGCGAAGTCACGGGCCAGAGCGGCCGGGATCCGCGCATCCGCACCCCCGAGGAAGCGGCAGCGGATGCCGCGTGCGTGCAGCAGCGGCGCGTGCTTGCGCACGACCCGGCGCACCAGGCGCAGGAGGTAGTCGACCTCGTCGTCGGGGCGGCGCCAGTTCTCGGTGGAGAACGCGTACAGGCTGAGCCACCGGACGCCGGCCGACCGGGCCGCCTCGATGACGTCGATCACCGTCGCCTCGGCCGCCCGGTGACCGGAGGTGCGGGGCAGGTCGCGGCTCGCCGCCCAGCGGCCGTTCCCGTCCATCACGCACGCGACATGGCGCGGCACCGCGTCCGACCGCTCCCGTGCCCCGGCCGGCCGGGGCACGACCACCCCCACGGGCGGGGCGAGACCCCCCAAGACCTGCTCCACCGCCAACGCCACCCCTCCGCTCGCCACCGGCCCCGCGACCCCCGCGAACCCGTCAGCAGCGTGCCGGTGCCCGGCCCGGCGTGTCCGGCGTTCCGGGGATCTTCACCCGATCCGGTCATGCCGGACCGTTCCGCCACCGCGGCAGGCCGGTTGCTGCACCTGTGGCGGCCCGGTTCCCGGACGGGGCTGCGGTCTCACTGCCGACGGGCGGCAGCGCCGAGGCCAAGGGCCGGGGGCCGGGGCCTGGTCGAGGTCGTCCGCCGGACCGACCGCGACCAGGCGGGCAGGCCGGCCGGTCAGTCGTCGAGCGCCTGGTAGAGGGTGGCCCAGAAGTCGTGGATGGCCCGCATCGAATCCGGAGTGGACATCCCGGTCTGGGTGAGCAGGATGCCGACGAGCCCGTGCTCCGGGTCGGCGTAGGTCGAGGTGCCGGCTCCGCCGTCCCAGCCGAACTGGCCGATGGGCGCGAAGTCACCGCGGTAGGTGCGCACCGTCATCCCGAAGCCCCAGCCGCCGGTCTGCCCCTGGCCGTGTGACAGATGGACGACGCTGCGCGCCCAGGCCTGAAGGGCGGTGGTCTGCTCGGGCGTCAGACGGTTGGTGGTCATCAGCTCGACGGCCGGCCGGGACAGGATCCGCTCGGTGCCGTGCATCCCGTGGTTGAGCAGCATCCGGAAGTAGGCGTGGTAGTCGTCGACGGTCGAGTCGAGTCCGCCGCCACCCGACTGGAATGCCGGAGGCCGGCTGTGGTGCCCTCCTTCGACCTCGTCCGCCACGGTGAACTCCCCGGTCCGCGGATCGGGGGCGTACAGGGGAGGCAGCCGGTCGATCTTGTCGGCGGGCACGTGGAAGCCGGTGTCCTTCATGCCCAACGGCTCGAAGACGCGCTCACGCAGGAACGCCTCGAACGACTGGCCGGTGACCCTGGCGACGAGCACGCCGAGCACGTCGTCGCCGACGTTGTACAGCCACCGCTCCCCCGGCTGGTACATCAGCGGGAGCGTGCCCAGGCGGCGCATCCACTCGTCCGGATCCGGTGCCGGCAGCATCCATTCCCGGCCGTAGACCCCCTGCTCGAAGAACGCGCTCATCATCGGGGAGCCCATGGCCGTCGTGTCCAGTCCGAGCCCGAACGTGGCGGTCAGCAGGTCCCGTACGGTGATCGGACGCCGGGCCGGCACGGTGTCGTCGAGCGGTCCGTCGGCCCGCTTGAGGACCCGGCGGTCGGCGAGCTCGGGCAGCCACCGGTCGACCGGGTCGTCCAGCCGCAGCCGGCACTCGTCCAGGAGGACCATCGTCGCCGCCACGGCGACCGGCTTGGTCGTGGAGGCCATCCGGAAGATGGTGTCGCGGCGCATCGGTGCGCCACCGTCGTGGCGCATCGTCCCGATCGCCTCGACGTGCGTCTCGTCACCCCGGCCGACCAGGGCGACGAGCCCGGGAATCCTCCGGGACTCCACGTGCCCTGCCAGGACCTCGCGCAGTCGGCGCAGCCCTGCCTCGGAGAAGCCGCCAGTGCGTTGACCCATCATGAATCTCCTTGCCTGCCGTGTTCGATCCACAGAGTGTTCGATCGTGCGAGCCCCGCCCCGGCGTGGCATTCATGGTCTCTGCGCCTTGGCGCGGGCGCGCCCGGCCCGGTTCTCGCAGCTCCGAGGGCGCCGACGACCGCGCTCGGGCCCGGGCAGGACGTGCTGTGCCGCGTTGTCAGACGGCCTTGTCCTGCGTTCCGGTGCGCTCACCGGCCGCGCCCGCGACGGCGTCGGTCAGCCGCTTCCGCTCGCGCGCGGGGACGTAGCCACCCTCCGAGTAGTTCTGGACGAACGCCTCGACGAACTCCACCGGCTCCTCCCCGACGATCTCGCGGATCGGCGTTCCGTTCGCCGCGGCCTGTTCGAACAGGTCGGCGAGGTCCTCGAACATCGCCGCGTTGCTCTCGCCGTCGGTCGGCACGAAGTGCATCAGGTACCGCTCGATCGCTTCGACCGCCGTGCGGTAGTCCTCGGGAAGCCGGCGCGAGCGCGCCTTGTAGGCCCACCAGCGCTTCTTGGGCCCGATCACCTTCGCGAGGAAACCGCTCTTCTCGACATCGGACATGGTCACGTGCCCCCTTCGCGGAGCTGTTCCAGTCGTTCCGCGAGGAAGCTCCACGTCCTCCAGAACTCTTCGAGGTACTCCCGTCCCTGAGCGTTGAGGGAGTGCACCTTGCGTGGCGGCCCCTTCTCGGAGGGGACCTTCTTCACGTCGACGAGACCGCGCTGCTCGATCCTGATGAGCAGCGCGTAGATGGTCCCTTCGGCGATGTCCGAGAAGCCCTGCTCCCGCAGCCGCGCCGTGATCTCGTAGCCGTAGGCGGGCCGGTCGGACAGGGACGCGAGGATGATGCCCTCCAATGTGCCCTTGAGCATCTCCGTCAGCAGCTTGGCCATGGGACACCTCCTCCCCGAGCTATTCAGCGTTGATGAGTACCGGTACACCGTAACGCTGACTACTGGTACTTAGCAAGACGGAATAGTGGGGACGCGAGGCAGTAAGCCGGCGCTGCGAGCGCGAAGTTCGGCGGCACGGCCGGTGGGGCGCGAGCAGGCCGCACCGATGGTGGAGATCGGCGGGCACCCGTGGAGCGCGGTGACCCGGGCGCGGCGGGAGCCCTGGCCGACCGGGGTCAGCCGACCAGCAGGACGAGCTTCCCTCGCACGTGACCGTCCTCGCCGGCGCGGTGCGCCTCGGCGATCTCGGCGAGCGGGAAGGCCCGGGCGACCGGGAGCGAGAAGCGCCCCGCCTCGATCAGCTCGCCGATCCCGGCGATCGCGTGGACCGCACGGCCGGCGTCCCCGCGGCTGAACCTCACCCCGTGCTCCTGCGCACCGGCGAAGTCCGCGATCGTCACGACGTGCTCCGGTCCGCCCGCGAGCTCGATGAGCTCGGGCAGCGCACCGCTCCCCGCGACGTCCAGCGCCAGGTCGACGCCGTCGGGCGCGAGCGCCCGAACCCGCCCCACGAGGCCCGCGCCGTAAGCGACGGGGGCGGCGCCCAGCGAACGCAGGTACGCGTGATTGGCCGCACTGGCGGTACCGATCACCCGTGCGCCGCGCGCCACGGCGAGCTGAACCGCGGCGCTGCCGACGCTCCCGGAGGCGCCGTTGACGAGCAGGTGGCTGCCGGCCCCGACGCCGAGCGCGTCCAGGGAACGCGTGGCCGTCTCGATGGCGGCCGGCAGCGCGGCCGCACCGGCGAAGTCCAGCGACGGCGGGATCGGCGCGTAGGAGGACAGCACCGCCGACTCGGCCTGGGCCGCCCCCTCGGCGGAGAAGCCGAACACACGGTCGCCGACGGCCACGTCCGCCACGCCTTCGCCGAGCTCGTCCACGACGCCCGCCGCCTCGTAGCCCATCGTCTGCGGGAGCTCCTCGTCCATCAGGCCCCTGCGCTTCTTCCAGTCGCTCGGGTTGACGCCGGCCGCGCGCACCGCGATCCGGACCTGACCGGGGCCCGGGTGCGGATCGGGCAGGTCCACGATCTCCAGGACCTCCGGGCCGCCGAACCGACTGAACCGGGCCGCCTTCATCAGTCGCTCCACTCTCGATACCGGGATTCCGCGCCCGTCGCCGCGCTCGAAGAGCACACCGTGCGCTGCGGACACCGTACGTCAGGTCGTGGCGCCGGCCGTGACGCATTACCCCAGCGTCCGACGGCGAGGGGGAAGTGACCAAGCATCATGTGATAAGCCGTTCTTTCGGTACATCACCCGAAATGGCCCCGGCTCCCCTCGCCGTACCAGATCCTGGACTGACAATCGGGACACCCACCCTCGGGGGATGTCGAATGTCGTTCGAGATCGCCGCACGGCCCCTGTCCGCCGACGTCCCGGGCGCGTGGCAGGACGTCGCCTTCCGGGCCCTGCTCACCGTCATCGTCCTGCTCGCCGCGCGGGAGCCCCTGCGCGGGCTGAGCGCCGGGGCGAGCCGGCGGCCCGGCACGCTCGGCGCGAGGCTGGGCGACCGTCTCGTCCGTCCCGGGGTCCGCACCGCACTCGCGGCCGTCCTGGTGCTCGCCGGACTCGCCTTCACGGCCGGTGTCCTCCCGGTGGCGGCGGCCGTGGTCATGGCCGCGGTGTTCGTCCCGGTCACCACCGTTCACCTGTCGCAGGAGTTCGCCGGCTACGTCACCGAGGACGACGACGGGACCCGCCACTTCAAGGTCCACCACCACCTCCACCTGACGGGACTGGTCCTGCTCGCCGTGGCGGGCGCGGGGCTCGCCGCCGCTCCGGGCGGCGACCCGCAGCGGGTCACCGGGTGGATGGCCCAGGGCCTGTGGGGGGCGGTGGCGGCCCACTACTTCGTCTCGGCCGTCTCCAAGGTCCGCAAACGCGGACTGCGCTGGCCGGACCGGCGGCTCTTCCCCTTCTACCTCACCCTGTTCGCCCGCTACCGGGCGGGCGACGGCGAGACCGTCCGGCAGTCCGGTCCGGTCCGGCTCCTGGTGCGGCGGCCGGGCCTCGGGGTGCCGGTCCTGTGGGCCGCGCTCCTGCTGGAGTTCGCCGCCCCCCTCCTGCTGCTCGGGCCGTGGGAGCGAACGGCCGTCGGCCTGTCGCTGGTGCTGTTCCACCTGGCCTCACGGTGGCTGCTCGCGGTCGACTTCCGGGAGAACGCGATGTTGGCGGGCCTGGCGGCATTGCCGCTCCCCGCCGACACCGGCCCGTGGACCGGCCTGGACCCCCGGCCGACGGGCCTGGTCGTGTTCGCGGTGTGCGCGGCGCTGTCGTTCGCCCTGGACGACCGGGTCTACCCCTTCTCCAACCTCCCGATGTTCGCGGACGCCTACCGCCCCTCCCCCGTGGTCACCCTCCGCTCCGCGGACGGTGCCGACGTCCTGCCCACCCCGGCGGCGGCGGGCTGCTCCACCGCCGGGCTGTCGCGCGAGTACGCCGCCGCCGACGCACCGGGCGGCGATCCGGCCGCCTTCCCCGACCTGGTCCGCGAGCGGGCGGCCACCAGCGGGGCGGCCCTGCCCGCGGACACCGCGCTGTGGGTCGAGACCGTCGACGTCGACCTCACCGGCGAGGTCCGCACGACACACCGCCGGCTGCGGCTCCTCACCCCGGCCGAGCGGGACTGAGCAGCCCGGCGGCCGGGCGGGCCGATCCGGTGCAGCGGTGCGTCTCAGCGCCACTTCTGCGTGGCGGACCAGTTGCACTGCCACTGGTTGGCGGTCGCACCGTTGTGGGTGGCGTCGCCCCAGATCTCCAGGCACTTGCCCGAGTTCCTGTTGGCGAGTTCACCGGTGGCGGTGATGAGCCACTGCTGGGTGGGAGATCCGTTGCAGTCCCACTGGCCGGCGCGGGCGCCGTCGTCGACGGAGTCGCCCCAGATCTCCAGGCACCTACCCGAGTTGGCGTTGACGATGGTGGCCCAGGCGCCATCGAGGTGGATCTGCCACACCTGGGTGGCAGAACCGTTGCAGTCCCACTGACCGGCGCGAGCACCGTTGTGGGTGGCGTCACCCCAGATCTCCAGACACTTGCCCGAGTTGACGTTGACGAAGGTTCGTGAACCCGCCGACAGGGCGTGCGCCGGCGCGGCGCCGGCGGACGGCGTGACCGCGAAGCCCGTAGTGATGACGATTCCGGAGACAAGTGCCGCTGTCCCCTTACCGATCCGAAGATTCACAGCTCTCCTTGGAAGTGGGTGGCGCGGTCGAAGCTCCCTGCCCGGACAGCACCTCGCGCCTCCGGGTTCTCCACTGGACCGGCCGGCGGAGACCCCACTGTTCAGCCCGTGCCGATTGTCCGGCAACAGAAGCACGGATGTGGGCAAGTGAGCGGCGGACAACCTGTCTTGTCCGCGGACAGGACAGGAGACGGAGGACGGGTGGAAACGGACGTCCACAGCGGCCCTGATGCCGACTGGGCTGCGCACAGCCGGGGTCCTGAAAAAGCCGGGCGCCTCAACGGGCCGTGGAGATCCGAGGGTTGGTGCGGGGCGGCTGCGGGAATCGGGCCGGTACACGCCCTGTGCGAGGGCAGGGGGACCAGGAGGGGGACGGGTATGAGCGGCACGAATGGCACCGGTGGGGAGTGGTTGGACCTGGCGGACGCGATCACCCTGCTGCGGGACCAGATCGCCGAGGCCCAGCGCCGGATCGCCGACCCGGTGGGCGGGGGCGACAAGGGGGTGCGGTTCACGATGGGCGAGATCACGCTGGACCTCGGCCTGGAGCTGACCGGCACCAAGGGCGTCAACGGCGGGCTGCGGTGGAGCGTCATCAGCTTGGGCGGGAAGAAGGAGAGCGGCAGCAAGGCCACCCACACCGTGCACGTGAAGCTGACCCCGCACCGGACGGGCGGCGGCGACGTCGAGGTGGGCGACGAGGAGTAGCCGCACCGGCTGACCAGCGGGACCGGGTGACCGGGTGGCCGGGGATCGAGGGGGGAGCGTTCATGGAGTTCGACCGTCGGGTGCAGATCCGGGTGAAACGCGCGGGCAAGGACACGAAAGGGTTCGGGACGGGATATCTGGTCGCGCCGCGGTTGGTGCTGACCGCCGACCACGTCATGGACGGCCTGGACCCGGACGGCGGGCCGGGCGCGGTGATGGTGTGCCAACCCGACACGGACGAGCGGGAGTTCCCCGCGACCGTGTGCTGGCGGCGGCGGGACGACGAGGTGGACGCCGCGCTGATCGAGATCGACGCCGACAGCGACTGGCCGATCCCCGAGTCCCTGGGCGATCTGACGGCCAGGCCGCCCCAGCGCTACGGGAGGCTCATCGGCCCCCGCTCCCACCCGGTCGCCCTGACCGGCTTCCCCCGCCTGCAGAAGGACCCCGAACGGGGCCGCCTGGACGAGCAGTTGGAGGGCTGGATCGCCCCCGGCAGCGGGGCGCTGGCCAGCCGCTACGAGGTCACCAGCACCACCCCCACCCCCCAAGGCCCCCTCAGCAGCGGCGGCACCCGCTGGTCCGGCATCTCCGGCGCGGCGGTCCTCGCCGACGACGGAACGGGCGGGGACCTGCTGTGCGGCATCATCCGCTACGACCGCCAGGCCGACGGCGGCACCCGCCTGACCGCAACCCCCATCAGCCGCATCCTCAGCAACCATGGGAGCCGGCCCTCCGCGTTCCGCCGACTGATCGCCGAGCACACCGGATGGGACCCGGTCCTCGAACCCGTCGAACCCGCCCACCTGCTCAAACCCGCCACCGTCGACCGCGACCTGGACTCACCCGCCGCCCTGCTGCGCGCCGACACCGAGGCCGTCGCCTTCCACGGCCGCGACCAGGAACTCGCCGACCTGCACGCCTGGTGCACGACCGACCCGGCCAAGGTCGCGATCCGGGTCGTCACAGGCCCCGGCGGACAGGGCAAGACCCGCCTCGCCCGCCGCCTGACCGACGCGCTCAGCCGCGAGGACTGGGTCACCGGCCATCTGCGCTCCGACCTCACCGACCACGACGCCCCGCCCGACCTGGCCGCGCTCAGCACCGCGCTGCCCCTGCTGCTGGTCGTCGACTACGCCGAGACCCGCCCCCGCCTGCTGCGACGCCTGGTCACCCACCTGCACACCACCCGCCACCGCGTCCGCCTGCTTCTTCTCGCCCGCTCGGACGGCGAGTGGCGCACCGACACCCTCAGCGCCACGCCGCCCGTACGCCGCCTGCTGGCCTCGGCCCCCGTCATCCCGCTGGGCCCGCTCCGGCCCGCCGGCCGGCCCGTCCAGGACCGGAACATCGACTTCCGCAACGCCGTCCGCGACCTGGCACGCCTGCTCCCGCGCATCCCCAGCGTGCCCGACCACGACTGGGCCGCCCTGGCCGGCTCGGTCCGTCCCACCGACGACCTCAGCCACCCCCGCTACGACAACGCCCTCACCCTGCAGCTGACCGCCCTGGTGGCGCTCCTCCAGCAGGGCCCGCGCCCCGCGACCGCCACCCCGGGCGACCCGGCCGAGAAGATCCTGCTGGAGCACGAGGAACGCTTCTGGACGGACAGCGCGCAGGCTCCCGGCTTCGAACTCGGCCTGGACACCACCACCCTCAGGACCGCTGTCGCGGTCGCGGCTCTGTGCGGGGCCGCCACCTCCACCAGCGCCGCCCTCGTCCTCGCCACGGTGCCCGGCCTGCCCGCCGACAGGACCCCCCGCACCGCCGCGTGGCTCGCACGCCTGTACCCGGCCGACCCCGACCGCTACTGGGGATCGCTCCAACCCGACCGCATCGCCGAGTACCACGCCGCCCGCGCCCTGACCCGGCGCGACCTCGAACTTCCCGCCCTCCTGGGCGCGGCCGGCCCCGACCAGCAGGCCCAGACCGTAACCGTCCTGGCCCGTGCCGCCATCGCCCACTACAACGCCGACCGCACCTCCGACAGCGACCACGTGCTCCGCACCGTCGACGCGGCCCTGGACGGCGTCCCCCTCGCCTACCCGGCACTCCGGGCCGCGATGGCCGCACTCCCCTACCCCTCCCGCGTCATCACCCCGCTCGCCGTGCGGCTCGCCGGCGCCCTCGCCCAGGCCGACCGGGACCTCGCACAGGACGACCCCGCCGCCCACGAGCCCGACCTCGCCGGCTCGCTGTCCGGCCTCGGCGTCCGGTTGTCCGAGGTGGGGCGGCGGGTCGAGGCACTGACCGCCGCCGCCGACGCGGTGGAGGTCTACCGGAGGCTGGCGGCCGCCGACCCCGCCACCTACGAGCCCGACCTCGCACGCTCGCTGTCCAACCTCGGCCTGGTTCTGTCGGACGCGGAGCGGCGGGCCGAGGCGCTGACCGCCGTCGAGGAGGCGGTGGAGATCTTCCGGAGGCCGGCGGCCGCCAACCCCGCCGCCTACCAACCCGGCCTCGCCCGCTCGCTGTCCAACCTCGGGAAGGTTCTGTCGGCGGTGGGGCGGCGGATCGAGGCGCTGACCGCGGTCGAGGACTCGGTGGAGATCCGGCGTCGGTTGGCGGCCGCCAACCCGGCCGCCTACGAGCCCGACCTCTCGGCCTCGCTGTCCAACCTCGGCTTGGCCCTGTCCGCGGTCGGGCGTCGGGCCGAGGCGCTGACCGCCGCCGCCGACGCGGTGAAGATCCGCCGGCGCCTGGCGGCCGCCAACCCGGCCGCCCATGAGCCCGACCTCGCCGCTGCGCTGATCAACCTCAGCGGGGCGCTGTCGGCGGTGGGGCGGCAGGGCGAGGCGCTGACCGCCGCCTCCGACGCGATGAAGATCTACCGGAGGCTGGCGGCCGCCAACCCCGCCGCCTACGAGCCCGACCTCGCCGACGCGCTGACCAGCCGCGGCCTGGCCCTGTCCGCGGTCGGGCGCCGGGCCGAGGCACTGACCGCCGCCGCCGACGCGGTGAAGATCCGCCGGCGGCTGGCGGCCGACAACGCCGCCGCCCACGAGCCCGACCTCGCAGGCTCGCTGTCCAACCTGGGCCTGGCGCTGTCGGCAGCGGGGCGCCGGACCGAAGCGCTGACCGCCATCGAGGACGCGGTGGAGATCTTCCGGAGGCTGGCGGCCCGCAACCCCGCCGCCCACGAGCCCGACCTCGCCCTCGCGCTGTCCAACCTCGGCTTGGCGCTGTCCGCGGTCGGGCGCGGGGCCGAGGCACTGACCGCCGCCGCGGACGCGGTGGGGATCTACCGGAGGCTCGTGGTCGGCGACCCGGCCGCCCACGAGCCCGACCTCGCCGCCGCGCTGGCCAACGTCGGCAACCGGTTGTCGGAGGCGGGGCGGCGGGCCGAGGCCCCGACCGCCCTCGGGGACGCGGTGGGGATCTACCGGAGGCTGGCGGCCCGCAACCCCGCCGCCCACGAGCCCGACCTCGCCGCCGCGCTGTCCGACCTCAGCATGGCCCTCGCGGATGGGGGGCGCCCGGCCGAGGCGCTGACCGCCATCAAGGCTGCGGTGGAGATCCGGCGGCGGCTCGCGGCCGCCGAACCCGCCGCCCACGAGCCCGCCCTCGCACGCTCGCTGACCAACCTCGGCGCCCGCCTGTGGCAGGCGGAGCAGTGGGCCGAGGCGCTGACCACAGCCGAGGACGCGGTGAGGAGGTGGCGGCGGCTGGCTGCCGCCGACCCCGCCGCCACCTCCGACCTCACTCACGCGCTGTCCATCCGGGCCATGATCCTGGCGACCGTGGGAGATCTGACTGCGGCGCTCCGTGCCACCGATGAAGCGGTGGAGTCCTGCCGGCCTCACGTCGCCACGCTGCCCGCCTTGCTTCCGGGACTCCACAGGGTGCTGGACCTCCAGGCGACACTGCTGGACGCGGCTGGACGCCCTCAGGACGCCGCGACCGTCCGGCACTGGCTGGAGAAGAATCCGCTGCCGCCGGGTTCTCACAAGTGACGGTGGTGCGTGTTCTGTGAGCCCCCCGAGCACGATGTGGACGGCTCACCCCGCACGCCCACGGCATCGGCCCCGACGTGAACAGCATGCCCCGGCACCCGAAATCGAACGGCGAACCGATCCCCAACAGTTTCAGCGGAACGCGGCAACATGGCGAGCGGCCCAGTCGGCGAACGGGCGCGGGGCGCGGCCGAGGACCCGCTGGACGTCCGGGCTGACGCGCAGTTCGGCCGGGTTCGGGGAACCGAGGATGGCCAGGGTGTCCTCGGCGAGCTCGGCCGGCATGCTCCGGGCCATGGCGGCCTTGGCCTCGGCGCGGGTGAGGTCGTGGAACCGCACCGGCGAGCCCAGCGCGTCCGCGATGGCCGCCGCCTGCTGACGCGGCGTGATCACCTCCGGGCCGGTCAGCTCGTGGACGCCGCCGGTGTGCCGGTCGTCCAGCAGGCAGGCCGCCGCTACCTCGGCGATGTCCGCCGGGTCGATGATCGGCACCCCGACGTCGCCGAAGGGAGCGGCGACGACCCGCTGCGCGCGGATGGACCCGGCCCACCACAGGGCGTTGGAGGCGAAGCCGCCCGGCCGCAGGATGGCCCACTCCAGGCCGGACTCCCGCAGCACGTCCTCCAGCGCGCGCATCGCGATCCGCGTCGCGCCGAAGGGCCTGGTCGCCACGCCCTGCGTGGAGAGCAGCACGACCCGGCGGACGCCGCTGGTCGCGGCCCGGCCGATGATCTCGGCCGGGCGGGCTCCGGCGGCGTGCAGGTCGCCGGAGAGCAGCAGGAACAGCGCCTCCGCCCCGGCCAGCGCGGGGTCGAGGCCGGTCGGCTCGGTCAGGTCGGCCGCCAGGTGGCGGACGCCGTCCGGCACCTGCGCCGCGTGCCGTGACACCGCCGTCACCTGCCGGCCCGCCTCGGCCAACGCCCGCGTCAACGGTCGGCCCACGTTCCCGGTAGCCCCGGTCACCACAATCATGTTCGGCTCCTTGCCACTTGTCCTCTGTGGACTTCACGCTAGGAGCCGGGCTAACTCTTGGTAAGGACATACCTTTGGGTAAGCTCATCACGTGACGGGAAGCGCGCAGCGCACACGGGCCGAGGCCGGCGAACGGTATGAGGTGTTTCACACCGACTGCCCCGCGCGCGATGTGGTCGACCATGTGACCAGCAGGTGGGGCGTCTGGGTCTTGATCTCCCTGCGGAGCACCGACCTCCGGTTCTTCGAACTGCGCGAGAGCATCCAGGGCGTCAGCGAGAAGATGCTCGCCCAGACCCTGCGCGCGCTGGTCCAGGACGGCCTGGTCCGGCGGGAGGTCGAGCCGACGACACCGCCTCAGGTCACCTACGGGCTCACCGAGTTCGGCCGGGACGTCGGCGAGCCGCTGGCGGAGCTGTTCGACCGGATCACACAGCGTCTTTCGCTGCCCGACGCGGGATAGCGCGGTGGCGATCGCTGGTGGCGACGGTCAGCCGCAGGCGCAGCCCGTGGCGGCAGGGGCCGGTTCGGCGGGGCGGTCCGCGTTGGTGCAGCAGGTGCCGGGGGCGCTGTCGGCGCTCTTGCCGAGGGTGTCGGCGTCGGCCTTGACGACATAGACCTCCCAGGGCTCCTTGCCGGGGCCGGTCACCCAGACCTTGTCCTGGAGGGCGTAGCAGCAGGAGGTGTCGTTCTCCTCGAAGGTGGCCAGGCCGGCGTCCTTGAGGCGGGTGGTGGCGGCAGCGACCTGCTCGGCGCTGTCGACCTCGACGCCGAGGTGGTCCAGCCGGGTGTCCTCGCCCTGCTCCCCCTCGATCAGGACGAGCTTGAGCGAGGGCTCGGTGACAGCGAAGTTCGCGTAGCCGGGCCGACGCTTGGCGGGCTCGGTGCCGAAGAGCTTGGAGTAGAAGGCGACGGAGCCTTCGAGGTCGGCGACGCGAAGGGCGAGCTGAACGCGGGACATGGTGGTCTCCCCGATCCGGGATCCCTGAGCGGGATCATTGATTCGACAGTTGTCGATACAGCGAGCTTGCCTCCCGGGATAGATGACTGTCAACATAGACGCATGTCGAATCCGGAACTGCAGGTGCTCGACCAGGACGAGGCCGCCGCGTGCTGCTCGCCGATGGTCCGCGAGCCCCTCGACGAGGCGGCCGCCGTCGACCTGGCGAAGATGTTCAAGGCACTGTCGGACCCGGTGCGGCTGCGGCTGCTGTCGCTGATCGCCTCGCACGAGGGCGGCGAGGCCTGTGTCTGCGACCTGACGGGTCCGTTCGACGTGTCCCAGCCGACCATCTCCCACCACCTCAAGGTGCTGCGCGAGGCCGGGCTGGTCGGGTCCGAACGTCGCGGGACGTGGGTCTACTACTGGGTGCTGCCCGCCGCGCTGGCCCGCCTGTCCGCCCTCCTGGACGCCCCGGCCACCGCGGGCGGGCCCAGATGACCGACAAGGCGCCGCTGGGCCGCCGGGTCATGGCCGAGCTGGTCGGCAGCGCCGCCCTGGTCGCCGTCGTGGTCGGCTCCGGCATCCAGGCCACCGAGCTGTCGCAGGACGTCGGCGTGCGGCTCCTCGCCAACTCGCTCGCGACCGTGCTCGGCCTCGGCGTGCTGATCCTGCTGCTCGGCCCGGTCTCCGGCGCCCACTTCAACCCGGCGGTGACCCTGGCCGCCTGGTGGACCGGCCGCCGGAGCGGGGACGGGCCGACCCTGCGGGAGGTCGCGGCCTACGTCCCGGCCCAGACCGTGGGCGCGATCGGCGGCTCGGTGCTGGCGGACGCGATGTTCGCCGAGCCGCTCGTGCGGTGGTCGACGCACGACCGCTGGGCCCCGCACCTCTGGCTGGGCGAGGTCGTGGCAACCGCCGGCCTGATCCTCGTGGTCTTCGGTCTGGCCCGGACCGGGCGCGCGCACGTCGCCCCGGCCGCGGTCGCCTCCTTCATCGGCGCCGCCTACTGGTTCACGTCCTCGACCAGCTTCGCGAACCCGGCGGTGACGATCGGCCGCGCGTTCACCGACACCTTCGCGGGCATCGCTCCCGCCTCGGTGCCGCCGTTCGTCGCCGCCCAGCTCGCCGGACTGGCCGTCGGCGTCGCACTGGTCGCGGCGCTGTTCGGCCGCCCGGCGCCCGCCCGCGAGGACGTCCTCGCCGCGCGCGACGACCACGCCCCGCACGACGACCACGCCCCGCGCGGCGACCACCACCCGGCTGCGGCCGCGCGCTGACCCCGCTGCCCCCTGCCCGTCCCGAAGATCAAGGACTGTCCCGTGAGCCCTTCCACCATCCCCTCCGTGCTGTTCGTCTGCGTGCACAACGCCGGCAGGTCGCAGATGGCCGCCGCGTTCCTCACCCGCCTCGGCGGCGAGCGGGTGCAGGTCCGCTCCGCCGGCTCCGCCCCCGCCGGGAGCGTCAACCCGGCGGTGGTCGAGGCCCTCGCCGAGGTCGGCATCGACATCGCCGACGAGATCCCGAAGGTCCTGACCGTCGAGGCGGTGCAGGCATCCGATGTGGTGATCACCATGGGCTGCGGCGACGCCTGCCCGTTCTTCCCCGGCAAGACCTATCTGGACTGGAAGCTGGACGACCCGGCCGGCCAGGGTGTCGAGGCCGTCCGACCGATCCGCGACCGGATCGAGGCCCGGATCCGCGGCCTGCTCACCGACCTCGGCATCGAACCCGCCGCATGACCGGCCGCCACGGGCCGGTGCGGCGGGATCCGGCCCCTTGGGCGGGTGCCCACCGGCGGGACTAGCATCGGACATATGGCAGAGCGAGAATTCGCGCTCACCGCGCCGCAGCTCGTCCTCGAGACCGACAACCACTCGCAGGTGATGAGCCCGGGTCGCAGCTACGCCGTCGGCCGCGACCCCACCAGCGATGTCGTGCTCTCCGATCCCAGGGTCTCCTGGCACCACGCCGTCCTGCACGTCGGAGACGGCCACTGGATGCTCGACGACACCGGCTCCACCAACGGCACCTTCTGCAAGGGCCACCGCGTCCAGCACCTGGATGTCGGCCCCGGGTACACGCTCCGCTTCGGCAACGCCGCCGACGGCCCCTGCTGCACCCTGAGCGCCCTGCACAAGGCGACCGAGCTCAGGGAGCAGCCGTCCGCGCTGTCCGTCATCACCGGCCTGGACCGGCCGCCGACCAGCGTCCGGCGGCTGCCCGCCAAGGTGATCAGGATCGGCCGCGCGTCCGACAACGACCTGGTGCTCGGCGACCTGTCCGTCTCCCGCCACCACGCCGAACTGCGCGCCCACGCCGACGGCCGGTACGAGATCGCCGACCTGGAGAGCCACAACGGCACCTACCTCAACGGACTTCCGATCGGGCAGGCGCTGGTCGGCCCCGGTGACATCGTCGGCATCGGCCACTCGGCGTTCTGCCTGGTCGGCGACCAGCTGCAGGAGTTCGTCGACACCGGCGACATCGACCTCGACGTCGAGGACCTCACCGTCGAGGTCACCGACGGCCGCGTCCTGCTCGACGGGGTCACCTTCCCGGTCGGCCAGCACTGTCTGCTCGCCGTCGCGGGCCCGAGCGGCGCCGGCAAGTCCACCCTGCTCAACGCCCTCACCGGGCTGCGCCCCGCCGACCGGGGCACCGTCCGCTACGACGGCCGCGATCTGTACCACGACTACGCGGAGCTGCGCCACCGCATCGGCCTCGTCCCCCAGGACGACATCCTGCACACCCAGCTGGCCGTCCGCCGGGCCCTCGGCTACGCCGCCGAACTGCGCTTCCCCGACGACACCGCCCCCGCCGAACGCGCCGCCCGGGTCGAGGAGGTGATCGCCGAACTCGGCCTGACCCAACGCGCCGACCAGGTGATCTCCACGCTCTCCGGCGGCCAGCGCAAGCGGGTCAGCGTCGCCCTCGAACTGCTCACCAAGCCCTCACTGCTCTTCCTCGACGAGCCCACCAGCGGCCTCGACCCGGGCATGGACCGCTCCGTGATGCAGATGCTCCGCAACCTCGCCGACGACGGACACACCATCATCGTGGTGACCCACAGCGTGCTCAGCCTCGACCTGTGCGACCGCCTGCTGCTGCTCGCCCCCGGCGGACGGCTCGCCTGGTACGGGCCGCCCGACGAGACCCTCGACCACTTCGGGTTCGGCCGCTGGTCCGAGGCGTTCGAAGCGTTCGAGAACGAGACCGACCGCGACTGGGCGGGCCAGTACCGCGCCTCCCCTCCGTACCTCCGCTACATCTCCGGTGCGACCGCACGGCCCGGCGCGACCGCACGGCCCGCCACGCCCGGCCCCGCGGCCCCGGCCGCCGAGGTCCCGCCGCCCAGGCCGAAGCCCAAACCGCGTCGCTGGAGCAAGCAGGTCGCCACCCTGGTCCGGCGCTACGCCACCGCGCTGTCCGCCGACCGCACCTTCCTCGCCGTGATGATCGCCCTGCCGTTCATCATGGGCGCCCTGGTCCGGGCCCTGGCCGGCAGCCGCCTCGACGACTCCACCGCCCTCAACGCGCTGCTCATCCTCTGCGTCAGCGCGGTGCTGATCGGCGCCGCCAACGCGGTGCGCGAGCTGGTCAAGGAACGCAGCATCTACCAACGCGAGAGAGCCGTCGGCCTCTCCAGATCCGCGTACCTCTGCTCGAAGATCGTGGTGCTCGGCACCGTCACCGTCGTCCAGTCCGTGGTCCTCACCATGGTCGGCCTGGTCGGAGTGCAACTCGGGCCACCGGGCACCCAGGGCGTCTTCATGCCACCGCTGTTCGAGATCACCCTCGCCGTGGCCATGCTGTCGCTGACCGCGATGATGTTCGGCCTGGTGATCTCCGCGCTGGTGAAGAAGGAGGAGGTGACCATGCCGCTGCTGGTGCTGGTCGCCATCATCCAGGTGGTCTTCTGCGGGGCGCTGCTGCAGCTGAACAACACGCCGGGGCTCAACCAGCTCTCCTGGCTGGTGCCCTCCCGCTGGGCCTTCGCCGCGATGGCCGCCACGATGGACCTCGGCGCCGCCTTCCCCGCCACCTTCACCAACGACCCGCTCTTCGCCCACCAGGCCGGCACCTGGCTGCTCGACATGGGCATGCTGGTCGCCCTCTCGGTGGGCTGCGGGTTCCTGGTCAGCCGGCTGCTCCGCCGCCACGAACCCGCCATCATGCGCGGGTAGCGGAGCGTTCTGGCGTTCTCACCCGGGCCCGGGGCGCCCGCTCGGCCGCCCCGGGGGCTCAGGCCGGCTCCCCGAGACCGGTCGGGGCCGACGGGCCGGGTGCCACCGCGGAGGTGCCGGCGTCGGTGACCGGTCCGGGCCGGGGCAGCGGGCACAGGGCGATGCCGTCGGCGATCACCCAGGCGGCCTGCTTGTCCTCGCCCCAGCGGACGTGGGCGATCCACGGCAGCTGCGGTCCCGGGCGCCGACGGGCGGTGACCAGGACCGAACGCCAGCTGCCCTCGGCCCGGAGCCAGGCCGGCCGCCAGCACCGCTCCCCCGGGTCCGTCCCGACCGGACCGGCGAGCTCGGCCGGCACCCGCACCGCGTCCCGCCACGTCCCGCGATACGGGGCGGCGGCCGGGGCCGGCCCGGCGGGCTCGGGCAGCGGGCGGATCCGGTCCCCGTCGAACAGGAACCACCCCCACTCGCCGGTGCTCTCCGGGCCCCAGGTGACGTGGACGACCCACACCCCGCTCCCCGGCGGGCGCCGCCACACCGTGAGCATGCCCGGACACCACCGCCCGCCCAGCCGGATCTCCACCAGCCGCCACCGCCGCTCGTCCCGGTAGTGGCCCGGCAGCGACATCAGCTCCCGCGGCGCCCGCTCGGCATCACCCGGACTCTCGGCGGAGCGAACGGGACGGGAGAACGGGACGGACGAGGTCATGAACCCATTATTCGATTGTTTGTTCGAGTGATCAAACGTCAGCTTCCCGCTTCACCCATCGGGCCCGTGTTGTGCCGAAGCGCGACAACTGCCACATCAGCACGCAAGCTGTCACCAAGACCGTCGTGGCTGCGGTGGGTGTATCCGCGGAGCTGTCCTGTCGCAGTGCAGCTGGCGAATTCTGACTCGGTCTCATCCGTGCTGTCGGATTCTCACTGCATCGCGCGCTGAACGATGGCTTTGCCCCGTTTGGGGGAATGTCGCTTCGCCGGTCCGGTTCTCACTGCACCTGTCACGGTCGCTTCGACATGTGTACGTGAGGGCCGGGGGTGGCGAGTTTCAGCACGGTCTCCCGGGTGATTTCCGGCCGCTCCAGCCGGTGCTCCGCGGCGGCGAGTTGCCCGCTGAGCTGGGCGATCTGCTCGCGCAGGCGGGCTGCTTCCTTGCAGCCGATGGCCTTCGGACATGACTGGCGTGTTGGGGAGTCGATTTCGGGTCGGATGAGGCCGGATGCCACTTATGGGTGGGTTGGCGATCTTCCCGGGTGAGCGACGAAATGCCTACGCTGCGTGGCGGCGGGTGGCAGAGCACGGGCGCATGGGGCGACCGGGGCCGCTCGCCGTTCGGAAGGATCGTCGCGTGACGGAGTCGGGTGTGTCTCACTTCTACATCGCCTACCGGCAGACGGGGCCGGAGCCGGGCGGCATCGCGGTGCTGGATGCTGCCACCGGCCGGATCAGGACGACCCAGGCCCTGATGGGTAACCGCGGCCTGGCCGCCCAGCCCGGCGGCGCCGGCACGAAGCTGTACGCCCTGGCCGAAGGGGGCTACAACGCCAGCACGGTCGACACCCGGACCCTGGAAACGGACACCCTCTACTCCGACCAGGAGAGTCCCTCGGCAACGGACGCGGCGGTGAATGCCGACGGCAGCCGTCTGTTCCTGGCCCAGGGCTTGGTCGTGCTCGAGCTGGACGCGGCCTCGGGGAAGGTGGAGGGGGACCACCCCGTCCCTCAGGAGCCCGTGTTCAGCGCCTGGGCGACCGTCGCGCTGTCCCCGGACGGCAAACGACTCTACCTGGGCAGGCAGGGTCAGAACTCGAACCGGAAGCAGACGCCCTGCGTGCTGGCCATGGACGTCCCCGAGCGGGCCCAGGACGGGAGCAAGGCGCAGGAGGACAACGCGGAGGAGACCGACTCGGGTCCGGGGCAGGCGGTCGACATCGCCGCCCCCGCCGAGAAGTACCGCGCCGTCCGGGTGCTCCTCAGCGCCGACGGCGCCACCCTGTACGCGTTCGTGCCCCATCAGGCCGACCCGCTGGTCGCCATCGACACCGCCACCATGACCGTCACCGCCCGCGCCGAGGGCCCCGCCCCGACCGCCCTCGCGCTGTCCCCGGACGGCACCCTCCTCTACGCCGTCCACGCCGACCGCGCGGGCAGCATCCTCAACGCCGCCGACCTCACCGAGACCGGCACCTTCCCCAGCACCCCGGACGGGGCCCCGGCCATCGCCGTCGCCCCTGACGGCACCGTGTGCGTGGCCTACTCCGACCACACCTGCACCGTGATCTCCCCTGACGCCGCAGAGGCATCCGCTCCCGCCCGCCTGGCCGGCGCACCGCTGGCCGTGGTCACCGCCGCGGCCAGCGAGGCCGACCCCCAACCCCAACCCGAGTACGTCGGCCAGTACCGGCGCGATGCCATGCCGCGCCGGTACAACGAGTACTCCGAAGGGCACGGCATGTGGTCCACCGACGTCACCTGCGAACAGGGCACCTTCGTGCCCGCCTACAACAAGGTCTACGAGGGCTCCTACACCCTCACCGACGGCGTCGGCGTCTGGCGCAAGGCCGTCCTCGGCGGCGGCGAGAACAAGAAGTTCTACCGCATCCCCGCCTGGGACAACCTGATCGTCGACGGCGACGACGTCACCTGGCTGTAGGCGCCCCGCACCCACCCGGCCGGCACAGCCCGAGGCGATCCGATTCCCAACAGCAGCTCCAGCACACCAGGGGAAGCCCCCGGCCACCGTGGCCGGGGGCTTCCCCCTCATGCGGCGTGCCATTGATCCGATAGCTGCTGGGTGCCCGCTGACCTGCTCAGACGCACTGACACGCGACCGAACGAGCAGTCGACTGTCCGGGGCACGACGCGGCCCGCCGCACAAGTCTGCTTGCGCAGGAGCCAACTTGTTTGAGAACGATGCCCGATCCTATTCCCAAACCACCTGGCAGCCCCGCAGGTCAGAGCCGTGACAGCTGCCAACTCGGATTGGACGGGACAGGAGTTCTTGCCCGATCGGCGGCGCGGCCGGCCGAGTGGCCTGGCGGTTCCATCGGAAGCCCTGCCGAAACGATCACTGATGTGGTTGGCTCGCCCCCGGTAGAGCTCGTACGGACACACAAAGAATGGGGTGGGACATGGCAGACGCGGAGAAGGAAGAGAAGGCGGCCATCGTGCAGGCGTTCGTGGACCAGATCGCGGGCCCGATGACCGTCCAGGAGGCCGAGGACGTTATGCAGGCGATCTCCGCCCAGCTGGGCTCCTACGGGCAGCTGGCGAAGGAGACCTTCAAGGGCATAGGGGCTCGGGCCGACAAGGACGGGGACGGCATGGTCACCGCCGAGGAGCTCAAGCAGGCTCTCCTCGCCCTCTGATCCACTCCGGCTGGAGCCGGGTGGACGAGTCCGGCACGGTGATGGGCGGTCGGGGCGTCGTGCCCCGACCGCTCCTCACCCGCTTCCGCGTCGGCCCTCGTACCGGGCCACGCCGGGAGCCGCTTCGCCAGGCCCTCTCCAAGATCCAGATTGCGGCGCCGTTCTGTGGGATCTGACGTAGCGCGCGGGGACCAAGTCCCGCGAGGATGCCCGCCATGGCCATGGACGACGACCTCGCCCCCGTCCGCTCGACGCACCCGGTGCCCGTGGTGTTCGCCGCCGGGGCGGCGATCGGCGTGCTCGGCGGGATGATCGGACTGGGTGGGGCGGAGTTCCGCCTGCCCCTGCTGATCGGCCTGTTCGGGTTCGCCGCCCTGTCGGCGGTCATCCTGAACAAGGCGATGAGCCTGGTGGTGGTGCTGACCGCACTGCCCGCCCGGCTCGCGGCGGTGCCCGCCTCGCAGGTCGCCGAGCACTGGCCCGTCGCGGTGAACCTCCTCGCCGGGAGCCTGCTGGGCGCCTGGGCCGGGGCGTCCTGGGCGGTGAGGATGCGCTCCGCCACCCTCTACAAGGTGCTGGCCACCCTCATGGTGCTGATGGCCGCCGCCCTGGTGTTCACCCACACCGCCGACCTGGACGGCCTCGCCCTCCCGCTGTGGGCGCAGATCCCGGCCGGGGTGGTGACCGGGTTCGGCATCGGCGTGGTCGCGGCGATCATGGGTGTGGCCGGGGGCGAACTGCTGATCCCCACGATCGTGCTGCTCTTCGCCGTGGACATCAAGACGGCCGGGAGCCTGTCTCTGCTGGTGTCGCTGCCCACCATGCTGGTCGCCTTCGCCCGGTACTCGCGCGACGGCAGCTTCGCCGTCCTGCGCGCCAACGTCCGCTTCACCGCCGTGACGGCCGCCGGCTCGATCATCGGGGCCGTCCTGGGCGGGCTGCTGCTCGGGGTGTTCCCGGACGTGGTCCTCATCCCGGCGCTCGCCGTGATCCTGCTCGTCTCCGCCGTCAAGCTCGCCCGGCACGATTGAGCCCGGACTGCGGCTCACCCTGGTGACAACCGTCCTGGCGATCCGGTGACAGATACCCTGCAACGTTCCGCGGGAACACCCAGGTGAGCGGAGGCCGCTGGTGACATCTACCGCGGCTCGGCACTGTTCGCCGTCGTTGGCGAGTGTTCGGGCTTGTTGGCGAGGCAGCCGCGACGATCACCTGAACTGTGTTTCTGCCAGTGGGAGCGCACCAGTCCGAGGCTGGCGGGGACCGACAGGGGGCGCACCTGATCCGTCGTGGGGCATGCCGGACGGCGGGAAGCGTCGGACGGAGTTGGTGCCCGGTGTCGAGCGTGCGAAAGGCCCCCGTCGTGACGACGGGGGCCTTCGGTGCTGCGGGCCGGGTCAGCGCCAGGTGGCATCCTCGATCTGGAACCGGCCCGGTGTCGCGCCCGCGACGAATCGCAGGCAGTCCTTCTCCACGACCAGCGGGCGCCCCTTCTGGCGGGTGCCCTGCCAGATCTCGTAGTGGGTACCCATGTCGTAGAACGTGGTGCCGTCCACCTTGGAGCCCTGGGAGGCGACCCAGCCGTCGGAGGAGTCGATCCACCGGCCCTTGAGGTCGCCTCCGGAGGTGATCTGGAGGTAGCCGCCCCAGTCGCCGTCCTCCTCCCACCCGCCGTCGGCGACCTTCACCCACAGCGTCTGGCTCTGCGCGTGCGCGATCTCGCCCTGGTTGCGGTTGACGTAGCCGCCCTTGTCGTCGCTCCAGACCAGGGGGCTTGCGACCTCGTTGACGCCGAAGCGCGCACCGTCCTTGGACCGGACCGTCCGCTCCGGGGCGCGGTGGGGGGTGTAGGTGTCGCCGGGGAGCTCGGCCTTGGAGACCACGATCTTGTAGACGTCCCAGGCGAAGTCCCGCAGGTGCTTCTCGGCGGTGGTGGGGAAGGTCTTGCGCAGGTAGTCCTTGAAGGCGTTCTCGTCGACGACGCTGTCGTCCTGGACCTGGCGGACGATGGTCCGCAGCCGGTCGCCCTCGGAGCCGGCGACCTTCGCGTCGGTCGCCGCCACGTCCTCCCTCTCCCCCGGCCGGACGGCACCGGTGTAGTCAGCGACCACACCCGCGTTCGAGCCGAGGTTCGCCAGGCCCGCAGGCAGGCCCGGGACCGCGGACTCCTGGTTGTAGGAGCTGCTGTAAACGACCCCGGTGTCCTGGGCTGCCGGGGAGTCCCCAGGAATCTGGGTGTCGTCCCCGTCGAGTACGGAGACGACCCCCATTCCGCCCAGGTCGTGGACAACCAGCTTGCCCCGGATGAGCGCGTCGATACGGCCCTGCTTACCGGCCTCGTGCGCGGCCTCGACCTTCGCGATCTCCGCCGCGTCGAGGACCTTCCTGTCAGGCGCGCCCGGGTCATGGAAGATCAGGAAGCTGGTCTTGCGCAGATAGCCCATCGAGTGGTCCTCCCATGTCATCGGTCAGTTGCAGCAGGCAGACGCTAACCGATCAACGGCCTGTCGGGGCCGCGCCAAACCGCGTTCACCCGATCGAGCGAACTCGTCGCCAACACCCCTTCAGCTCGCGCGCTCCGGCCCGCAGAGGCACCCGTCCGCGACTGCCCCGCGATGATCGCCAACCTCGCCCGGACCGCGGACGGCGCCGCCCATCTGCGCGCGGCCCGGGCCGCCCACCCGCAGGACCGGGCACTGGCCGGGCTGATCGCCGAATTCACCGCGCAGGACGAGGACTTCGCCCGGCTCTGGGCCGAGCGGGAGGTCCGCGTCAACGGCCGCGGCCGCACGCTGCTGCGGCACCCGGCCGTCGGGACGATCGCCGTCGACTTCGAGGTCCCGCTCCCGCTGGAGGATCCGGAGCCGCGGCTTCTGGTCTACCGCACCGCGGACGACGAGAGCCGCGCGGCCCTGCACCGGCTGTGCGGCAGGTCGTACGCCGATAAGCCACCAGCCCGACCGGGTCGGCGCCAGGGATCCGGGGATGTGGCTGCGGTGCCCGGCCTCGGAGTCGAACCGCAGCCGGTACGCCGCGACGCCACGTCGACCAGTTCCGCAGCGAGGTCCGTGCCAGCAGGACCCGCGTCTCCTCCAGGCTCTCCGCGCACTGGCCCACTTCGGCCCACCCGTGTGCGGGCGCGGCGGAAGCGCCGGCCCCGGCGGGAGCGCGGGGTGCAGGTGCGGGCGGGCCGCCGTACTGCGGCCCGCCCGCACCTGAACCGGGTTCAGCCGAGCGGCAGGTCCAGGAAGACCGGGTGGTCGGCCGGCGAGGTGACGGTGGTGGTGCTGCCCTCGGCCCCGGCGAATGAGTACAGCTCGTCGCGGCCGTTCACCACCAGGGCCAGGCGGTGACCGGTGGGCAGGTCGTAGGCGGCGGGCTGCAGCCGCACCTCGACGAAGCGGTCCGTACCCGGCTCCGAACCGGACGCGGTGAACGGCTCGTGGGTGATGATCCGGGCGGTACCGTCCGGGGCGACGTCGAACAGGTACACCACCACGGTGGAGTCGCCCCCGGTGTTGCGGACGGTCAGACCCACCGTGGCGGCGCCGCGGACGGCACGGGCCACGCCGTCCCGGCCGGTGAGCGGCTCGCTCGACCAGACCAGCAGCTGCGACCGCTCGAACTTCGCCAGGTCGTAGACCTTGGGGTTGCCGTACCACTCCTTCTGCCCGGTCTGCAGGATGGCGTCCACCGCGGTGGCGGCGGTCGGGGCGCCGGCCGTGAAGTCCCGCTTCCACCCGGCGGCCTGCTCCGCGGTGGTCAGCGCGCCGTCCCCCGAGGCGCCGGCGGCGGAGAGGTGCCACCGCTCGGTGCCGGTGGTGACGTCGTCCCACGTCGCGCGCTCCTCGCGGCGGGCCGGCGCCCCGATCTGGTTGCTGCCGTCGGGCAGCGGCGTGGTCCGGTAGGTGAACATCACCTGGTTGCTCACCTGCGGCCAGCCTGCCACGCCGTTGTCCTTGCCGAGCAGGTGGTGGTCCAGCCAGGCGTAGGCCTCCTGGATCGGCTCGCGCAGGCCCGGGAACGCCTGGCCGGCCGGGAGCCCGGCCAGGCCGGGGCCCTCGGGGGCGCCGTGGTCGCCGATCCACAGGTTCAGCCGCTTCGGCCCGGTCAGCCGGTTGAAGTGGTCGACCGTCTGCCCGGCCGGGAACAGGGTCTCGTGCCAGGTGTTGGAGAAGAACGTCGGGACACCCCGTTCGTTGGTCCGATCAATGTAGGTCTCCGGGGACCGGTCCGCGGCCCACTGCCACACCTCCTCGGTGATCCTGCCGTTCAGGAAGTCGGTGAGGATCCGCCGGTTCTTCTCGTCGAACTTCTCCTCCAGCGGGCCGCCGGTGAAGGCGATCAGTGCCTTCACCGCCGCCACGTGCTGGGTCTCGTTGCCCAGCAGGCTGGTGGCCAGGTTGCCCCAGGTACTGAGCGCCACCACCGTGCGCACCCGGGTGTCGTGGGCGGCGACCAGCTGGCTGATCCCCGAGCCGTACGACTCGCCGAACAGTCCGACCCGCGACATGTCCGCCGTGGCGAGGTGCTCCGCCGCCCAGTCGATCACCGCTGTCCCGTCGGCCACGTCGTTGGCCCCGGCGACGTCGACGAACCCCTTGGACGTCGAGACCAACCCGGCGGCGCCGAGCCCGCGGGGCGTGTAGGCCAGCACGTTGTAGCCGCGCAGCGCCAGGGTGAGGTAGGAGTACAGGAACGGCAGCCAGCCGTAGGGGCTCCAGCCGGCCGGAACCACCACGAGCGGGCGCGGGTCGGGACCGTTCGAGCTGATGGAGAAGGCCGACAGGCTGACCCCCTCCTCCCGGGGGATCGAGTGGACGCCGACCGTCGCGACCCGGCGGACATCCGCCACCAGGCTCGCCAGCTCCGCCGGAAGCGTCCCGCCCTTCTCGCCCCGCACGGCGGCGAGCAGGGCCTTGCCCGTGTCGACGGCGGCCGGGTTGACCGTCAGGCCGGACCCCCAGAAGCCGTTCGCGGCGATATCGGTGAGCGTTGCGTCGGTGATCGACGGAATCGGCCCTGCGCCAGAAGCAGTCATGCGAACCACCCTCTTCGGTAACGGACAACAAGCCCTCGGGGGCCGGCCCCGGAGGCAGCGCGGGACACCCGGGTCCCGAAACGGGTACGCCCGGGAAGCGCCGAAAGCCATCATGATCAACGCATGCGCAGAGAACCTGAGCTTGCCTCACATTCGCCGGATAGGGTGAACCCCCGACCGATCCACCCGGCCAGCCGCCTTCCGTGTGCTATCTCCGTCGGTCGGGTGCGGAGTGACCGCCCCGCCCGCCGAGGCCGGCGGCCCGGAACAGCGGTACCGCGGGAAGGGGCTGGACCTCCGATCCGCCCCCGTGCACACGTACAGGCACAGAGCGCGGGAAGCGGCGGCCGGCCCGGGGGCGCAGGCACAACGCGAAGTGCAGGGCGCGCACCTGACGGCCGTCCCGGCAAGGCGCATCACCCCTCCTTCACCGTCCCCGAGGACGGCCTCCGCGCCCGCCCCGGGGCATGAGAAGGCCGCGGGGCAGGGGCTCGGGGTCGGGGCGGGCGGAGGGTCCGGGGCTACGCGGTTGTGGGCCACGGGTTCTGGTAGGGCGCGGGACGATTGAGGACGGGCTGGTCGGCCTCGGTGGCGATGCCGCACTGGTTGTCCTTGCCGCGGGACATCTCGATGTAGCCCTGGATGCCCCAGGAGGTGCCGTAGTCGTTCTTCACGAGCCAGTAGTCCTCCCCGGCGTCGGTGCCGTACCCGACGACGGTCGCGTACGTGTCCAGGTCCGTGGACGAGCACAGCGGCTCGTCGTACACGCCCGTGGTGTAGAGCTGGAAGCTGGCCCGGGAGGCGTCGATCCGGACGCGGACCGGGCCCTGGTCCACGGCCTGCCGCAGCGCCTCCTCGCTGCCGGACGGCCCCACCGGCTTCCACTCCCTGAACTCCTCGACGGGGAAAACCTCGCCCCCGCGGGGGTGGTCGCAGACGGTCTCGAAGACGTCCTGCCCGTTCTGGTCCACGACCTGCGGCTTGAGGACCCGCAGCGCGTGGCCGTTCTGGAGGACCCACGCGCTTTCGAGAACGGCGGCGGTGGCGAACGCCTTGCCGACCACCGCCCGGTCGCACTGCCCCCGGTCCGCCACCGGGGTCACCACCCCGGCGTCGCGCCAGTCGACGGTGGCCGCCCGGACGGCTCGCTCGGCGGCCGGAGCGGCGCCGCTCGCGGCGGCGGGCAGGGGCGCGCCACCGGTCACGGCGAGCGCGGACACGACAGCGAGCAGCGCGGTGCGCGCACGGTGGCGGGCAGCTGCGGGCGGGGCCTGAAAGGGGATCACGCGTTCCTCCGGGAGGACAGTGGGGCCTTCCCGGACGACGTACGGACGGCGTCCGGGACGAACGGTCTCAACGCACGAGTCATCCTGGGCAGCGGGCCCCTCCCCGCCGCTCGCGGCGCGCGGGTGCTGCGACGCGCACCACCCGGCCGGTGCTCCGCCGCCCTGCACGGAGCCGGCCGCTGCCCCCTGCCACTGGCCGACCCCGGCCCCGGCTTTCCGACATCGCCGTCCTGACGGTCTCCACCGAATCGCCGGGCTCCCCGTCGAGGTGCCGGGCCCGGCGCGGAGCCGACGGCCGTCACCAGGGCCAAACCCTGGCCATGGGGGCACACGGAGACGTCCCCCCGGCCCGTGCCGCCGGCTTCGCGCGGGCCGCGCAGAGCAGGGGCGGCCGGCCGGACGGATCGCGACCCCGTGCACTCCGGGAGCCGCACTCCACGCTCTCGTACGTACGGGAACCATTGCGCACTCTGAGGTCGGACGCCTCCTGCGACCGACGCCGCCCGGGCTCCCGGGCACAGGGCGTGTCGTAAGGCCGTGGGCCCCTTCCTCCATCCCCTCACCCCCGCATCGAGGGACCGCCCCGCTCCCGGTCGACGCCACCGGAGCCGCCGTTCCCGTGCACCGGTGGCCCGCTCGTGCGGGTCCCCGGGCCTGCGGCCAGGCCGGCGTCCAGCTCCCGGCATCGAACGAAAGGCAAGACCGTGACCACTCCCGTCCCGTCCCGCATCGCCCTCACGAACGGCAGCTTCGAGCAGCCCGTCATCGGCGGCGGCAACGCGCTGCTGCCCGACGCCTCCCAGACCCAGAGCCCGAACCGCGTCCCGGGCTGGCTGACCACCGCCACCGACCACGTCATCGAGATCTGGCACGACGGCTTCAACGGCGTCCCCTCCGCCGACGGCGCCCAGTTCGCCGAACTCAACGCCAACCAGGTCTCCACCCTCTACCAGGACCTGCCCACCACCCCCGGGGCCACGCTGTACTGGCGGCTCTACCACCGCGGGCGGCTCGGCCAGGACACCATGGCCCTGGACATCGGCAGGCCCGGCGCGACCGTCCAGCAGCGTCAGTTCACCGACGGCACCACGGCCTGGGGCTTCTACACCGGCACCTACACCGTCCCGGCCGGGCAGACCACCACCCGCTTCGCCTTCCGCTCCGTCGCCTCCGCAGGCGGCAACCAGTCGGTCGGCAACTTCCTCGACGGCATCTTCTTCGGCACCGCCCCCGCCGTCACCCTCACCAAGTACGCCGTCCCCGACGGGCCCCTCCAGGTGGGCGACGTCCTCACCTACCGCGTGGTCGCCACGAACGAGGGCGGGGGCAACGCCGAAGCCCTCGTCCTGACCGACACCATCCCGGCCGGCACCACCTACCGACCCGGCTCCCTGCGCATCGTCAACGGGCCCAACGCCGGCGCGAAGACCGACCAGGCGGGTGACGACCAGGCCCACTTCGACCCGGCGGGCAACCGGGTGGTGTTCAACCTCGGCAACGGCGCCGCCGCCGACCGGGGCGGCAGCCTGCCCAGCACCGACACCCTCCCGAACGGCACGACCGTCGAGTACCGGGTCACCATCGACGAGGCCAGCGGTGGCGGACACGTCAGCAACACCGCCACCGCCACCTACGAGAACCGCCTCGGCGCCACCCCCGCGCCCCTCACCGCCACCTCCAACCAGACCGACACCCAGATACTCCCGGCCGCCGACCTGAGCGTCACCAAGTCCGCCGACGCCACCACCGTCACCGTCGGCCAGACCGTCACCTACCGTGTCACCGTCCGCAACGCCGGACCCAACACGGCCACCGGCGTCACCGTCGCCGACCCCCTCCCGGCCGGCCTGGCGTTCGTCTCCGCCACCCCCGGCACCGGCACCTACGACCCCGGGACCGGCCGGTGGAGCGTCGGGGCGCTGACCGTCGGCGGCTCCGCCACCCTGGTCCTCCGGGCCAAGGCCACCACCCCCGGCCCGGTCACCAACACCGCCACGGCGCACGCGCCCGAGACCGACCTCCACCCCGCCAACAACACCGACTCCGTCACCGTCTGCGTCGAGGCCGCCCCCACCTGCTGCCCGCCGTCCGGCGGCTGCGGGCCCTGCGACTCCTGACCGCCACCCGGCATCACGCGTGCGGGTGACTAACGGCCGGCCACCGCTCCCGGCCGGTCGTCCGCGGCCACCGTTGTGGCGGCGCGGTACCGATCACCGTGCCGCCGCACGGCGCACCCCGCCCGACCGGGTGTCACCGGCGAGGGTCGCGCGGACGGTTCGACGCCCCGAGGCGCCGGCCCCGGGCCGGGCCGGGCCGGCCGCGCTCACGGTGCGGTCCGGTCCGGTCCGGCCAGTTCGGAGTGGGCCAGGCCCGGAGGAGCCTGCGGGCGGCTCCGCTGCTTCCGAGCCGGTGGACGGCGACGGCCGCCGGGCGGACGGTGAAGGCGTCGACCACCGCGTCCGGGGCGAAGCCGTCCGGGCCGCTCTCGCGCATCCGGTCGTTCAAAAGCGCGGAGCAGCGCAGGGGCGTTCATGAGGCCAAGGTCGCTCCGGACGGCGGCCGGCGCTGTTCGGTGATCGCCTGGTCGGTGATCGCCTGGTCGGTGATCGCCTGGTCGGTGATCCCCTGGTCGGCGTCCCGCAGCGGGGCCGCTGCTAGCATCCGTCCGGTCCGGCCGGGGCCCGGACCGGCCCGCCCCCCAGACGGAGGAACCATGCAGCTGCACTACTCGGACCACGGCGGGGAGGCCGCGCTCTTCGGCGGTCCCGACGAGCTGATCGCGCTCGCGGCGGTGATCCGCGCGGGGGCCGGCACCGTCGCGCTGGACCCGGTCGCCGATGCGGCGCCCTACGACCGCGGGCTGGCTGTCCTGGAGGTCGGGACCGCGGCCGGGGCGGCGGTCACGCTGTCGGTCGAGGGGCCCTCCGACCGGTACCGGATCACCGGGGAGCCCCGGCTGCTCGACGTGCTCGCGGCGAACGTCGAGGAGTACGCCCGTTACGCCGACCCCGACGACTCGCTCGACCACCTGCACGTCGATCCCTTCCCCGGCCACTACTACCTGTCGCCGGAGTCCGAGTCCCTGGTCGTCCACCTGAGCGCCTGACACCACCGGCTCCCCCCGCCACCTTTCGCGCTTGCCTCCCCCGGGCCCGTCGGGGGACAGTGGCCCCTGCTGCGGACGCCGGTGGGGGCGTGACCACGGGACACGGGGGGCGACGGATGTGCGCGATGGATGCGACGGCCATGGAGGCCCTCGTCGCCCGGTTCCTCGCCGAGCATCCGAGAGCCGGGCGCGCCGCGTGCGACCACCCGGCGCTGCGCGGCTGCGACGACGCCCCCTGGGAGCGGATCCCCGGCTGCCCCGCCGGGATCCCCGTCCTGCTGCGCGCCCTGCTCGACGAGGCGGTCGACGCCGAGGCGCTGCGCGTGCTGACCAACCTCCTGCTGAGCAGCGTCCTGCACGCGAGCGCGGCGATGCCGGTCGCCCTGCCGTTCCTGATCCGCCTCGCGGCCGACCCCGGCCTCCGGTTGCGGACCGAGCTGCTCGACCTCGTGCTCCTCGTCGCGAACATCGCCCGGCCCGTCGACCCGGACGAGGGCGCGGCGGGACTCTTCGGGCACGAGCTCGACCACCCGGAACGTGCCGAGTGCCGGGCCGTGTTCACCGAGCACGCGACCGAACTGCTTGCGCTGCTGGTCGACGAGACGCTGCCGGAGGGCCTGATCGGCACCGACGACCACGATGCCGTGCACGCCGTCCTGGCGTCCTGCTGACGCGTCCCGGCGGGCGGACCGGGGGCGGGGGGGCCGGGCCGGGCGGGCGCGCCCGGGCTCCCGGGCCGTCCGGCGCGCTCGTAGTCCCGCACCACGACGGCCGGACCGGCGGCGGCCAGCTGTGGCACGGTCACCGCCCACCCGGCCGGCGTCGTCACCGCGGCCGACCGCCCCCTGCCCCGCCGTTCGCACGACCGCCGATCGCGGTCGCGCGTGTCCCGCCCATCCGCCTCTCCGCCTCTCACGACGGGGGCGCGCGCCGGACGGCCCCGACCGCCTCCTCGATCCTGATGCCCGGACGGCATCACAGGCGCCGGAACAGGTCTTGGACGCCGGTACCGGCGCCGCCGCAGGCTGAAAGCGATCCCGAAACGAGAGGAACAACGTCATGAGGGTCTTCGTCACCGGCGGTTCCGGCTACATCGGCAAGGCGACCATCGGCGCGCTGACACGGCACGGCCACACCGTGCGCGCCCTGGCCCGCAACGAGCACGCCGCCCGGACCGTACGGACGCACGGGGCGGATCCGGTCACGGGCAGCCTGGCCGACCTGGGCGTGCTCAACGAGGCGGCAGCGGAGGCCGAAGCCGTCATTCACCTCGCCCAGGCGGCCACCGGCGCGGAGGATCTCGCCGCCGCCACCGCGATGCAGGACGGCATCGGCGCCGGCCCCTACGTACACACCGGCGGTACCTGGGTCTACGGCAACACCGACGGCGTCGTCGACGAGGACGCCCCGTGGGACCCGCCGGCCCTCGTCGCCTGGCGCCGCCCCGTCGAGGATGCCGTCCTCGCCCGCGCCGCGCGTGGAGGCCGTCCCGTCGTGGTCCGGCCCGGCCTGCTGTACGGCGGCGACAACCGGCTCATCGATGCCTACTTCACCCGTCCGGGCAAGCTGGCGGGCGCCGTCGCCCACATCGGAGACGGCTCGCAGCACTGGGCTCTGGTCCACGTCGACGACCTCGCGGAACTGTACGTGGCCACGTTGCGCGCCCGGCCCGGCGCCGTCTACGCCGGCGTCGGAGGAGTCGATCCCACGGCCCGGGAGTGCGCTGAGGCCATCAGCCGAGGAGCGGGTCTCGGCGGCAGGACCGTCTCCATCACTCTGGAGGAGGCACGCGCGGCCATGGGCGCCGTCGCCGACGCCTTCGCCCTGGACCAGCAGCTCACCCCGGCGCGCGCCCGCGACCAGCTCGGCTGGCACCCGACGTACACCGACCCGCTGACCGTCCTCGCCCGGGGCTGATCCACGCCCCGGCGGCCGGTCCCCGCGCCGACCGGGGGAGCCGCCGCCGGGAGCGGCACCCCGCCGGATCCCACGGGGTATCACCAGGTGTACGGACACCGATCAGGACGGGACACGGCCACGGTATGGACATCGACCTGCGGAAACTGCGGTACTTCGCGGCGGTCGCCGAGGAACTGCACTTCGGCCGCGCCGCCGAGCGACTGCACATCGCCCAGCCGGCCCTCTCCCGGCAAGTGCGCGCGTTGGAGAGCGACCTGGGCGTCACGCTCTTGCGCCGCGACCGCAGGGGCACCGTCCTCACGCCCGCCGGAGCCCAACTCCTCGACGATGTGGGCCCGCTCCTCGCGGCGGCCGAGGCCGTGGTCCGCCGGGTCACCGCCACAGCCGCCGCCACACGGGTCTTCACCATCGGGTTCATGCCCGGTATCACCGTCACCCCCGCGGTGCGGGCGCTCACCGCCCGCCGTCCCGGACTCGACGTCCGGCTGCTGCGCACCGGCTGGGAGGACCAGGTCGAGGTCCTGCGCGACGGACGGGCCGACGTCAGCATCGTGCGTCTGCCGATCGATCAGAAGGGGCTGCGCGTACTGCCGCTGTTCGGCGAACCGCGCGTCGTCGTGCTGCCGGCGGACCATCCGCTGGCCGACAAGCCGGCCCTCACGGTCGCCGACCTTGCCGGCGAGCACCTCCTCCAGGACCCGGACGCCGTACCGGAGTGGCGCGACGTCGCGCAGGAACTGCGCACCGGCGAACGCTCCCGCATTCCACCCATCCACAGCGTCGAGGAGAAGCTCGAACTGGTCGCCGTCGGCGCGGGCATCTGCGTGATCCCGCTGTCCACAGCGAACTTCTACACACGCCCCGACGTCGTCGCCCGGCCGGTCGAGGGCCTCGGCCCGGGGCAGGTCTGCCTGGCGTGGCCCGCCACCCGCCGTTCCGGGCTCATCCACGACTTCGCCGACGTGGCACATACCCTGTCACCACCGCCCACCTCAGCATGACCGCCACCGTGGACGAACCTTCCGCCATCGCCGTGGGGTGTCCCCGACGTGGCCCAGTCTTTGACCGTCCTGCTCGTGGGTCCCTACCGTCAACACCCATCCCACTCCTGCGGAAGGACAGCCGCCGTGCACATCGCCATCCTCACCTTCGAGGGCTACAACGAGCTCGACTCCCTGATCGCGCTCGGTGTGCTCAACCGCGTCAAGGCCGACGACTGGCGCGTCACCATCGCCACCCCCGGGCCCAGGGTGACGTCGATGAACGGGGTCGTCATCGAGCAGATGTCCACTCTCCAGGAGGCGTGCGCCGCCGACGCCGTCATCATCGGCAGTGGCATCGCCACCCGTGAGGTCGTCGAGGACCCGGCGATCATGAACGTCCTGCGCGACCTGGACCCCTCGCGCCAACTCATCGCGGCGCAGTGCTCCGGCGCGCTCGTGCTGGCCCGGCTCGGCCTGCTCGACGGCATCCCCGCCTGCACCGACCTGACCTCCAAGCCCTGGGTCGTCGCCGCCGGCGTCGAGGTGCTCAACCAGCCCTTCCACGCCAAGGACACCATCGCCACCGCGGGCGGCTGCCTCGCCTCGCACTACCTCGCCGCCTGGCTCATCGCCCGCCTCGTGGGCAACGACGCCGCCGAGAGCGCGCTGCACTACGTCGCCCCGGTCGGCGAGAAGGAGGAGTACGTCGAGCGCGCCTGGCGCAACATCGGTCCGTACCTGCCCGCTCCCGCACCGGCGCTGGTCTGACCGACCGGCCCCCGGCCCGGTCCCTCCTGACGGCCCGGGCCGGGCCGGGGGCCGGTCGGGGGGCGCGCGGGAGGCCGCGGCAGCAGCCCGTCAGGCGCGGCTCGGTGCCGGTTCCGATTCCGGCTCCGGCTCCGGCTCCGCGTCCGCCGCCCCGGCGCGGAGGACGGCCGAGCGACGGGGAAGCAGCAGTGGGGTCGCCAGCAGGAGCAGACCGGCCAGGCCGAGGGCCGTCCGCGGGCCGAGCAGGGCGCCCAGCACACCCCAGAGGGCCGTCAGCAGCGCCGTCGAGGCCCTGGTGGTCACCGCCCAGGCGGACAGGGTGCGGGCCACCCGGTCGGTGGCGGTACGCCGGAGCCGGTGGGTGGCCGAGACGGGGTTGAAGACCCCGCAGCAGAAGATCAGGCCGAGCTCGACGCCCATCACCAGCAGCAGTCCCCCGGTACCCGGCCCCAGGAGGACCAGGCCGACGGGCCAGATCGCGCGCAGCGCCCCGGACACCACCAGGACCTGGTGCTGCCCGAACCGGGTGGCGAGCGGTCGGGCCAGCCGCGAACCGACCAGGCCGCCGATCGCGGGCGCGGCGAAGGCGAGGCCGTACTGCCACGGTGCGAAGCCGAGCCGGTCGAGCATCAGGACGGCCAGCAGCGGCTCGGTGGCCATCACCAGACCGTTGAACAGGACGGTGTTGAGGAACAGCGGGCGCAGCGTGGCGTCGGCGAGGATGTACCGCCAGCCGTCGAGCAGGTCGCCGGCCCGCAGGCGCCCGGCCTTCCGGGCTGCGGGCGGCGGCTCGTGCCCGCCCGTCGCGCGGATGCCCAGGGCCGAGAGCAGGTAGCTGACCGCGTCGGCGACCACCGTCGCGACCGGGCCGAGGAGCCCGACGGCCGCGCCGCCCAGGGGCGGTCCGATGATCGTGGTCGTCCAGGCCGTGGACTCGAACCGGGCGCCCGCGACGAGCAGGTCCTCGGCCGGCAGCAGCGTCTTCAGGTACGCGCCGGAGGCGGCGCGGAAGGTGATGTCGGCCGCCGCGACGACGACCGAGACCAGGAGGAGTTGGAGGAAGGTGAGCACGCCGAGCGCGAACGCGGCGGGGATCGTGAGCAGCGCCGCGAACCGCGCCAGGTCCATCGCGATCAGCACCGGCCGCTTGCGGCGGAACTCCACCCACGGGCCGAGCGGCACCGCCACGACCGCGCCCACCGCGGCCCCCACGCTGGAGAGCGCGGCTACCTCGGCCGGTCCGGCGTGCAGCACCTGGATGGCGATCAGCGGGAGGGCGCCGAAGGCGAGCCACGTGCCGAGCGCACTGGTCCCGTACGCTCCCCAGAGCCACCCGAACTGTCTCCCCAGGCGCGGTCCGAGCAGTCGTCCGATCAGCTGTCCCAGCCGGTTCCCGCTCCTCATGCCCGACGCCCCTCGTCGCTCACCCGCACAACCGATCCGCGATCGGATTCATCAAAGCGAGCGCCATACCCGGGGATCAAACAACCGCAGGGCCACCAGCCACAACCACCCGTTGTGCCCTTAGGGTGCCGGCATGGATCTCGACACCGTCCGGACCTTCGTCGCCGCCGCCGACGCGGGGCAGTTCCAGGAGGCCGCCGCCGAGCTGGCGGTCACCCAGCAGGCCGTCTCCAAGCGGATCGCCGCGCTGGAGCGCAACCTCGGCGTGCGCCTGTTCACCCGCACCCCGCGCGGCGCCGCTCTCACCATCGACGGGCAGGCCTTCCTGCCCCACGCACGCGAGCTGCTGCGGGTCGCCGAGCGCGCGGTCGCGTCCGTCCGCACCGGCCGCCGCCCGCTGCGCGTCGACGTGCTCACCTCGCGCAGCGCGCAGTCGGGCCTGATGCGCGGCTTCCACCGCGCGTACCCCGACATCGAGCTCGACGTGGTGATGCTGTTCGACATCGACGCGGCCGTCGCCGCCATCCGCTCCGGTGCGATCGACGCCTCCTTCCGCGCCGTCGCCGCACCCGGCCGGCCGCTCCCCGAGGACATCGAGTCCGTCCGGGTGCTCGACGAGTCGCTCCAACTCCTCACCGGCCCGGCCCACGCGCTGGCGGGCGCCCGTTCGGTGACCCTCGCCCAGCTCGCCGGGCACCGGATCTGGATGCCCGGCATCGTCCCCGGTACCGAGTGGACCGCCTACTACGACGACCTCGTCGCCGAGTTCGGGCTCACCATCGAGGCGACCGGCCCCAACTTCGGCTCCGACGCGCTCCTCGACACCATCGCCGACACCCCGGCCCTGGCCACCTTCATGGGCGAGCAGACCCGCCTCATCTGGCCCGCCGGCCACGGTCTGCGCCGCATCCCGGTGACCGACCCGGCGCCCGTCTACCCGCACTCCCTCCTCTGGCACCGCGACAACCCCCACCCGGCACTGGCCACCCTCCGTGCCCACCTCACCGCCACCGCGGCCGGCCACGACGACGCCGGGACGTGGACGCCGGACTGGGTGATTCCACGCTGAACGCCGCAGCGTCCGCCCTCGTCGAGGCCGGAACGACGGGCCGACGGGCCGACAGGCCGAACCAACAGTCCCGGCCCGCAAACGGACCTCCCGGCCACCACTACCGCAGGTGGTCGGGAGGCCCGGTCACGCGACCAGGCGCAGCCAGGCCGCCGCGAGAGCGGCGTGCCCGGCCGGCGTCGGGTGCACACCGTCCGCGGCCCAGTGCTCCGGCCCGGTCGTTGCGGCGAGCCCGGCGAACATGCCGTCGGCGGCGAGCAGATGCGCGCTGTACTTGCGCGCGAGCCCGCGCACGGCCTGGATCTTCGGATCCAGGTCGGTGCGCCACTCCGTCCGCCCCTGCGCCAACGGGACGAAGCATCAGTGTTTCGCTATGCGCCGCAGGACAGTCTGCTTGCGGCCTGGTCCCATGGCCGAGGCTCGACCAGGTCGTCCCTGTCGAAGGCGTCCTCCTCGAACCAGCCCGTCCCCGCGAGCCATGTCTCCAGCCACGTTGCGAGGCTGGCGGAGTCGAGGAACCAACACTGATCCCACGATCCGCCGCTGTACGGGTTCGGCTCGAAGAGCAGGACCTGGCCGTCCTCACTGAGGCAATCAACGGCTGCGTACATGGCGCAGCCCCAGGTCAGGATCGGTACGACGCCTTCGGGCCACTCCGGGTGCTCCACTCCAACGGATGCCTCACGTCGCGTCAGGTATTCGCCGACGACGCTCGACCCCGGACCGAGCAGCGGCAGCAGTCGGTAGTCGGGGCCGAAGCCGCCGTCGGCGACCTCGCGATACAGGCGCGCGAGTAGGGGATGCAGCGCGAAGCCCAGTCGCCCCTCGGCCTCCGCGATCCGGGCCTCGCCGGCAGGCGCGGGAAGGTCCTGGTTGTCCGATGCGGCCCGGCTGGCAACGCGCTGTACGAGGTCATCAATGTCGGTCACGACCGTGATGCTGTCAGAGCCCGCCGACATGTCGACGGCCCGGGACGACGGGCGGACTGGTGGGCGACAGGACGCTCAGAGAAGACGGGCGATCAATGCTCGTTTCCAGTGCTGCGAAGAGTTCAGCGCACTCGCCGGCGAAGGAGCACAGCTGGTCCACGAACTGCCGAATACGCTGTGGATCCCGGTCCCCTTGAGGCTGAGCGTCGGTCCACTGGTGCCACAAGCCGTCTACGGCAAGGTAGCGGGATGCGTGCTCGGTCCCGAGGGTGGCATCGAGGTGAAGCAGCGCGCCAAGAGCAAGGCCTTGGTCGTAGACGAGGTCAGGCCGCAGCAAGTAGTGATCAAGGTATCTGCACAGCAGATCCGCGTCGGCACTGTCACCGAACGTGGCAAGAGTGACGCAGTAGGCCGCGCCGGCATAGGGCCCTCCGCTGGCCAGCAGAAGTTCGCCGATACGACTTCGGAACTCAGTCCTGCCGGCTACAACAACCAGCCAGGAGGCAGTCTTGCACTCTCGCCACCCACCTTCGAAGAGGATGCCGAGCTCAGCGGGGGTGATCTCCGAGGCAGCTCGGACCAACTCCCTCATGAACAGATCGCGCTCAGGCCCGCTCAACCGCAGCGAGCTTCCACCCAACCGAAGGTACCGGCGTCCGGGCGTGACGAATCGGCGGACCAAGCCCGACAGCTCGGGGTCAGTGCTGGTATGACGCATGGCTGCATCCTTGCCCGGGTCAACACCCGGCTTCCAACGGCTTAACCCCAGGGGCCGCCTCATCCAAGTCATCCAGAAGCTCCGCGAACGCGTCCGCGAGCCGCAGCTACGGCCGGCTCAGAGAGGTCGAAGGAATCCAGGTCAGCATCGACGCCGCCACCGCCAGGCTCAACAGAGTCATTGTCAGGACCTGTGGAGGGGGCGGGGACGGCCTGTCCCCGCGCTGACGGGGTCTCCTGGAGGATGGGCTTGAGTCTCCAGTAGGGGGAGACGCGAGGGTGGGGACATGGACGACGACACGCTGTACACGATCGGGGCGCTGGCCCGGCGGACCGGGCTGACGGTGAAGACCATCCGGTTCTACTCCGACACCGGAATCGTGCCGTCGACCGACCGCAGCCCGGCCGGCTACCGGCTCTACGACCTCCGCGCGCTCGCGCGCCTGGACCTCGTGCGAACACTGCGTGACCTGGGACTCGACCTCGCCGTCATCCGGCAGGTGCTGGACCGGGAGGTCTCGGTTCCCGAGGTCGCGGCAGCGCATGCCGACGCCCTGGACGTGCAGATCAGCACCCTGCGACTGCGTCGCGCGGTACTGCGAGCGGTGGCCAAGCGGGGCTCCACCCCCGAGGAGATGGACCTCATGCACAAGATCGCGAAACTCTCCGACGACGAGCGCCGACGCCTCGTCACCGAGTTCATCGACGACACCTTCGGCGGCCTGGACGCCAATCCCGACTTCGTGGCCATGATGCGCTCGGCCATGCCCGACCTGCCGGACGACCCCGAACCGGATCAGGTCGAGGCATGGGTGGAACTCGCCGAACTCACCCGGGACCCGGGCTTCCGCACCGCGGTGCGCCGGATGGCCGAGCACCAGGCGGCCGAACGCGCGCAGGGGGACACCACCGGTCTGCACCACGACCTCACCGAGACGGTCCGCGAACAGGTCGGGCACGCCCTCACGGCCGGCATCACTCCCGCCTCCACCGAGGCGGCAGCCGTCATCGACGCCCTAACCGCCCGCTACGCCCAGGTCTTCGGCCGCGCCGACGACACCGACCTGCGCCGCTGGCTGCTGACACGCCTCGAAGTCGCCAACGACCCGCGCGCGGAACGCTATTGGCACCTCCTGGCCGTCATCAACGGATGGCCCGTCCCACCGAGCCTGGCGCCGGTGTTCTCCTGGTTCATCGAGGCCCTGCGCGCCGGTTTCGAGCAGGAGTAGCCCGCTGGCACCTCTGCTCCCGCCGAGGCCCTCGCGGTGCTGAGACCATCAGGCCGCGAGGCCCTCGGGGCGCTCCACCGGCGCCGGCCACGGTCGGAGCGGGCCCCGCCGGCTGGGTCGGCGAGCTCACCGGAAAACAGCCGGCCACACTCGAAGGCGCCCACATCCTCTGTCACGCAGCGGGCAGCATCGCGCCTTTCGACCGAGCCGCCGAGGCCCTGCTCTCCGCCCTCCCGAGCTCGGATTGACCCGGCGCCGGAGCATGGCGACGTGGCGCACTGCAACGATCACGCATTGTGCCCGAGGCATGAACAGGGCCGTACGGGACGGGTGTTGCCGTGACGCGCTACCTCGGCCGCACGACCTGTCCCGTCGCCTCTTCACCGGCGCCGCCAACGCCGTCGACGCGGTACCTTGATCGCTGCCAGAATGTCCCGATGTCCTCCTCCGTTCTTGCCGAGCCGTGGCTGCGCGGTGTCGCGACCAACCCGGCTGCGCCGTCCGAGGTCCTGCTGCGTCTGCTCGCCCCGCAGGGGCGCGCCCTCTGGACGGTCCTCTGCCAGGAGCGCGACCTTCCCGCAGAGGTCGTCGAGGCGGTGCTCACGCACCCCGAGCGGGCGGTGCGCCGCGGCTTCGCCCGTAACCGGCACGCCGCTCCCGAGCAGCGCGGCCGACTGGTCGACGATCCCGATTCCCTGGTCCGCGCGGCCCTGGCCGGAGGCCCGCGCCCACGCCTGCGCAGGGCCGAGCCGCTGCCCGACGACGTCCTGGAAACCCTGCTGACCGCGGAGAACGACGACCGCCCGGACCAACTGCTCACCGCTGCCGAGATCCGGCAGGAACTGGAGTCCTCCGGGCAGATCCCGCAGTCGTTCCGCCGCAGGATGCTCGATCACCCGAACCCCGAACTGCGGGCCCAGGCCGCCGGCATGTGGCTGTGGCTCACTCCCGGACAGCGCGATGCGCTCCTGGCCGACCCGGACCCCGCGGTGGCCGGGGCCGCCCACGGTCACAGCCGGACTCTGGACCCGGCGGCGATGGAGGCCGACCTGACGGAACGCGACTGCCACCACCGGTCGCTCCTGCTCGGCAACTACGCCGTCTCCCACGCCGTGGCCGAACGGTGCCTCGCGGAGCGGCGCAACCTGTGGTCGCTCGCCCACAACACCCACACCCCCGGCGACATCGTCGCCCGCCTGGCCCGCGACCCCGATCCCGACGTGCGTCGGCAAGTGGCCGCCCGAGCCGATCTCGACCCCTCGGTGCTGGCGGAACTGGCCCGGGACCCGGACCGTGCCGTACGGACCAGGGCCCTGCTGCAGCCGCTCCCCCGGGCCTGGTCGCAGCGTGCCGCCATCGACCGGGTCATGGGCCACCCGGCCGAGTGCATCGGCCCGGTCGACGAGATGATCACCGAGCCGCGGACGAGCTGGTACGAGGCGTGCGCCGGGTCCGAGGATCCGGCGCTGCGCCGGGTCGCCGCGACCTGCCCCCTCCTGCCGGAAGAGCTGGTTCACCGCCTGGCGAACGACCCCGACGCGGACGTGCGCCACCTGCTGGCCTACAACCACCCGCTGGCCCCGCCCACGACCGTCCTCGACGCCTTCGTCGCCACGCCGCGCCAACGCCCCTACCTGCTCACGCTCTCCCGCCTGCCCCGCACCGGTCTTGACCGGCTCCTCCACCACGACGACCCCGACGTCCGCGCCCTGGCCGCGGCCGACACCGGCCTCGCCCAGCCGCCCGTCCACCTGCTCGCCGACCCCGAACCGCGCGTTCGTCGAGCCGCGGCCGCCAACCCGCGCCTTCCCCTCGACCTGGTCTCCTCCCTCCTGGAGGACCCGGAGCACGCGGAGGGAGCCGCGGCCAATCCGAGCCTCCCCGCCGAACGCCTCCACGAACTGCTCGACCACGCCGGTCTGCCCCGACTCGCACCGCGGTGAGGCCGGCAGCTCCGTGAAACCCCAGGTGGATGGCCGTCTCGTCGGCGCGGTGGCGTGCGCCCGTGACACAGCTCGACCTGGACGCCCGCGTCCTGGTGAACCTCCGGCACCATGACTTCACCGGCCACGGACCGCACGGCTACCGGTGGGTCGATGTGAAGGCCGAGGGGCCCGAGCGGCTCCTGCGGGGCGTTGCCCCCGGGCCGCTCAGCCCCAGGGAGCGCGGGCGCAGCAGTCGGGAGCCCCCGCTGTACTGCTGCGCGCCCGCTACCGCTGTCGCGCGGGGGCGGTCAGGATGGCCGGGTTGTCGTCCTGTGCACGAAGGGGGCCTGATGGGAAGTCACGAGAAGCCTGCGCCGGACCCGGGCACGGGCGACCCGCCACCGGGGAACGCGGACGGCCAGGTCCCGAAGCCGCCGCCGGGCGACGGGAAGCACAAGAAATGACCGTCGGTACGGCCCTGCTGCGGGCGCGCCTGGACGAGGCGATGGTCGCGCGCGGAGCCTGGCCCGAGCGGTCGCCGTGGCTGCGCGAGGCCGTGGCGGCGTTGCCGCGCGAGGAGTTCGCGCCGGACCGGTTGTGGCGGTGGGACGGGCGGGCGTACGTGCCGGTGGACCGTCGGGCCGATCCGGACGGCTGGGCGCGGGAGTTGTACGGCGAGCAGGACGCGGCCGCGGTCACCCAGGTGACGGGCGGGCTGCCGTCGTCGAGTCTGTCCGCGCAGGGCGTGGTGGTCGACATGCTCGACAGTCTGCTGCTGGAACCCGGGCACCGGGTGTGGGACATCGGGACGGGGCAGGGCTGGAACGCGGCGCTGGCGGCGTGGCGGGCCGGCCCGGGCCGCGTGGTGTCGACCGAGGTGGACGCTGGCCTCGCCGCGTTCGCACGCGGGCGGCTGGCCGCCGCCGGCCTCCGGGTGGCTGTCGTGGTGGCGGACGCGACCGCGACGGTGCCGGACGTCCCGGTGGATCGGCTGATCGCCACCTACGCGGTCGAACGGGTGCCGTGGTCGTGGGTGGCGGCGGTCCGGCCCGGCGGGCGGCTCGTCGTCCCCTGGGGCCGGCTCGGGCACGTCGCCCTGGACGTCGGCGACGACCACCGGCAGGCGTCCGGCTGGGTCCAGGGCCTCGCCCAGTTCATGGCCGACCGTACCGCCGGCCCGGTACCCGCGGGTGGGCACGCGGGATACGCCGCGGTGCGCGGCACCGGGGCGCCCGAGACGAAGCGCGTGGTCGAACGCGACCTCGCCCCGCTCGCGGACGACTGGGACCTGCGGTTCGCGTTGCGCGTCGCCGTGCCGGAGGCCGCGGTCGTCACCGGCACGGACGAGGACGGGGTGTCGGCTTGGGTGCACGACGCCGACCGGTCCTGGGCGGCGTTGTCGGCCGTCGGAGACGGCACGGTGACCATGTACCAGGCCGGGCCCCGGCGGATCGGCGACGAGCTGATGGCCGCCTGGGCGCAGTGGGAGGGGTTGGGCCGGCCCGGCCCGTACGACTACGGCATGACGGTCCGCCCGGACGGCCAGTTCGTCTGGCTGCACGATCCGGTGGACGGCCCGCGCTGGCCGGCGGCCGGGGCCGAAGCGGCCGGCGGGCCGGCTCGTTGAGGCCGCGCCCCGGTCGCCCCGGGCGGCCGGGCGCCTGACCCCGCTCCGCCCCGGGACGACCCGACCGCGGCCTCAACGAAGACCTCCTCGCCGGCATCCACGGCTGCCGGCTCCTTCACGACCGGTACACCGGGACTCCGACCGCGAGCCCGAGCGCCAGCGGCCCGGCGGCCCGGCGGCGCGGATCTGCGCCAGGTCCTGTGGTGCCCCTTCGACCCGGCGAGACCGACCATGACCACCGTCGGCGACGGCTGCCACCAGCGGCTCCACGCCTGCCCGACGTCGCCGGAACACCCGCACACCGCGCCGCTCCAGCAGCCGGCCGGCGGTCCCGCGCGGATCCGCACGCCGGTTCACCCGATCGGCGCAGGAACGCGGCCGCGATGGGCCGAACCGGTGCGTCCGCAGGCCGCCGCCCGCCGTGCGCGATCGGGCCGGAACTGATGTGCTGGGCGCGGGAATGCCGTTTTTGGGGGGTGCCGTAGCAGTACCAGGTCGTGCCAGTGCTTGGGAGAGATCCGGATGAGTACCTATCGAGTCGCACAAGTCCCGTCCGCCGGTGGTCGCTTCGAGATCGTCGAGCGTGACGTACCGCAGCCCGGCCCGGGCCACGTACGGATGGCGGTGGAGGCGTGCGGGGTCTGCCACAGCGACACCGCCTTCGTGGAAGCCCTGCTGCCGGGCGTGCGGTTCCCGCTGGTGGCGGGCCACGAGATCGCGGGGCGCATCGAGGCCGTGGGCGAGGGCGTCCACTCCGGCTGGCAGGTGGGCGACCGGGTCGCGGTCGGCTGGTTCGGTGGCAGCTGCGGCCACTGCCGGCGCTGTCGACAGGGCGACTTCATCGTCTGCGAGACCCTGAAGGTCCCCGGCTGGGCGTACGACGGGGGGTACGCCGACGCGGTGATCGCACCGGTGGACGCCCTGGCCCGGATTCCGGACGGGCTGTCGGCGGCCGAGGCGGCCCCGCTGGGCTGTGCGGGCGTCACGACGTTCAACGGGCTGCGGCGCAGCTCCGCCAAGCCGGGCGATCTGGTGGCGGTGCTGGGCATCGGCGGTCTCGGCCACCTGGCGGTGCAGTACGCGGTCGCCATGGGCTTCGAGACCGTGGCCATCGCCCGCGGGGCCGCCAAGGCGGACTTCGCCAAGGAGCTCGGCGCGCACCACTACGTCGACAGCACGGCGGGCCCCGGCGTCGGGGAGGCGCTCCAGTCGCTCGGCGGAGCGCAGGTGGTCCTGGGGACGGCCGCGAATTCCGCCGCGATCACGGCCACCGTGGACGGTCTGGCCACCCGGGGCGAGCTGGTGGTGATCGGCGCGGACGCCGCACCGCTGGGCATCAGCCCGAACCAGCTGCTCATGAGCGGCAAGATCATCCGCGGCCACCCCTCGGGCACCGCGCAGGACGTGCAGGACACCATGGAGTTCAGCCTGCTCCACGGCATCCGCCCGATGATCGAGACGGTGCCGCTCGACGGGATCGCCGCGGCCTACGACCGGATGCTCTCCGGCGCCGCCCGCTTCCGGATGGTGGTCACCACCGGCTGACCCCCCGCGCACCCGCGTGCCACGGCCCTACCGGGTTCGCCCGGTAGGGCCGTGGCACGCGGCAGGCGACCCGGTCAGCGCTCCTCCTCCGGGCGGTCCGCCTCCTCCCAGCGGGTGTGGAACACCCCGTCGCGGTCGACCCGCCGGTAGGTGTGCGCGCCGAAGAAGTCCCGCTGCCCCTGGATCAGGGCCGCCGGCAGCCGCTCCGCCCGCAGGCTGTCGTAGTACGCGAGCGCGGTCGCGAAGCCCGGTGCCGGCACGCCCAGCTGCGCCGCCGTCGAGACCACCCGCCGCCAGGCCGACTGCGCGGACCCGAGCGCCTCCGTGAAGTGGGCGTCGGTCAGCAGGGTGGGCAGCGCCCGGTCCTCGTCGTACGCGGCCTTGATCCGGTTGAGGAAGCGCGCCCTGATGATGCACCCGCCGCGCCAGATGGCGGCCATCGCGCCGGGGTCGATCTGCCAGGAGTACTCGGCGCTGCCCGCCTGGATCTGGTTGAAGCCCTGGGCGTACGCGACCATCTTGGAGGCGTAGAGGGCCTGCTCGACGTCCTCGGCGAAGCGGTCGGAGGCGGCGCTGTCGAGCCAGGTCTCGGTCGGTCCCGGCAGGCCGCGGCCCGCCTCGCGCAGGGGCACGCTGCCGGACAGCGAGCGGGCGAAGACCGCCTCCGCGATGCCGCCGACGGGGACGCCGAGTTCCAGCGCGGTCTGGACCGTCCAGCGTCCGGTGCCCTTCTGCTCGGCCCGGTCCAGCACGATGTCGACGAAGGGCCGGCCGGTCTGCGGGTCGGTGTGGGCGAGGATGTCCGCGGTGATCTCGATCAGGTAGGACTCCAGCCGCCCGCCGTTCCAGGTGCGGAACACCTCGGCGATCTGGGCCGGCTGCATGCCCGCGGCGTGGCGCAGCAGGTCGTAGGCCTCGGCGATCAGCTGCATGTCCGCGTACTCGATGCCGTTGTGGACCATCTTGACGAAGTGGCCGGCACCGTCCGGTCCGACGTGCGTGCAGCAGGGCCTGCCGTCGACCTTCGCCGCGATGTCCTCCAGCAGCGGACCCAGCAGCCGGTACGCCTCCACCGTGCCGCCCGGCATGATGCTGGGGCCCTCCAGCGCGCCCTGCTCGCCGCCGGAGATGCCGCTGCCGACGAAGTGCAGCCCGCGCTCGCGCAGGGCGGCCTCCCGCCGTCGGGTGTCGAGGAAGTGGGCGTTCCCGCCGTCGACCAGCACGTCGCCCTCGTCGAGCAGCGGGACGAGCTCGTCGATGACCGCGTCGGTCGGATCACCCGCCTTGACCATGACGACGATCATGCGTGGGCGTTCGATCGCCGCGACGAAGGCCTCCGGCGACCCGGCCGGGACGAACTCGCCCTCGTGGCCGAACTCCTCCAGCAGGGCGTCGGTCCTGGCCCGGGTGCGGTTGTGCACGGCGACGCGGTAGCCGTGGCGGGCGAAGTTCCTGGCCAGGTTGCGGCCCATCACGGCCAGTCCGGTGACACCGATCCGGGCCTTCGGCTGCTCGGTCATCAGGCTCTCCTACTCGGCGGACAGCGAGAGGATCTCGTCCTCGGGGACCTCCAGGTACGTCTCCCCCTCGACCTCGATCGCCGAGCCGGAGAACGTGGCGAAGACGATCCGGTCGCCGACCTTGACGTCCACCGGGTGCGGCTTGCCGCTCTCCAGGGGCCGGCCGGGTCCCACCGCCACCACCTCGCCCGTACGGGTGTCGGCGTCCGCGGCGGGTTCCCCGATCGGCCGGACGACCAGGCGATCGTGCTCCGGGTGGAAGTCGGGCATGGGGTGCTCCTCTGAACTGGGCGGTACTGAACCGGGCGGTACGGGTGCGAGCGGGGGGACCGGCGGAACCGGGCGACGGAGGCGCGGCCGAAGCGGTCCCCCTTCGATTCTGCCGGGGTTCCCGGATCCTGCACGGTGTGACCACGGGCTTTCGGCCGCGTGGAGTCGGGGCCACCCGGCTGCGCGGCGTCGTGGCCGCCGGCCTGCGGCGTCGCGGGACCGCCCGGGCCTGCCGCTCCGGCGCCCGGGCCTCACACGAACAGCGGAGCGGCTCGGCGCCGGGGGTGAACGGCGGGCCCCGGTGGGCCGGTCACCGTCCCCCGGCCTCCGATCGAACACGGTTCTCGCGGAAACCGATGATCGCCTGTCATGCCCGCGCGGTTCCCCCTAGCCTGTGAGGGCTCACGGGAGGGGGACACGTTGGAGCAACTCGGAGCCGCGGACCCGCGACAGGCCGGGCCGTACACGCTCATGGGGCGGCTCGGGGCCGGCGGCATGGGCGCGGTCTACCTGGGGCGGTCGGCCGGCGGGCGGACCGTCGCGGTCAAGGTGGTGCGACCGGAACTGGCCCAGGACGGGTCCTTCCGGGCGCGCTTCCGGCAGGAGGTGGCGGCGGCCCGGCAGGTCTCCGGGGCGTTCACCGCACCGGTGGTGGACGCCGACACCGAGGCCGCGACGCCCTGGATGGCGACCGCCTTCGTGGTCGGCGTCCCGCTCCAGGACGCGGTGGCCCGGCACGGCCCGCTGCCCGAGGAGACCGTGCGGACGCTGGCCGCCGGCCTGGCGGAGGCCCTGACCGAGGTGCACCGGGCCGGGCTGATCCACCGTGACCTGAAGCCCGGCAACGTGCTGCTGGCGCTGGACGGCCCGCACGTCATCGACTTCGGCATCTCCCGGGCGGCCGACGGCACCGGGTTGACCACGACCGGCGCGGTCATCGGGTCGGCGCCGTACATGTCGCCGGAACAGGCGCTGGGCGAGCCGCTCACCCCGGCGAGCGACGTGTTCGCGCTCGGCTCGACGGTCGCCTACGCCGCGCTGGGCATCCGGCTGTTCGGCGACGGTGCCGGGGCGGCGGTGCTGTTCCGGGTGGTGAACACCGAGCCGGACCTGGGCGGGCTGCCGGACGGGATCCGGCACCTGGTCGCCGGGTGCCTGGCCAAGAACCCGAACCACCGCCCGACGCCGCGCCAACTGGTCGAACTGGTGGAGCGGATCGGCCGCCCGGATCCGGCGAGCGGCTGGCTCCCGCCCGCCGTCGCGACGGACGTGGTCGCCGCTCGTGCCGTCCTGACCGCACTGCCCCTCCCGACCCCCGCGGCGGAACCGCCCGCCGGCCCTCCCGCCGCCCCGCCGCCGGTCCCCGCCGATCGGACTCCCGGGGACGCGGTGCCCGGTCGCCGCCCGAGCCGCCGGGCGGTGCTGTTCGGCGTCGGCGGCGGCGTGCTCGCGGCAACGGGGGCCGCCACCACGCTCGCCCTGCTGAAGGACCGGGGCGGTGCCGGAGCCGAGGCCCGCGGCCCGGGCAGCACGCCGTCCGCCCCCGTCCGCCCCTCGGGCGCCGACGTGCCCGAGATCAAGCCCGGCTGGCAGGTGACCCAGCCGAACCCCTGCCCCCAGGTGCTCTCCGCGGACGGCGTGGTGGTCTGCGTCTCCATCCTGAAGATCTGGGGTGTGGACGACGACGGGCGCACCAAGTGGACGGTGGACGGCGCCACCACCGGCGGTGTCTTCGCGATCGACCCGACCACCCCGCGCTCCGTCGCCGGGGTGGACGGCGGCCGGCTCTACCTCTACGGAGGGGCGACACCGTCGCCCGAACTCCTGGCCTTCACCCTGGCCGACGGGAAGCTCGACTGGCGGCTGGCGCAGGGCCGGAAGAACGCGGCGGGCGGCCTCTCCTTCGCCGGAATCCGCGCCGGCAAGGCCTATCTGCTCGGTCTCGGCGACGGCAACGACCACGGTGCCCTCGTCCCGGCCGGCACCCACGTCTGGACCGTGGACCTCGCCACCCGGCAGAGCCTCTGGTTCCACGGCGAGGACACCATGCTGCTCCAGTCGACGCTGCCGTCGGACGACCGGATCGTGGTCTCCAACCTCGACCAGCTGAAGGCCCTGGACGGGAAGGGCGAGACCGTCTGGGAACGCAGGCTCGCGGCGCTCGGCCTCGGAACCGCCGGGACGTACGTCCTCGCCCCGGACAAGGACGGCACGCTGACCGCCCTGACCCCGGACACCGGCAGCCCGGCGTGGACGGTCGGCGGCGTCGTCGGTGCCTCCCTGCGCGGTGACGGCTTCGCCACCAGCGAGGACGGCCGCGTGCTGCACGTCCTCTGGCAGGACGGGGACGGTGGCTTCTCGGTGGGCGCCGTGGACCCGGCGAACGGCCGCACCGCCTGGCGGACCCCGCTGCCGCCCGACTCCCCCGAAGCGCCCTACCTCGGCGCCCGCCTGCTCCGCGCCGACGGCAACCTGTACCGGATGGGCGCGGACGCCGTGCTGTGGGCGCTCGACCCGGCGAACGGCGAGGCCCGCTGGAAGTACTCCGGGCTGAAGGGCAAGGACACGTCGAAGCTGGCCTGGACGGCCGGCGCCGGCCGGCTCTGCGTCTCCGACACGACGACCCGGACGATCACCTCCCTGCCCGCGAAAGGGGCCTGAGCATGCGCCGGCTGGAGCCCGTCGACCCGACCCGGATCGGCCCGTACGCCCTGCTCGGCCGGCTGGGAGCCGGGGGCATGGGGGTGGTCTACCTCGGCCGGTCCGCCGGCGGACGGACCGTCGCGGTCAAGGTGGTCCGGCCCGAACTGGCCGGTGACGCGGGGTTCCGCGCACGGTTCCGGGCGGAGGTGACGGCGGCCCGGGCGGCCTCCTCCGCGTTCACCGCCCCGGTCGTGGACGCCGACACCGAGGCGCCCGTGCCCTGGATGGCGACCGCCTTCGTGCCGGGGGTCGCGCTGGACGAGGCGGTCCGGCTGGTCGGCGCGTTCCCCGAGCACGTGCTGCGCATCCTGGCGGCCGGGATCGCCGAGGAACTGCGGAACATCCACGCCGTCGGGCTGACCCACCGGGACCTCAAGCCGAGCAACGTGCTGCTGGCGCTGGACGGGCCGCACGTCATCGACTTCGGCATCGCCCGGGCGGCCGACGGCACCGCGCTGACCGCCGAGGGCACGGTCCTCGGCTCGGCCGCCTTCATGTCACCGGAGCAGGCTCGGGGGGAGCGGGCGGGCCCGGCGAGCGACGTGTTCTCGCTCGGCTCGACACTGGCCTTCGCCGGCACCGGCGGCACCGCGCCGTTCGAGGGCGGGCATCCGCTGCAGGTCCTGTACAAGGTGGTGCACGAGGAGCCGGACCTCGCGGCGGTGCCCGGCGGAGCACGACTGCTGGTCGCGGCCTGCCTCTCCAAGGACCCGGCCGACCGCCCGACGACGCAGCAGCTCGCCGCCTCCCAGGGCGAGGGACCGCTGACACCGGGGACCTGGCTGCACCCCGTGCTGGTCGCGGCGATCGAGGAGGCGGCGGCGGTGATGGCCCCCCCGACCACCGCCGTGCCCCTGCCGCCGCCCCCGCCGGCGCTGCCACCGGGGGCTCATCAGGCACCCGGGCACCCGGGGCCTCCTCAGGTACCCGGGCAGCCGGGGCCTCCTCAGGTACCCGGGCAGCCGGGGCCGGACCCGGGCGCGCTGCCGACCGCGCACCAGACCCTGCCGCTCGGGCCGGCCGCGCCCCGGCCCCGGCCCGGCCGCCGCAAGCTGCTCCTCGGCCTGGCCGGCGGGGTCGTGGTGGCCGGGGCGGGCGGCGGCACCGCGGTGTTCCTCACCCGCCCCGGCGAACACGAGAAGCCACGGCCCGCCCCCGGCGGCGCGGCACCGACCCCGTCCGCCGACCCGACCGACTACTCGCGCTCGCTGGAGACGGACGTGGTGGCGACCCCGCTCTGGACGGTGCCGCTGGTCGAACCGGTGATCGCGGTGACCGGCGAGGGCGACACCGTCGTGGCCGCCGGGATGGCGAGCGTGTGGGCGGTCGACCGCACCGGGCGGACCCGCTGGGGACCGCTGACCAACTACACCTCGCCGGCCGGCGCCGGCATCGGCGACTGCCCGGTGGCCGTCGGCGGCGGAACGGCCTACGTGATGGGGTACGGCGGCCCGAGCGACCTGACGTACGTCCTCAAGGCCGTCGACCTCGCGACCGGCGCCGCCGCCTGGACCCTCTCCCCGCCCGACCTGCGCATCTCCCCCTCGGCCTCGGTGGTCGGCATCCTCGACGGCCTCGTCTACGTCCACGGCGAGGCGAAGGGCACCTTCCCGCTGGCCGACCCGACCGCCCCGGCCTCCTACGCGGCGAGCTTCGTGTGGGCGGTGGAGCCGGCGACGGGCCGGCTCCGGTGGCAACTGGTGCGCCCGCACGACGTACTGGAGAACTCCAGGCTCTCCGTCCCCTCCTCCGGGACCCGCCTGCTGTTCGAGACCTACGCGATGGACCTCACCACCTACCGGAGGACCGGAAAGCTGGAGGCGCTCGACATCGGCAACGGCGGGAAGAGCCTCTGGGAGCAGCTGGCTCCCGGCAGCGGCAGCCTCGTCCCCGGGCTGCCCTTCTTCGCCGACGGCCCGCACACCTCGGCCGGCGGCTACTTCCTCCACCTGGCCGACCGGCTCTACGCGGTCGATCCGGCGGACGGGAAGGTGGCGTGGCAGTCGGCCGGGGAGTGGAACTTCCGGGGAGCCGTGGCGAGCCCCGACGGCAGCACCGTCTTCGCCGTGGGAGCGCACTACGCGAAGGCACGCACGGTCGTCCAGGCCTTCGACGCCCGGACCGGTGCGGTCCACTGGTCGGGCTCCCTGCCGATGGGCAACCTCCAGGACATGGCGGCGCACTACGCGGACGGCACCGTCTACATCTGGGTCCACGGCAGGGTCTGGGCGCTGGACCCGGCCACCGGCGCCCCCCGCTGGACCTTCGACTTCCACCCCAGCAGCGGCTCGGCGACCCCCGTGCCGTACTGGGCGGGCGGCGGCCGGATCTACGGCCCGACCGACAAGGGCCTGGTGGCGATCGCCGCCGACGGCAAGGCGGCCCATGGCTGAACCGGCCGGTACGCACGCGGCACCTGTCCCGGCGGCTCCGCCGGGGCAGGTGCCGCGTCGATGCGTACGAGGGCGCCGGACCGGGCCTCAGACGGCCACGACGTTCACGGCCGACGGACCCTTCGCGCCGGCCTCGATCGAGAACTGGACCCGCTGGCCTTCGACCAGGGTCTTGAAGCCGCTGCCCTGGATGGCGGAGAAGTGGACGAAGACGTCCTTGCTGCCGTCCTCAGGGGTGATGAACCCGAAGCCCTTGGACTCGTTGAACCACTTGACCGTGCCGTTGAGTGCAGTAGCCATCGCCGCTGTCCTTCCCTCGCCTACGACGCCACGTCGAAGGAGCCCCGCAGGCTCCCTGTCGTGGCCATGATCAATCGTCAGCGTACGGCCCACGGGCCTGCCGTGCGGGTGAAATCCCGAACAACCTGATGGCAGGCCAGCCCGTCGGGCGGCTTGGTGCGCCGGGGCAAGGACCGGGCAACGCAGGGCGGCGCAGCGCAGACGGCGGTGAGCCGCAGGTGCGTCCCGACGACCGGATGGGCGAGAGGCGGTCCTCGACCCACCGGACGCCGGTCACGGGCTCGGCGGAACCCATCCGGGCAGGAGCCCGGCGGGCTGCTGCGGCCCGGTGGCCGGGGTGTCGACCAGGAGGTCGAACGCGAGGCCGCTGGAGCCCTCGCCGCGGCCGGTGCCGCGTTTGGCGCTGAGCCAGAGGCAGACCCGGCCGTCGCGCCAGCGGGTGCGGTTGTAGGCCACGGAGAGCCGGGTGCCCGACTGCGGGACCTCCTCGTTGTTGACGAAGTACCCCCGGGGCGTCGGGGCGTCCAGGCCCGCGCGGAGCAGGGAGGTGCGGGGTTGGACGGGCGGCAGGACGCCGACGACGTTCGGCATGGCGGCGCGTTGCAGCTGGATGGTCCGGTTGTCACCCGGCACGTGCACGGGGATGAACGGGATCCAGTTCTCCGGGACGGAGTTCATCGCCTCGTAGGCGATCGGCGCGAGCGGCCCGTCCGGTGGGGTGGACGGGTGCAGCCGCAGGTGGTGGGCCTGGATCTCGGCGGCGACCTCGCTGCCCCGACGCCCCTCCCCGGTGGCCAGCGGCACCGTCGACTCGATGCCCCAGACCAGGTCGGCGTTCTCGTCGCGGATCAGCGACACCTCCTCCAGCGCGGGCCCGTCGGCCACCTTGGGCACGCTCGCGGGCAGGAACAGGCTGGTGGCAGCGGCCACCCGGTCGTCGCCGATCGTGTCGAGGGTGAACATGGACCAGCGCTGCCAGTCGTCGTCCTGTCCGGCGCCGGCCGGGGTGATCCACAGCCGTTGCCCGAACACGTCGGTGACGGCGAGGCCCTGGATCGACGCCAGCGTCCCGACCGGGAGGTCGCAGGGGAACTGGTACCAGTCGTTGCTGTAGACCAGCGCGAACTCCAGGAAGATCAGCCGGGCGAGGTCCGTACTGTCCGGCGAGACCGCGGCGAAGTTGGTGGCACCGTCCTCGACCGCCCACCAGCGCGGCAGCGGCATGCCCGCGTACCGGACCGGCGCGGGGAACACCGTGCGGTTGATCGGCGGGGGCGCCGGGTCGGTGCCGCCCACCGGTGCGGCCGGGTCGATCGAGAAGGCGTGCCAGTCCAGCTCGCCGCCCGGGTACTCCTGCGCGGTGAGGACCTTCTCTCCCCCGCCCGGGGCCGAGCCCGCCACGGAGAAGCGGTGCTCCAGCCGGCGCGGGTCCCAGGTGGCGTCGCCGTGCGGCTGGTCGATCAGGTCGTCGAACCAGGCGACCAGGCGGTCGCCGAGCGCGTCGAGCGCGGGATAGTGCAGGTGCAGCAGGTCGTTGATGCCGTCCGAGGCGCGCCCGCCGTCCTTGACGTGCCGGTAGAGCAGGTAGCCGTCCAGCCGACGCCCGGCGACGGCCTGCATGCTCGCCCAGACCTCCGGGTGCGCGACCCGGGCGGCGTCGCCGTCCTGGTAGGGGTCGGGCAGCGCGATCGGGTAGAGCCGGACGTACTGGCCGCGGAAGTCGAGCAGCAGGCTGCCCAGCACCGCGGAGCGGCCCACCAGCTTCAGCCACCGCCGGCCGATCGCCAGCCGGAGGTCGAAGGCGATCGGGTCGGCGCCCGCTGTGAACGCCGGCGGACGTCGCTCGGCGAGGGCCTCCAGCGGGCGGTCCGGCGGCAGGGGTTCGGCCGTGCCGCCGGCCGGGCGGAACCGGCTGGGCCGGGTGCCGGTGACCGAGTACGTGGCGGTGACCGGTGAGCCGGCGTCGCTGCCGCGGAACTCGCCCATCTGCCACTGCCGGGTCAGCAGCCAGAGCGGGTCGCGCACCTCGGCGCGCAGCGCGCGGTCGAAGTCGGTGGTGCGCGGCCTGCCCTCCAGGCGGTTCCAGATGCCGACCGTCGGGCGCTCCCGGTCCGCGATCGCCCGGGCCAGGTGGTCGATGCGGGGCTCAGTCATGGGCGGCCTTCCAGCGCTGGTTGGCGATCGCGAGATCGGTGGAGATCGTGATCGGCTGGCGGGTGGCCGACATCACGGTGGCCGGCAGCAGTTGGGCGTAGGCCGTGCCGTCCAGGTGCTCCGGTTCGACGGCCCGGGCCTTCGCCAGATCGAAGGTCTCCGTGACCGCCGCGACCAGGTCGTCGGTGTTCCAGGCGCCGGTGCGTACCGGGGGCACGACCAGCAGCATCGCCTGGGGCGGTTCGGAGTCGGGTCCGTCGAAGTGGACCGCGAGCCCGGTGGTCTCGCGCTCGGCGGGAATCACCTCGGTCCACTCGTCGAGAAGGAGACCGACCTGCGTGGCGGAGCCGAGCAGCGGGTCGGGCGCGTAGCAGGCGGTGAACAGCACCTTGTCCTCGGTGACGACCGTGCCGGGGCTGAACTCCATGCCCAGCCAGTGGTCGTTCGGCCGGTAGGGCAGCTGGACCGGCACCAACTGGGGCTCGCCGGACTGGAGGAGGTCACCGAGGAGTCCGCCCGTGCCGCGCAGCGCGTCGCTGAGCAGGACGGCCTTCTCCCAGAGCCGGGGCTTCTCGCGGACCCGTGCGATGCCGTGCGCCCAGTCGTCGACCGGGAAGTCCCGCGAGAACGGCGGCTGGGTGAGGTGCTGGACGAGCTTGCCGCTGTCGTCGCGGGCCTTCTTCCAGTCCGCGGCGAGCTGCGGGTCGGGCGTGAACTCGGGCACGGCGAGGGCGTCCTCGCCGAGCAGTGCCTTGAGCGCGTCCGTCGCGGCCTCGACCCGGTCGGGGCCGGTGACCGCCGCGTCGTAGGCCGCGAGCGCCTGGTCCGCGGCGGCGAGACGGCGGAGGATCTCGGTGCGCAGCGCCCGGGTGCGGTCCAGGAGGTCACGGCCGAGGACGACGACCCGGTCCTGGAAGGGGGTGAGGTCCAGGCCGGTCGGGTCGAAGGCGGTCAGCGGCAGTTTGGCGGCCACCTCGGTGAGCAGGCCGCTGAGGGTCCGCGTACCCGTTACGGCCTCCGCCCGGAGCGACTGGAGCTTGGCGTTGAAGCTCTGGCGGCGGCTCCCGACGGTGGCGCGGAGAGTGGCCGGCCGGGCCGGCAGCGGCTTGGTCGGGACCGTGGCGATCAGCCGTTCCGCCTGTTGCAGGATCCGGAACCGTTCGGCGTCCGAGGTGGCGGCCGGCAGCGCGTCGTAGCCGGCGAGCAGTGCGTCGGCCTGGGCCAGCGCCCTGCCCATCCGGTCCGCGGTTCCCGCGACGGCGGCCAGCACGTCGGCGAAGACCCCGCGCCGCCACTGGGCCAGTTCGCCCCAGCCGCTGCGGACCATGCCGAAGCCGCTCGCCGTGGTGACCAGGGCGGCGTACGTGGTGATCAATGAGTCGACGGCGGTGAGGATCTGCGCGCGAAGGGGCGCGGCGCCGGCCGGGTAGAGCGGTGTCAGGGTGGTGAGGGAGCTCTCGACGTTCTGGCGCAGGGCGTCCAGGGAGGTCCGCACGGCGGCCGGCCGCTCCCGGGGCAGTGAGACCGCCGCGTCGGCCGCCCGGTCGGCGGGCGCCGGGCCGGAGGCCGGGACCAGGTCGGTGGGGCGCAGCGGGCGGGCGGTGGTCAGCAGTGTCCGCAGGGCGGCGATCAGCGGGGAGAGCTCGAAGAAGGTGGTGCGTCCGGCGACCCGGTCGGTGTAGCGGATGGTCAGTTCGGCGTCGGGCCGGGGGTTGTCGGTGGCGAGGACCACACCGACGATCCGGTCGTCGAGGTCGGTCATCGCGCCCTCCCCCACCGGGCGCAGCGCCCAGAGCAGGTCGATCGGCCGCAGTCCGGTGTCGGCCTGGCTGACGGCCCGGCTGTGGCCCTGGCCATTGACCGGGTCGGTCCAGGTGACCTGGGCGACGACGGTGGCGGGGGCCGGGAGCAGGCTGGGCAGCCAGGCGTTGACGGCAGGTTCGGCCTGCGCGCGTGGGGTGTTGTGGCCGAGCAGCGGCGCGCCGTTGTCCGGTTTGAGGCCCGCGGTCAGGCGAAGCCCGAACCGGTGGGTCAGGGTGGTGCCGCTGCGGGGTGTGGCGACGACGGCGGGTTCGGGCGGCAGGCCTTCCTTGGCATAGGCGTCGAGGGTCGCGGAGGCTCGTTCGGGGTTGCCCAGCAGGGCCTGGTGGGTGCTCTCGGCGACGGCGAGGTCGGCGAGGGCGTCGTGGACGTCGAGCAGGTCCTGGACGGCCCGGTCGACGACGGCCCGCTGGGTGGTGTCGGCCGGGGGGAGGTCCGCGAGGCCGAACGGGTAGGCGGCCGGGGCGTCGCCGCGGGTCACGTGGCGCACCAGGGCGAGGCCGTCGACGACGTTGCCGGCCTCGATCTGCTCGATGGCTAGGGGCTTCGACGGGTCGGGCTGGTCGGCCTGGTGCGGGACCGTTTCGGCGATCCGCCCGGCCCGGAGGGGGAACTTCAGCCGCAGGGCGGAGATGAGGAAGTCGACCTCGGCCTGTTCGTGGCTGTCGTGCAGGGCCCGTTCCAGCCGGTAGCCGAGCAGTGCGCCGAGCGACTGGCCCTGCCGCATGCCGTCCAGCAGGCCGAGGGCGATCCGGACCCGACCGGAGCTGAGGTTGACGGCGAAGGAACCGGGGTTCTGCGGTGAGCCGTTGGCCAGGTAGCCGGCCCGGAGCACGGCCGCCGTCCGGGCGTGGCCGGGTGACGGGGCGTGCAGGTAGCCGCCGTTGCCGGGGTCGTGCATCAGCGGCGCGGTGCCCTGGAAGACCTGGGCGAGCGGTCCGGTCAGGGTGACCGGGGTCAGCTGCTTCGCCCTGGGGCGGACGTCCTCCAGCCAGCCGTACGCGCCGAGGTGGAGGCCGCGTTTGGCCGGGCCGTTGCCGTCGGAGCCGTACCGCAACTCGGCGAGGCGTTCGTTGGCCAGGCCGAGGCGCCAGGCGTCGAGCCGGTAGGTGGCGCAGTCCAGGTGCTCGGCGAGCACCCGCTCCAGCCGGGCGGTGGGCAGGGTGGTCAGCAGGTCGAGCGCGTCGGCCTGTTCGGCCAGCCGGGCGGTACCGGGGTCGGTGCCGAGCACGGTGGGGATGTGGTCGACGACGAGGCGGTGGGCGTCGTGGGTGATGTCCTGCGACGGCGAGTAGAGCCGCGCGAACCGGCTCTCGCTCGGGATGGTCCCGCCCTGCTGCGGGATCCGGACGTGGATGAACGCCGGCTCCGTCCCGGCGAGTTCGGCGGGGCTCGCGACGTGGGCGGCGATCGCCAGTTCGGTGGCGGCGTCGGCCCAGCCCAGCAGGAGGGCGTGCCGCAGCAGCAGGTACAGCAGCGCGGACGGCCGGTCGTCCTCGGGGAAGCCCGACTCGGTGCGGATGGTCTCCAGGTCGGTGCGGGCGTGGGTGGCTAGCCACTGCAGGTAGTTGGCGCCGTCGGTGGTGTAGGGGCGGACCGGGTCGGTCTCCGAGAGCGGGCGGTCGTCGACGGGCGGGGCCGTCAGCGGGTGCTGGGTGTCGACGAACAGGCGGCGGATCAGGTCCGGGTCCTGTGCGGGGCCGGTGTCGGCGTGGCCGAACCGGGTCAGCAGGGCACGGATGGGGCCGGGCATGTCCAGGTGGTCCAGCGCGGTCAGGACGGTCGAGCCGAGCGCGCCGAGGTTCTCCCGGTTGAAGACGTCCTCGACGCTCTGTGCGTACCGCTGGTAGTACTCGGCCGAGGTGGGGTGCAGCGCGAGGATGTCCAGCAGGTGCTGGTGCGCGTCGTCGGCCCGGCCGCCGAGGTGGGCGACCTTGCCGGTGGCCGTCTGCCAGTCGGTGGCGGCGGCCGTGAGCACCCGGTGCAGGCCGCGGCGGTGGGTCGCGGTGTCCGGCCAGGCCAGCCGGGAGAACGCGGTGGTGGGCAGGATCCCGTAGGGCTGTCGGCCGATCCGCGCGGTCGGAACGGGGCCGCGCCCGGAGACGTGGCGGAGGAAGAACAGGCGGGTCTGCTCGACGACGTCCCGGGTGAGCACCGGGTGCAGCATGCTCTGCAGGTGGTAGCCCCAGGTCGCCGGCCACAGGGCGGTGTTGGCGGCCCGGGCCTCGCGCTGGTCGGTGCCGTCGGCGCCGGGCATCCCGGCGAGGTCGGCGGGGTCGAGGCCGAGGAGTTCGGCGAACCACTGGCCGTCCGTGCGGGCGGTCCAGGCGGTTCCGGCCGGCGCGGCCCGCAGACCGGCCGCCGACCGCAGGCCGGCGTCGGCCTCCTCGGTGCGGTCCGGGCCGGCCGGCGCCTGGGCGGTGTTGTTGGTGGGGGTGCCCTGGGCCAGCAGGCTGAGCCCGGCCGGGCTGCGGAGTTGGCGGGTGAGCTGGGCGGTGAGGTCGGCGGCGGACTGGCCCGGGGTGGACTGCCGCCGCAGGCCGAGGACCACCAAGCGGTCGAGCCCTCCGCTCAGGGCGGCGGTCCGCGGGATCCGGACGCCCATGCCGACCGCCACGGCGCGGTCGAAGTCGGTCAGCCAGCGCAGCTCGTCCGGGACGGTGAGCACGCCGGTCGTCTCGTCGACCTTCAACCGGTCGGTGGCACCCGGGTCGGGGCTCACCGGGAGGGTCGCCGGGACGGGCGCGCCGTCGACGTCGACGACCTTCTGACCGCCGGTCCACCCGAGGAAGCGGAAGCGGTCGGGCAGCAGGCCGGCCCGGGCCGCGACCGTCCACGACTGCGGGGCGATGCCGGAGGCGGGCGGCCGGGGCACCACCAAGAAGGTCACCAGGGCCGCGGTGCCGAGGTCGACCGTGGCGGCCCCGATGCCGGCCGGTCTGCGGCCGCGGATCGTGGCCGCCCTGGTCGGGCCGACGGCGGCGAGCAGCGCGATGTCGGCCTCCCTCAGCTTGCCGCGGTCGCCGCGCGCCTGCCAGACCGCCGTCCAGTAGGTGACGGTCGGCTGCCGGTCGGCCGCGGGGAGGGCGGCGGCGCTGAGGACGACGAGCACGGTGGTGGCGGCGGGGACCGGCACCGGCCGGTCGGCCGGGTTGGCCGGCCGGTGGTCGCGCAGCAGCCACGTCGCCCGGCCGGCGGCGATCCGGCCGACCAGTTCGTGCCAGGCCGCCCGGTCGCCCACCGGACTGCCCCCGGTGCGCCACAGGGCCGTCCAGTACGCGTCGAGCGCACTCAGCTCGGCCTCGGTGGGCCGGGGCTCGAAGGAGTCGACCGACCACTCGTCGGGGAACACCCGGACCAGCAGTTCGGTCGCGGTGAACCTGGTCTCGACCCGGACCGGCCCCAGCAGGACCGGGTAGTCGTCGCTCAGGTCGTTGTCGGCCATACCGGGAGCATCTCCTGTGCGTGGACGGCGACCATGACCGGCGCCTGGAAGAGGATGTAGGCGATGTCGGCGGAGCTCAGACCGGAGTGCCAGAGCGGTAGCGCGACGTCCTCGGCGCGCTGCTCCTGCTTCTCCTGGTCGTCCTCGGAGCCGTCGAAGGGCGCGAGTTCGACGTGCGTGGCGTCGGTGAGCTCGACGAAGCCGAGGTGGTCGGGGTCGACGTGCTGCCAGGTGAGGTCGTTCCACACCTCGACGGGCGGTGGCGGGCCCCCGGGTTCGTCCACGCCGAACCGCGGTTCGCCGGGGCGTTCCTTGAGGACGAAGAACCAGCCGAGGTCGCCGGGCGGTGTTCCGCGGGCCTCGGCGGCGTCGAGGTCGAAACCGAGCAGGTAGATGTCGGGCTCGATCTTGGCCTCGTACAGCGGCAACCGGACCAGGTCGGTGGTCGGGTGGTCCTCGTCGGGCAGTGGGGCGGGGACGCGCTCCCCCGTCGTGACCGGGTTGCCGTCCTCGTCGAGCGGCCAGACCGCCCGGTGGGCGTAGACCGCCGTGTTCGGGTACTTCTTGAGCAGTTCGCCGCGGATGACGAGGATCAGGTCCTCCTTCCGGCCGGTGCCCGGGAGTTGCCGGTTGTCGTTCTCGCCGAGCAGGGCACCGGTGCCCCAGCGGTGGACCGGCCTGATGTCGTACAGCCGCTCGCGGCGCTGTTCGGGGGTCTCGCCGGGCGGCGACAGGACGGCGCGCGGGTCCCAGAACTGGCGGAAGGGGGTGCCGCGCTGGTCGGTCGGGTACTCGCGCCAGAGCATCTCCCGGGCCATCTCGTGGTTGAGGCCGACCAGGAAGGATTCGATGAAGCGGCGGTTGTTGGCCAGCAGGGTGATCGAGTTCGCCGGGATCAGGTCGAGGTTGGGCGCGAACACCTCGACCGACAGGTCGATCAGCGACTGGTACATCGGCAGGTCGATCACCGGGTAGGCCATCGCCTCGATGAAGTCCTCGGCGAACGGCCGCAGGCGCTCGGGCAGGTCGACCGCGCTCAGCAGGGTTCTCGGCACCGTGGTGTCCGAGCGCAGCCGGGACAGCACCGCGTCCGTGGTGCCGGTGACCCCGAGCTGTTCCCGGGGAGCCTGCTGTCCGACGGCGGCGGCCGAGTCCCAGCCGTCGTAGAGCTCGCTCAGCGCGCCCTTGAACCGCTCGGCCTCCGGGCTGTCGACATCGCCGCCGGTTGTCGGCGGGGTCGGGTCACCGAGCTCCTTGATCACGAAGTCCCGGCTCTTCGGCAGCGAGCCGACCGGGTCGGCGGCGGCAGCCCGTGCTCCGCCGCCGGGGTGCAGCACGTGGTCGAGCCGGGCCGGCGTCACCAGGGCGGTCGGCACGACCTTGGGCGCGGCAGCGGTGACCGCGCCGATGACGGCGTCCATCCGCGGCAGGAGTGCCTCGCGCGGAGCCTCCGGCGGGAAGGCCAGCGAGCGCATCAGCCGGGCTCCGGGACGGGTGATCCGGCGCATCGCCGCGGACACCGGTGCGGCGGCGACCCGGCTGGTCGCCACCCGGAAGCCGACGGCGAGCTGCTCGCCGGCACCGGCCGCGTCAGCGGCCCGGGCGGCCGCGCGGTCGGCTGCCACGGGGGCCGGGGCCGTGACGCGGGAGTGCGCGGGGGCGGTCAGCACCAGGTACTTGCCGGAGGGCGGCGGCGCCACCGCATCGGTGGGCGGGGCGACCGGCTCCAGGTGCTTGGTCTGCAGCCGGTGCCCGACCTCGCGGGCCAGTTGGGCCTCACGGATCCTGGCGTTGGCCTTCAGCACGTCGCCGATCTGGGCCCAGGCGGCATCCATGAACTCGTCCTGCCGTGCCTGGACGACCCGGGTGCCGAAGTTCGCGGCCACCCGGTAGCGCGGGTCGAGGTTGAGCCGGTGCACCCAGTTCCGGTTGGCGGGTGACGGCAGCGGACGGCCGTCCGCGTCGACCAGCAGCCGCGAGGTGAGCGCGTGCCAGCGGCCGTACAGCGGTGGGGTGATCACCGGGTCGACGCCGGCCGACAGCGCCCGGGCCTGGGTGCCGGGCAGCGCGCCGTGCGCCGCCGCCGGGGTGCTGCCACGGTACGCCTCGGCCAGGTTGACCAGGTTCGCCATCGCCTGTTCGAAGGGGTGCGGGTAGGGGGCCGCGGGCGGCGGCTTGTCGTACCAGTTGTCCCAGTTCTCCCAGGCGTCGACCGGCTGCTCGGGCAGTTGGAGCGCGCCGCCGAGCCGCAGGACCCCGCCGATCGACGCCGGGGTGGTGATCCCGGGCAGGCCGGGCCCGGCCGAGCGGTGCACGTCCATGTCCCGGCGGCCGACCTTCGGGTCCGGGCGGCGGGGCTGGAGCAGCCGGACCAGGTACTCGAAGTCGCCGGTGGCACCGGTGGTGAAGGACCAGCGGTGGTAGTACGGCAGCCGGCCCGCGCTTTGGCGGCCGGGGTAGTCGACGCCCCAGCCCGGATGGAGCGCTCCCGGGGAGAGCGCCGGGTCGAAGCCCAGCCCCGCCAGCCGGCCGGTCTCGAACGCGGGGACCAGGAACGCCTCGTACGCACGGTCCTGCCGCAGGTGGCGCGGGCAGAGCAGCCGGGAGCAGGCCCGGTCGGGGTCGGTGCGGAGGATCTCGGCGAGACCGGCCAGCACCGGGTCGCCGGGGCCGGCCAGCTCCCTGGCGACCGGGCCGTCCAGCGAGCCGTTGACGTGGACGTGCGCCCAGGCGCCGAGCTGGGCCGGCGGTGGCAGGACGGCCTGGTCCTTCACGGTGATGAACGGCAGCGGCCCGCCGCCGCTGCCCTCCTCGAACTCGGCCGGCCCACCCGCCGCGTCCGCCTTCGCGGCCAGGACGACGAGCGCCAGCCAGGGCGCGAGGCGGTCGGTGGTGCCGTCGGGCCCCGCCGGGCTGTAGCGCCAGGGCAGGTCCTCGTCGTAGAACTCGACGTGCGCCAGGTAGTTCGGCTCGACGTTGGTGGTCCCCGGCTGCGGCTCCCGCCGGGAGACCGCCCGGGCGTCGACGCCCACGATGTCGCCCGGACCGTAGAGCTGCACCGCCCGCTCCACGAACTGGCTCAAGGCGGTGCCGTCCAGGGCCTCGCCGCTGAGCAGCAGCTTGACCGGGACGGTGGCGCGGGCCGCCGCCCCCGGGTCGCCGGTGATCCGGGTCGAGAGGCCGGAGCGCAACCAGGGCAGGAAGGAGTAGCCGTTGGCGGTCATGTACCGCTCCCGGGGAAGAGCTCCGCGGCCGCGGTCAGCTCGGTGACCGCCGGATCCGCCGCGGCCAGGCCGGATCGGGCGGCGCCTCCGACGACGAGCACCCGGGCGTCGGGCAGCGCCGCGGCGGCGAAGGCCCACCGGCCGGTGATCAGGCCGGGCTGGGCGGTCCAGGTGTCGGCGCCCGCGTCGTAGCGGACCACGCTGCGGTAGCCGGCTTCGTCGGCGTCGCTGCCGGTGCCACCGATCACCAGGACCGCGCCGGAGCCGGCCGCGACGGCCCGGTGGGAGGCGCGCCCGGCGGGCATCTCCTTCACGGCCGTCCACCCGCCGCTGGTGAGGTCGTACTTCTCCGCCGTCCGCCGGCTGAGCGGGTCGAAGGTGAGGTCGTCGCCGGCGCCCGGCGCTCGCCCGCCGGTCACCAGAACGGTGGTGTCGGACAGCGCGGTGGCCTGGTGGAGCGCCCGGGGCCGCAGCAGGCTGCCGGTCGGCGCCCAGCTGTCGTGGTCCGGGTCGTACAGCTCGCAGAAGGCGAGCGCCGGATCCTGGTCCGTGCCGACGGCCGCCGTACCGCCGACCACCAGCACCTTGCCGCCCTTGAGCACCACCGCGGGGTGCCCGGAGCGGGCGTCGGTCATGGCCGCGGCCGGCGTCCAGCGGGTGGCGTCGGTGGTGGCGGCCGGGTCGTAGAGCTCGGCCGAGCGCAGTGCCCGGGTGGTCCGGCCGGCCCGGACCGCGCTGCCGCCGGCGACCAGGACCTTGTTGTTCGGCAGCAGGACGGCGCTGTGGCCCCAGCGGGCCTGGCCCATCGTCCCGGCCGGTGTCCAGGTGTCGGCCACCGGGTCGTAGACCTCGGCCGAGGCCAGGCCGGGTGAGGAGGAGCCGCCGATGCCGCCGGTGACGAGGACCTTGCCGTCGGACAGCCTCGTCACCGTGTGCAGCCTCCGGGGCGAGGGCTGGGTGGCGGTGGGCTTCCAGGTGTCGTCGGCGGGGTTGTAGAGCAGGGCCTGGCCGAGCGCCGTCCCGGTGGCGTCCGCGCCCCCGACGACCAGGACCTTGCCGGCGGCCGGGCCCGTGCCGGTGAGCACGACCGGTCCGTCGTGCTGCCCGTACCAGGCGGTGGCCGTCGCCAGGTCGTGCGCGGCGGTCCACTTCGCCGCGGCCACCACGGTGGGACTGCTCATGGTGTCGAACCTTCCGTCGTCAGGGGACGTACAACTCGGCGGTGGTGGCGAGTTCGACCGGGTCGGGGCCCGGGGCGGCGGCGCCCGCCAGCGCCGTACCGCCCGCCACGAGCACCCGGCCGTCCGCCAGCTCCACGGCCGCGAAGCCGGTCCGGCCGGTGGCCAGGTGCCCGGTGACCGTCCAGGTGCCGCGGGAGGGGTCGAGGACGGTCACGTTGCGGTAGCCCACCCCGGAGGTCGGAGCGCCCGTGCCGCCGATCACCAGGACGAGGCCCGAACGCAGCGCGAGGCAGCGGTGTCCGCCGCGCCCGCCGGGCATCGGGCCGAGTGCGGTCCAGGTGCCGGCGGTGGGGTCGTAGAGCTCGGCGGCGGCGAGGCTGTGCGGGTCGTGGCCGCCCGGCCCGGTGACCGGGTCGCCGCCGGTGACCAGGACCCGGCCGTCGGCCAGCAGCGTCGCCTGATGGCCCTTCCGGGCGGTCAGCAGGCTCGCGGTCGGCGTCCAGCCGCCCGTCGTCGGGTCGTAGAGCTCGCAGTGGGCCAGGGCGCTGTCCGCCCCGCCGGTCGGCAGCGCGCCGCCGATCACCAGGACCTGACCGCTCTTCAGCAGCACGGCCTGATGACCGGTCCGGGCATCCGTCATCGGCGGCCCGGAGGAGTCGAAGGTACGGGTCACCGGGTCGAGGAGCTCCACACCGGTCAACGCCCTGCCGTGGGCGTCCGTCCCGCCGGTGACCAGCAGCTTCCCGCCAGCCAGCGCCGTCGCCGCGTGCCCGTGGCGCGGCGTGTCCAGCGTGCCGGCGGGGGTCCAGGTGCCCGGCGCCGGGTCGAAGAGCTCTGCGGCGGCCAGGACCCCATCCGTCGCGGACCGGCCGCCGGCGGCCACCACCCGGCCGTCGACGAGCCTGGTCAACGAGTGCCGGCGGCGCGCGACGGCCAGCGGCGGAGCGGGCGTCCAGGTCGCGGCGACCGGGTCGAACAGGGCTGCGGCGGCCACGGCGCTCCCGGTGGCGTCCGCGCCCCCGGCCATCAGCACCTTGCCGCCGGTCAGCCGCACCGCCTCGACCTGCCCGGCAGCCGACGGCGGGCCGCCGGCGACCGTCCAGCTGCCCGGCGCGGCCGGTGCGCCCACCGCCTCGTCCGCCGGGATGACGTGCAGTTGGTCCGCCAGGCTCGCGTCCCGGCCGGTCCAGTCCGCGAGGGCGTCCTCGGCGGTCGTCCGGCTGTTGAACGCCGCCGAGGCGAGGCCGCCGGTCGGTGGGTGGGCCTGCACGTTGTTGCGGACGTTCGCGACGACGTAGCGCCGGTCGGTGAGCCGTACCGTCTCCGCGGCCGGGAAGGGCTGGCGCAGCCTGGCCTCCCGCCGGGAGACCGGCGAGCGGCTGGTGCTGCTGCCCTGGAGCAGCTGGTCGAACACGGCGGGGCTGACGTTGTGGAACCGCTTCGGCGCGGCGACGGCGGAGCGTGCCGCCATCGGGACGACCCGGCGAGCCGCGGCGGCGCTCTCCGGTACCCCGCTGTCGATGATGTGCAGTTCGTACCGGGCGCTGCGGCGGACCACCCGCGGCGAGAGCAGCGTCCCGGCAGCGGCGGTCAGCTCCAGCCCGGCGTCCTGGTTCTCGTACGCCGGCCGCGAGAGCTTGGCCGCGTCGTCCATGTCCTGGAACTGCGCCATCGCGAACTTGTCGCCGGTGTCGGACACCCGGACCAGGCCGCTGTCCGAGGCCGGTGCGACGGCGAACCGCTTGCCGTCGCTCGGCCGCTGCGCACCGATCCGGTCGAGCCGGACGCCGAGCGGGACGGCGCGCTGCCGGACGAACAGCGTGCCGAGCGGGTGCAGCACCAGCTGGTCGCTGTCGGGCAGCTGCCGGAGGGTGACCAGTGCGTTGCCGCCGCCGGAGGGCAGCCTGGTCTGCCAGCCCTCGGTCTTGCCGAACTCGCCGACCAGCAGGGGGAGCACCGCCACCGGGGGCAGCGTCGTGTTGTGCTCCTCGCCCCAGGTGATGTCGAAGTCGGCGGAGATCTCGAAGAACAGCAGGGAGATGGAGCCGCGCCCGTGCGCCCGCCACGGCGACGGACCCTCCAGCTCGAAGTGCAGGTCGATGCCGAAGACCCCGACCCCGAAGGCCTTCAGGGTGACCCCGGCGGAGATCGCGATGGTGAACGCGAACGGCGAGAAGCGGAACATCGCGTCGAAGGAGAGGTGTCCTTCGACACCGAAACCGCCGAAGCCCAGCCGCAGTTCGACGGCCGCGCCGAACTGGACGGTGTTGCTGGTGACCGCGAAGTAGCCGGAGACCCGGATCAGCTGGCCCGGCCGGTTGAGGATGTCCACCGAGAGCCGCTTGGGCACCGGGAAGGGCAGCGGCGGCGGTTTGAAGGAGGGGTGGAAGCCGCCGACCGTCAGGACGAAGTCCGGGTCGTCGCCCCAGGCGACGAGCAGGCCCATCCCGCCGTCGATGGTCATCATGAGGACGTGCGAGTCGAAGAGTTCGGCGAAGAACCAGAGCCTCGACTTGTCGACCTCCAGCGCGCCGACGAAGTTGACCTGGAGCGCCAGCAGCGGCAGCTCCTTGGTGGGCAGGATGCACTTGAGCACCCCGAGTACGGCGATGTTGCCGGGTGGGATCTCGACGATCACCCCGAGCGAGACGCTGACCAGGGTGGGCGTCCCCCAACCGATCTTCGCCATCGGCCCGATCAGGAACCGGCCCTGCTCGGGCGGGAAGAAACGGCGCAGATCGGAGAGGATCCGCGGCGCGTTGGCGATGACGTCCTGGGGGAACATCACCGACTCGACCGAGCCGCTTCGCACGCCCTCGGCCAGCGCCTGCAGGTTCATCCCGCGGTTGAGCCCGATGATCCCGCCCACCGCGAGCAGGGTGAACCCGTACCCGAGCTGGATGCCGGTGGCGCCGAAGTCGGTGGTGATCACGATCAGCAGCGAGAAGCCGTCGGAGCCGTCCGGCATGCGGGTGCTGATCAGGCCGATCGCCTTGAGCTCGACCAGCCCGGCGAAGTCCAGCTCCAGCGCGCCCGCGTACTCGCCGTGATCGGGGTCGAAGGAGAGGTACCCGCCGCCCTTGACCGGTCCGGCGTCGACGGCCAGGCCCACGCCCCTGGGCGGCTTGAACCCGAAGGAGAGGTCGAGCGGCCCGAGGTTACCGTCGCCGCCGGACCGGAACGCGAGGTCGGCGGTCAGGCCGATCTGCTCCACGACGGCCGTGATCGGGCCGAGTTGGGCGCGGAACGAGACGCCGAGGCCGATCGGCAGCCCGTCCGGGCCCGGCGACGCGGAGATCGTGAGGCCCCGGATCTCCAGCGGGCCGAGCTCCAGGTGCACGGGGAGCTGGATCTCCAGGTTGGAGGTGCCGCGGAAGTAGAAGCCCTGCCGGTAGGAGAGGCCGACGGCAAGGTCCGCGCCGAGGGTGACCCCGCTTCCGGGCAGCACGGCACCGATGAAACCGTCCGCACCGGCCGGCGAGAGGACGAACTCCAGCCCCTCAAGGTCGACCTCGGCGAAGAAGTCGGCCTCCTGACCGACCAGCCGGACCCCGCCCGCGCCGGCCATCCGGCGCAGCTGCAGTCGTGTCCCGTCGGCCGAGCCGAGGAGGATCCGGGGCTTGTCGGTCGGGCCGGACCGCTCGACCCGGACGTCGATCGACCCCTTGGCGTGGACCGGGGGGCCGGACGACTCGAAGCCGAGGACCATCTCGATGCCCCGACCGGGCCGTGCCAGCAGTGCGACTCCGCCCTGGAGGTCGAGGTCGCCGCGGATGGTGACGGCGACGTCCGGCCCGAGTTCGAAGCGGAAGCCCTGGCGTCCGGCGAACGAAGGAAGGAGCGCCAGCCCCGCCGGGGCCCCGTCGGCGGCGGGCAGTGGCAGCAGCCGGAGCTCGGCCGCCATCCGGGCCGAGGGCTGGACGCGTTCGAAGAGGACGGCGGACAGCATCGCCGGCGCCGGGCCGAACGGGTCGGGCGCGGCGCCCTGGACGGCCAGCGCGGTCGACGACGGCACGTCGACGGTCTGCACGTTGGCGCCGATGGCCCGCAGCAGGTTGTCGAGCTGGGAGAACAGCGCCCGCTGGTCGAAGGCGGGCGTACCCCAGCCGAAGGCGTCCTTCAGCACCTGGGACGGATCGGTCAGCATCCGGAACAGGTCGCCGAGGTCGAGGGCGAGGTGCATGTACGGCGGGCGCCCGCCGGTGGCGGGGGCGTAGTCGGCCTTGATCACGCCGAGGCTGCGCAGGGCGAAGCCGAGGTTGGCGTGGTAACGCTGCAGATAGCCGACGACCAGGAAGTCGACGAGCTGGCCGGGGAAGAGCGCGAGGAAGCCGTCCGCCCGCAGGGAGGCGGGAATGGCCGAGGGCGGGGCATCGGTGATGGCGTGGATGCCCTTGATGAGTGCCTGGACGGCTCCGAGGGCGCGTTTGACGTCGTCCGGCGAGAAGGAGGCCGACGCCGAAGCGCCGCCGTCGCCGACCGTGCCGTCGACGCTCAGCCCGCCGTCGCCGAGCAGGGTGTGCAGGCTGTCGTAGAGGGTCTCGACGCCGGTGCGCAGGTCGACGAAGGGTTGCGGGATGTCCGTCGCGATCCACCCCAGGCGGCGCAGCAGTGCGGAGAAGGCGCCGGGCGAGGCCAGCGCGTCGCGCAGCGGCAGCAGCGCCTGACCGACCTCGGCCAGGATCCGTTCGAAGGTGCCCGGCTCACTCATGCTTCTTCGCCTCCGCCTTCGACTCCGGGTAGAACTTCCGGTCCAGCAGCGCGTGGAACGTGGGGTCGACACGGTTGACGATCAGCCAGGCGCAGATGTGGCAGAAGTCCGTCGAGCTCTTGCGCATCTTGCAGCGCCCGGCCGGCCGGTAGTGGGCGCCGGCCTGGTGGTCGGCGCCCTCGAAGATCCCGATCAGTCGTGCGGACTTGCAGGGCGCGCTGAAGTCCGGGATGTCGACCGGGTTGTCGTCCTCGGTCCTCTTCCGGGCGGTGTCCTGGTCCTGGTTGAGCGGGTTGTGGTTGTCCTGGAGGAACTTGAGCACCTTCGGCTCCACCACGAGGAGCGGCTGGTGCAGGGTGTCCTTCAGCGGCACGAAGACGATCGAACCCTTCTTGAAGGTCGGCGGGGCGGCGGACCCGGGTGTGGCGATGACGAGCGCACCCTCCGCAGGGAGGACCTGGCTGACGACCAGCCCTTCGAGGTGGGCGGCGGGGCTGTCGTCCAGCGGGAGTTGCCGGCCCCCCGGCTGGATGCCGAAGGCTCGCAGCCGCACCTCGGAGAGGAGCGCCTTGGCCTGCTGCCACTGCGCCATGTTGCGCGAGCCGATGGTGACCTTGATGCCACGGACCGGGGTGGTCACGGCCACCGAGTCCGTGAGCAGGGCCGCCGCCGTCCGGATGCGCGGCAGCTTGAGCCACTTGACCTTGGCCGGGTCGATGTGCCGGTCGTTGGGGTCGGTGCCGGCTCGCAGGAATCCGAGTACCGACACGTTGTCACCGCTCAGGTCCGTCGCGGTCGTGGCCCCGCCGGTGTCGTCCCCGCCGAACTCCTCGTACTCGTCGGACAGGTTGAAACTGTGGCCGAACTCGTGCGCCACCGTCTGGATGACGTCGTCGAAGTCGACCGCGATGTCGGCGGGCGGGTCACGGCGCAGCTCCCGCTTGTCCGCCGCGTTGGCGTAGACGTAGGAGGCACCGGAGAACGTGTTCACCGTCTGGGCGGTCGCCGTCCGGACGTTGATGTTGGTGCCGCCGTCCACGCCGTCGTTGACGATGACGGCGATCAGGCCGCGGCTGGGCTGGTACTTCCCTTCGTCGGGCATCCACTGGGCGCCGACCGGGGCCGTCGAACCGGTGACCTTGAGACCGCGGACGTAGCGCAGCAGCGTGTTCGCGGGGTTGACGGTGCGTGAGCCCCGGTAGAGCTCCGGCGGATGGCGCCGCGGGTCAAGGGTCAGGAGCCTGGTCGGCCGGTTGAGGTAGAACTCGTACAGCCGGGCGACGAACGTCTTGACGGCCGGGTCACCGACGGTGTCGGCAGCGGGCTTCGGCACCGGGCCGGTCCCGGAGGCCTGGTCGGCGAGCCGGCCACCCAGGTGGAAGCCGAAGAAGGTGTCGCGGGCGTGCAGGATCCCCACCGACTGGTGCTTCTTCCAGGCCTCGATGAGTGGTCCGCTCACCCTGGCCGGGTCGAGGTCCGTGAGGTCCTGCCCCTGCCAGACCGCCAAGAGGTCGGGTCGTGAATCCCCGCGCATCGGGAGCCCGACCCTGCGGACCAGCTCCTCCAGCGTGTAGCCGGGGCTCGCGCCGATCACGTTGGACGGGATGGGGTGGCCGACGCCCTTCGCCTGGCCCGCCTCGACCGTCTCCGCACCGTCCGCGACCCGGAATCCGCAGGTGACGGTGTGCTGCTGGGACGGGGTGAAGGACTTGAAGGCGTTGAAGCTCGCCCGGAGCATCCCGTACGGCTCGTGCGCGGGCTTCTCGAACATCTCGTGGATCGTCCGGGTGACGATCTCGTCGAACCTCCCGCGGTCCTGCTCGCGGAACCCCTCCGCGAGGAACAGGACGTTGTGCTTGTCGGCGAGGGCCGCCGGGTCGCCGCCGCCCAGCTCCCAGGTCAGCGCGTGGTCGGCGGTGTAGTCGATCACGCGCACCTTGAGGGTCTGGGGCGTACCCACGCCCGGAAACGTGCCGGAGATCAGCCACGGGGTGTCCGGCTGGGTCGGGCTGACCGCCAGGCCCCGGACCCGGCCCCTGGGCGTGACCGCGAGTCCGGTCGACCCCGTCGGGGTCAACTGGACGTACCCGTGGCCGGTGATGTCACCGATCAGGTCGGTCCCGGTGCCGGCGTCGTCGCTGAACTTGGCGTACACCGAGGGCTGTGCATGCGCGACGGCGGCGTCGAGCGCGGTCGTGACGGAGTCGTTGCCGAACCACCAGCCGACCACCGACCGGTGGACCTGGAGCCTGCCGACGAGGTACTGGTTGCCGAACCGGGCCTGGAACAGGAACACCCCGGGTGTCGTGGCGGTGACCAGACCGGTGTTCGGGTCTACCACGGGCAGCCCCTCGAACCGCCGCGTCTTGGGATTGTGCGGGGCGAAGAAGAGGAACTCGCTCTGATTGGACGGCACCTCGGTGATCACGAACCCGTTCGTCGCGGGATTCGCGTCGGTACGGGTGGCCAGGGTCAGTTTGAGGGGTGGCGCGCCGGTCAGCGCGACATGGACGTCGCAGTGCGGAAACAGGAGCAAGTCGTCGGCCATGGCAGGAACCTCCTGACTACCGTCCACACAGGGCCATCGGAACCGAGACTCATCCCGATAGTCCGTAACCGTACTGCCCGGTGCTGACAAATCCGCCGGGAATTGTCGGAGATGACCCGAAGCGGCTAATTCTCATGTGATAATTCATCGGATCCGGTCATTGGCGACCGATAGTGGACCGGTCCTGCCCACACGGCACCGCCACCGAGGAACCGTTCGGGGCGGTGTGCGTCATCGGCCGGAGGAAGCGGCCCGGTCACGCCCGGCCGGCAGGGGGTGCGAGCCTGCCACCGCACCGGGCGTGCTCAGGGCGCCGGGGTGTTCACCACGTAGTCGCGGGAGGCGCGGACCTCGGTGCGCAGGGTGGGCAGGTCGACGTCGAGGACCTGCCCGTTCCACTTGCGGGGTTCGCCGTTGATCAGCACCGCGCTGATGTTCCGGGCGTCGGAGCCGAGGACGAGGGTGCCGATCGGGTCGTTGAGCGGCATGGTGTTGAGGTCCTCGGCCCGGACGACCAGCAGGTCGGCCTTCTTGCCCGGGGTGAGCGAGCCCGTGGTGTCGGCGAGGCCGTTGGTGCGGGCGCCCTGGAGGGTGGCGAAGTCCAGCACGTCGTGGGTGGTGATCCGGGAGGGCCGCCGGTCGGTGCCGTGGGCGGCGTTGACGGCGCGCATCCGCTGGACGGTGTGCAGGGCCCGCATCTGGGTGAACATGTCGCTGGCCAGGGCGACTTCGACGTCGATGCTCAAGCCCGGGCGGATTCCGGCGGCGAGGGCCTCGTCGACGGCGGGGATGGCGGTCTCCAGGCCGATCTGGGCGTCCGAGGTCGGGGCGAGCGCCACGGTGGTGCCGGTCTCCCCCATGGCCTTCCACGCCTCGGCGGTGAGCCCGGTGGAGTGGATGAGGGTGACGTCGGGGCCCAGGAGGCCGCCCTCGGCCCAGCGCAGGACCGCCTCGGAGGAGGCCGTGCCGAAGACGGCGTCCACGCTCACGCCGATGCCCAGGTCCTCGGCGACGCTGGCGAGTTCGGGTCCGTAGGCGAGTGCGGGGCCGGCGATCTCCGCGGTGGCCAGGGCCGCCAGGCGCAGGGTGAGCAGCTGGTCGTCGCTGCTGAAGTAGCGGTCCTTCAGGCGGGTGAGGTCGCCGGGCCACTGCTGGTCCCAGGTGCCGAAGTGCGGTCCCATGGAGGCGTGCACACCGCGGATGCCGGTGTCGAGGAGCGCCTGGACCGCGGCGTCGGAGTGGTCACGGGTGCGGGAGTTGTGGGAGAAGTCGAGCATGGTGGTGATGCCGCTGTCGATCGCGGTCAGGGCGGCGAGCCTGGTCCCGGTGTACATGTCCTCGGGCCGGTAGACCGTGGCGTAGCCGGCCAGGGTCGCCATGACGTAGCCGCCCAGGTCGTCCACGTCCGGCATGATCCGGCGCAACTGGGCCTCCCAGGCGTGGCGGTGGGTGTCGACGAAGCCGGGGCTGAGGATCGTGCCGGTGGCGTCGACGACCACGGCGTCGGCCACGTCCAGGTGGTGCCCCACCGCGGTGATGGTGTCGCCGTCGACGAGGAGATCACCGCGGTCGATGACGCCGAGGGCGGGATCCATCGTGACGATGGTGGCGCCGGTGAACAGGATCCGCCGCCGGTCGGCGGGCAGGCTCCGGATCCGGGCGAGGGTGGCGTCCGCGGCGGTGGGACGGGTGTCGGGGACGATCATGGGAGGGCCTTTCCGGCTGTCGGACGTGTGGCTGCGGCGACTGCCGCAGAGCCAGGCTGCTCGGCCGGCGGGACCGGAACCAGGCCGCCCCGTCCCCAGGAGTCGGGCACCCACCGTCCGGGGCACCGGGAGTGCGACGGGCGGCTACCTGTGCCGGCAGACGCGGAGAGCCCGGGCCGCCTCGGTGGAGGCGGCCCGGGCCGGAGGTGCGTCGGGGCGGGACGTCAGACGGTGCCGGCCGTCGGGGCGGGTTCCGCCCGCGCCGTCGAGGCGTGCCCGGTCCGGGCCCGCAGTTCAGCGAAGGCGGCCGCGGTGGCACCGGCGGGTTCGGCCTGGTAGACGACCAGCTGCTGGTGCGGTGCGCCGTTGACGGTGAAGGCGGAGAACTGGATCTCCAGGGCGCCCACCTCGGGGTGGGCGAGGCTCTTCGGCTGCTGGGTCTTGGCCTTCACGTCGTGCCGGGCCCACAGGTCGGCGAACTCCGGGCTCTTCGCGGACAGGGTGGCGACGACCTCGGCGATCCGCGGGGAGTCGGGGTCGTGCCCGTAGGCCGCGCGGAGCTCGGCGACGCAGGCCTGCGCGGAGCGGGCCCAGTCGCGGTAGAAGTCGCGACCGGCCGGGTCGAGGAAGGCCATCCGGGCCAGGTTGTCGAACCTCTGGAATCCGCTGTGCAGGGCGGCGGCGAGGCTGTTGTGCGCCAGGACGTCCAGCGCGGGCCCCAGGACGAAGGCGGGGGTGTCGGGCCAGCTGTCGAGCAGGCGTAGCAGTTGGGGGCCGATCCGCCCGTGCCCGGCGGGTGCGCCGCGGCGTTCCTGGAGTGCCCGGGCGAGTCGGCGCAGGTGGTCGAGCGCCTCGCCGTCGAAGTGGAGCGCGGCCGCGACGGCGGCGACGACCTGCGGCGAGGGGCCGGTCTCGCGCCCCTGCTCCAGGCGCATGTAGTAGTCGGAACTCACCCCCGCGAGCATCGCGACCTCCTCCCGACGCAGCCCCGGCACCCGCCGACGGCCGTGCTCCGGCAGGCCCACGTCCTGCGGCTTGAGGGCTTCGCGCCGTGCGCGGAGGAACTCGCCCAAGGGACTGCTGTCGCTCATGACCCAACCTGGTGGAGGATGTCCCGACCTCGGGCGGGCGGGACGTCCGGGCGTCCGGCGCCGCACCCGGGGTCGGTCCGCTGCGGTGTTCGGGTCGCCGGGCCTCGGTGCCCGGCGACCTGGGGACATTCCTACCCCACGGGCCGGCCGGCCAGCCTGGCCCTGACGCACCCAGGAAACCGCCGGCCGGCGGGGACCCGGCGCTCTCAGGGGTGCTGCCGGGGTTCCGGCAGCCCCCCTGCCGGTCGGAGCCGTCGGCGGGTGACGACGTACACAGCGGCGACAGGCCCCGCCGAACCGTCGGGCCGCGGCGGGCGCCCGCGCCGGCCGGCACGGGCGCCCCGTCTGCTCACGTGCCGTCAGCAGACCCGCCGTCGGCGCTCCGTCAGCAGCCGGCCCAGCCGATCCCGATGCCCGTCACCCAGTTGGCCGTCCTGAAGGAGAAGCTGCGCGTCGTGCCCTTGGGACCGACCCGGGGGCCGTTCTCCGAGCCGGCCGTCGTGTAGAAGATGACGTAGGGGCAGCGGCCGTCGGCCTTGTCGTCCGTGATCCAGCCGTTCACGTTGTAGCCGTCACACGCCTGGGCCCAGCCGTGGCCCTCGTTGTTCGACACGTTCGTGCTGATGCAGTCGTTCACGCGGGTCTCCACCGTCGTCGCGGCGGAGGCGGGCATCGCCAGGCCCACCACCGCCGCGGCCGACACGAGGGTGGTCGCCAGGATTCGTCGCTTCATGAGGTGTCCTTCTCTGGTCGATACGGGTGGGTACGGACGGGCTCCGGCCTCTCGTGGCATCCGGTCCGTCCGCGTCCGCGCCGGCTCCGCCCCCGACGGCCGACGGCGGTCGTGCCCGTGCGGTCGGACCGCCGGCCACGGAACCTCCGGGCCGTTCGAGGAGCCGGTGCGGGCTCCACCGTGCGACAGGGCGCGATTGTCCGACTACCGGAACGGCCCGAGGCGCAGGTGAGCGGCGGACAATCCGCACTTGACCGCGGACAACACCGGGCACCCGACGGCCCTTGCGGGAGCGCCCGTGAGCGGAGAACGCCCAGGTCGGGTCCGTCACCGCGACGAGTTGTCCGAAGAACCGATGGGGATCCCCCGCCACATGTTTGACTGACCATCAACAAGCAAGGCCGCTGGGGGCCGGTCATCCGGTTCGGCCCCGGACACCGGAGGGGGCAGGGGTGGCGAGTGCCGGACGTCCGCAGGGGCGCCTGAAGGGGGAGACCGAGCAGGCGGACGCCCTGGCCCGGTTCGTACGGGAGGTGACCGCCGGTGTCACCGTCCGCAGGCTCGCTCAGCGCTACCCCGCCGGCAGGACCAGCTGGAGCGAGTACCGCTCCGCGGAGAAGAACATCCCGTGGCACCTGCTCCAGCGACTCGTCCACGACCAGGTGACGGACCCGCGGACCCGGGCCGCGCTGCTGGCCCGCGCCGGCCACCTGCACGAACAGGCCACCCGGGCGGCCGGAGGCCTCCTGCCGCCCCGGCCGGAGCGGTCCGCCGGCGAGCAGGCGTTGGACCGGGCGCGGCAGGCGCAGCAGCAGGCCGAGGCGGCCGTGGCGGAGGCCGAGGAGCTGATCCGCGTGCTGGTGGCGATCGTCGCCGAGCTGCGGAGCGAGCTGGACAGCGACGGGTCCGGGGAGCCGGGCGCGGGCGACGGGGCCGGCCCGGGCAGCGGCGCGGGGACGCTGCGGCGGATCCGGCTGCGGGAGGCGACGTGGTGTCTGGGCGAGGTGCGGCGCATCCGGGACAGCGCCTGTGAGGTCCGACGGACGGCAGGGCAGGAACTCGACGCGGTCGGGCTCCTGGTCGACCGGGAGCGGGCCCGGGCCGGGACGGGTGAGGGCGGGCAGCCGGGGGCCGTGATCGCGGTGCCCGACGGGACGGGAGCGCACCTGCCGGTGCTGCGGCGCCTGGAGGGCGACCTCGTGGTGGTACGGCGGGCCCTGGCCGGCCGGTACCTGGAGGTGGCCGGGCCGGCCGCGACCGGCCCCGGGATCGTCCGTGGCGAGCTGGTCCGGGCGCCGGACCTTCACCCGACCGGCCCGTTCGCGCTCGGCCCGGTGTCCGTCGGCCCGCGGCGCGGCCGGCCCGCCGGTGCGCGACCGCGCTCCGCCGCGTGGACCGCCCCGGCCACGGGTGCGGTGGCGGCGCTCCTGGCCGGGGCCCTGGTACTGGCCGGGGTGCTGGTGGGAATCCGACTGGGCACTGCGAACCGGACACCCGTCGACGCGGCCCCCCAAGCGGCCGGCACCCGGCTCGGGCCGGGGCCCAGCGCGAGCGGCGGCCCCGCCTCCCCGCCGGAGGGGGGCTCCTCCGGGCCGACGTCGAGCCCGCCGCCGGGCACCTCACCGGCCGCGTCGCCGGCCGCTTCCCCGTCGAGCGGCACGCCCGCCCGAGCGCTGCCGACGGACCCGGCACAGCCCGCTCCCGCACCGACCGCCCCCGTGCCGCAGAGCACCCCCGCACCGGGCACGGCCGCGCGGACGCCGGACGCCGGCGCCCCGCCGGTGCCCGCCGCCCCCTCCTCGCCGGGCAGGACCGACGGCGCCGTGCCGCCGTCGCCGCCCCCCGCCTCACCGCCGGCACCGCAGACGGAGGCTTCGACCCCCGGCCGTCTCGGCGGCACCCCGATGGTGCCGCCCGCGGGGCCGGTGGAGATCAGCAACGGCAACAGCCTGCAGTGCATCGCCACGCCCGGCGGTTCCCGGGAGAACGGCCAGAACCTCCAGCAGTTCCCCTGCGGGGACTTCCCCGACCACTTCTGGGAGGCCCAGAAGTCCTACACGGACGCCGAGGGCGACACGCACTACCGGATCGTCAGCTACAACAGCGCGCTGTGCCTCTCCGTGCGCGACTCCAGCACCGAGGCCGCCGCCGGGGTGGTCCAGTCGGTGTGCGGGAACAGCCCCGGGCAGTCCTGGAGGATCGAGAAGTGGCCGAACGGCATCCGCTTCGTCAACGACAACAGCCGCCAGTGCCTCGCCGTCTCCTACCGCAGCACCGCTCCCCAGGCGCCCCTGATGCAGTACCCGTGCGGTGACTACCCCGACCACTACTGGACGTACGGCCCCCGCCGTTAGGGTCCGGCGTGACGCTCCCGTCCGCCGGGACGCGGGCGTGCCCGTGCTCCGGGCCGCCCGCCCGGTCGGCCCGGTTGGTCCGGATGCCACCGTGCGGGTGCGGCGGACCGGTCCGGCGGCCACGTTGAGGGGATGGACATCGTCGTCGTGCTGGAGCTGGACCTGCCCTCCAACGTTCGGATCCTCGGACCCGACCACGCGCCAGCGGAACCGGAGAACCCGGTGCGCCGCGCGCACGCCGCCCCCGCGGAGGCCTCGGGCGCCTGCGGCCCCCTCACCCTGTGCGGCCTGGACACCGGGGAGATGACCCTCGCCCCGCACCGGTTCGCCGAAGCCGGCCACCCCAGGCCCCGACCGCTGTGGCATGCGTGCAGCACCTGCCAGACCGCCAAACAGACCACCGCACCCACCGCCGCGAAACCCGCCGCGGACCGGCACGCGGACGACGCCCACCCGGCGGAGACCGCGGCACGCTGAGCAGCCGCCCGGCGTGCCGCGGCACCATCGTCGGCTCGCCACCCGACCGGAACCGGCCGGAACCGCCGGCCTGACGAGGGCCCGCCCCCGAACGGGCCCTCGACGCGGTCCGGCCTGTGGCGAGCGGGCTCAGCTCCTGGGCTGGTCGCCCGGCCGGTCGACGACGCCCGCCTGGAGGACGGCCGTGGCGAAGTCGTAGCCCTTGCCGTTCCCGGCGCCCGGGGCCGGGCTGCCCACGGGCGGGCGGCCGTCGCGGCCGACGGGCGGGAGGTCCGCGAGCAGCACCTGCCGCACGCCGAGGAACACGCCGGTCTGCTTGTCGAAGACGAGCGACACCCGCATGGTGCCGTTCATCCCGACCACCGCGACGCCGTGGCGTCCCAGCGCGTCCACCTCGTCGGCGACCACCGAGGTCCCGGCGAGCGTGGCGGCCGCCTCCATGAGCGCTCCCGCGACGGCGGGGGGCGCCCCCACGTTCTGGAAGATCAACTGGATGTCCCCGAACGCGATCTGGTAGCGCATCTCCTTCGTCATCTGCTGCCCCGCCACGGCCTTGGACCGGTCCGCGTTGAGGAGCTGCTGCAGGAGCCGGTCCCGCTCGGCGGGCAGCGAGGCGACGAACTCGTAGGTCGGGACGTCGAAACCCGCCTTCTTCGGTGCGCCGACGGCGGTCCCCAGCGGGGCGGGCCAGGCGACCCGCCCCTCGGTGTCCGCGCCGTACATCGTCGGGTCCACGATCAGGCCGGCGGACCTGCCGTCCACCGGCATCCACGTGGTCCGCTCGCGCTTCGACTCGCGCGCGCCGTCCGTGATCTGCCGCTGGTAGACGAACTGGGTGTTCTTCGCACCCGGGTCCGGGCTGCTCAGGACGGCCTTCGCGGCCCGGCTCAGCAGAGCGGCGGCGTCCGCCGGCTCGGGCACGGCCGGCGACTTCGACTCCGCCGCGGACGTGGCCGGAGCCGTCGGCGCTGACGTGGCCGACGACGCCGGCGCCGCACTCGCCGACACGCCGGGGGCGGCCGGACCGCGGCCGTCGTCGTGCCGCCCCTGGCCGACCACGGTCACGGCGGCCACCGCGGCGATCGCCAGTGGCGGCGCGATCCACCAGGCGTGCCTGCGCCGCGACCGCGGTGCCTTCGTCTCTGCGGCGATCTCACTCATCAGGTGCTCCCTCAACAACCGGTGGCGGTCGGCGGTGAGCATCTCGGGTGTGTCGTTCATCGGAGCTCCCCCTGCATCGACCGGGCGGCACGGAAGCCGCTCTCCCCTACCTGTCCGGGCACGGCCGCGGGTTCCCTACGTTCCATCAGGTCCTTCTCGACGAGCGACCGCAGTCGGGTGCGGGCCCGGGAGAGGCGGGAGCGCACCGTCCCGACCGGGATGCCGAGAGCCTCGGCGGCCGACACGTAGTCGAGCCCCACCCAGACGCAGAGCCTGAACACCTCGCGCTCGGCCCGGCGCAGGGCGGGCAGCGCGCGCCGTACCGCCGCCAGCTCCGCGCCGGCGTCGAGGCGGGCGACCAGCTCCTCGGCGAAGTCCTCCTCCGGCTCCCGCTCGCCCAGCCGCTCCAGGGCCGCCCGGTGCCGCCGCGCCGCCCGCGCGGTGTTGCGCAGCACGTTGGTGGCGACCCCGAACACCCAGGGCCGCAGGGCCTCGTCGCCCTCGCGCAGTTTCGCGCGCAGCCCCCAGACCTCCAGGAAGGTCATCGACACCACGTCCTCGGCCGCCGCGCGGTCCCCCAGGGTGCGCAGCGCGTACGCGTAGACGTCCTGGGCATGCGCGTCGAACAGCTCCCCCAACGCGTGGCGATCCCCGGCGCGCAACCGCGCCCGTTGTGACAGTTCCATGCCCATCCCTGTCCGCGCGGCTCACCGGGTTCCCAGTGATCCACATCACTCCCGCGCCCGCCGGTCGCCGGAGCGGCGGCTCCTCGCGGACGCTCCGCCGGGCCCGGGTCGTCGGCCGGCGCAACACCCGCTGAGCGCCCGGCCGTCCTCAGCCCGTGATCGTCACGGCGGGCGGGACGGTGATGGTGCACAGCCGCTTGGTGGCCCGGGTGAGGGCGACGTACAGGTCGCGCTCGCCGCCGGGGCGGGCGGCGGTGATGCCGTCCGGGTCGACCACGATCGCGGTGTCGAACTCCAGGCCGCGCGCCTGTGAGGCCGGCACCAGCCGGGCGTGCCGCTCGACCCCCGCAGCCGCGAGCTGCTCCGTCCTGCCATCGGCGCAGAGCACCCCGACCAACTCGCCCGGGTGCGCGGCGCCCTGCTCCCGCAGCTCCTCCAGCAGGGCGGTGACGAGCGCTTCGGGGGCCGCGGCAAGGGTACGAGGCACCTCGCCGTGCCGGATCGACCGGATCGGCGACCGGTCCGGGGCGATCCGGGCCAGCAGGTCCTCCGTGGTGGCGAGGATCTCCTGCGTGGTCCGGTAGCTGACGGTCAGGGTGCGCAGGTCGAAGCGCCGTCCGAGGTGCGGGCCGAGCGCGTCGTTCCAGTCCCGGGCCACCGTCGCCGGGCCCGCCTGGGCGAAGTCTCCGACCAGGGTCATCGACCTGCCGGGGCAACGGCGCACGACCATCCGCCACTGCATGGCGGTGAGTTCCTGCGCCTCGTCGACGACCACGTGCCCGAAGGTCGGCCCGGGCGGGCCGTCGACCAGGCTCGCCGCCTCGTCGAGCAGCGGCAGATCGGCGTCCGTCCAGGGCGCACCGGGTGTCCGCCGCAGCAGGGCCCGCTGGTCGTCGGCGAGCTGCCACAGGTACGCGGCCCGCGCCTCGTCGTCGGTCAGCAGGGCGTCGACCACGTCGCCGGGCGCGAGCAGGGGCCACAGGTCCTCGACGGCCCGGTCGATCGAGACGTCGTCCAGGAGATCGGCGCGCACGGCGTCGGCGTCGAACTCGTCGGCGCCGGTGGCGGGCGCGTCGTCGACACCGAGGCGACGCAGGTCCGCCGCCGCCATCCGGTCGAGGTCGAGGCCGGTCAGCTGCACGACCTGGGCGTCGATCAGTTCGAGGGCCTCGGCGCCGCTGCGGGCGAGCTCCCGGACGAGGGCGTCGACCAGCAGCTCCTTGAACAGCCGGCGCGCCCGGTTGTGCGCGAGACCGCTGCTCCGGGCCGACTCCCGCGCCTGTGCGACATCACCGTCCCCCAGGCGGATCCACTCCTTCCCGACCCGGACTTCGAAGTCGCCTCCCGGGGCCTGCCGTGAGCGGACCACGGCGGCCAGCGCGTCGGCCAGCGCGGAACTCCCCTTCAGGCGCGCCGCCTCGAAGGGCTCCGCCGCGCCCGGTACGACGCCGGCCAGCTCCTCGCACGTCGCCAGGACGACGTCGTTCTCGCCGAGCGAGGGCAGCACCTGGGAGATGTAGTCGAGGAACCGCGCGTTCGGCCCCAGCACGAGCACGCCGCGCTCGGCCGCCTTCGGGAACGCGTACAGCACGTACGCGGCGCGGTGCAGCGCCACCACCGTCTTTCCGGTGCCCGGACCGCCCTGCACCACCGTGACCCCGCGGTGCGGCGAGCGGACGATCGCGTCCTGCTCGGTCTGCAGCGTGGCGACCGCCGCACCCATCCGCCCCGTGCGCCTCGCCCCGAGCGCCGCCGCCAACGGACCGTCACCGACCACGTCCTGTCCGGTGGGTGCGGAGCCGTCGAGCAGCTCGTCGCTCACCCCCACCACCGTGCGGCCCGTCAGCCGCAGGTGGCGACGCCGACGCAGCCCCATGGGGTGGACCGGCGTCGCCTCGTAGAAGGACCGCGCGGCCTCGGCCCGCCAGTCCACCAGCACCGGCAGCTCGTCCGCGTCCCTGTGCAGCCCCAGCCGCCCGATCCGCAGGACCGTCCCGTCCGCCAGGTCGATCCGCCCGAAGACCAGTCCCTCCTCGGCCCCCTCCAGCCGGCGCACCTCCCCCGCCAGCCGCCCGGCCGCCAGATCCCGCTCGTACGCCTTTCCCGCGCCGTCGGGCGGCGAAGCGAGCACGCTCGCCAGCTCCTCCCGCGCCCCGGCCAGCCGCTCGTCGAACAGCCCGCCTATGACGGACACCTGAACGCGCTCGAGCTCCACTTCGCGCGCGGCACCATCGTCGATCTGAGACAAGAAATGGCCCCCTCGGCTCAACCCACCAATATTCGAGGCGCCACTATGCAGACGGATTCCGGAAAAGTAAATATTGACCGGACCAGGTGGAATGTGACCTCGGAAGCGCAACGGCGCCCGCCGGGTTCCGGCGCCGGGGTCCGCTGCCCGGCCGGGGCGACCGGCGGAACGGTCAGGCGGCGCGGCAGAGTTCTCCGGGGGCGACCGGAGCCGAGGCGCGGGCCACGGTCGCGTGCACGGGGCGGGCGGTGCGGACGGTGACCGCGGCCTGCGAGCGACGCCGCGCGAACACGACCAGGCGCAGCACCGCGAACCGGGCGACACCGGCGAGCGCCGAGGCCGACAGGTAGACGACCTGCACGAGCACCGCGCCGGGCGCCGCCACCAGTTGCTGCAGGGCGAGCATCGCCGCACAGGTCACCAGGTACGCGGCGGCGGCGGATCCGGCCGATTGCGCGTGCTGACGCCAGGTCGCCCGGCCGCCCGCGCCGAAGGTGAAGCGGGCGTGCAGTTCGGTGGCGAGGAGCGTGGAAACCACGGTGACCAGCGCGTTGGCCACGGCCCAGGGGATCCGGGCGGCGAGGGCGGTCACGGCGAAGCTGGAGGCGAGCCCCACCCCTCCGCCGCAGAGCACGAAGCGGGCGAAGGCGGTGAAGGCGCCGGGCGCCGCCTGTTGCCGGCTCTCTGCTGCCCCCATGATCCGACCCCTTTGCTGGCTCACCCCGCGAGAACGCGCCCCCTTCGGCCTGCGGGCCCGAGGGGCGCGGCCGCCCATGGCACCAGTATGGCACCCCCGTGGCGCCATGGGGAGCCACTTTCGGCCGATGCGCGGGGCACCGTGGGCTCCACGGCCGGTCGCGGCTCGTGAAGGCCCAGCTCGGAGGCTTCCCCCCGCCGGCGCCAACGGCCACCTCGGGGGCGGTCGCCCGACGGGTCGGGCGTTGCAGTTCGGCGAGCGCGCCGGTCCCACCCCCGCCCGAAGGCTCGCCGCCCGAGCCGACGCCGCGTCAGGGCAGGGCGAGGACGCAGAACTCGTGGCCCTCCGGGTCGGCCAGGCACGTCCACGGGACGTCGCCCTGGCCGAGGTCGAGGTCGGTGGCGCCGAGGGCCCGCAGCCGGGCCGCCTCCGCCTCCTTGTCGTCGCCGGGGTACGGCAGCAGGTCGAGGTGGACGCGGTCCGGCACGGTCTTCACGCCGGGCGTGCGGAGGAACTCGAGATACGGGCCGACACCCCCGGCGGAGCGCAACGACGCGTGGTCGTCGGCCACCTCGTGCACGGCCCAGTCCGTCGCCTCGCCCCAGAACCGGGCCATCGCCCGCGGATCCTCGCAGTCGACCACGACCGCGGCGATCGGCCCGGTGTCCCGGTAGATCTCCCGGGGCTCCAGCACGCAGAACTCGTTGCCCTCCGGGTCGGCGAGGACCGTCCACGGCACCTCGCCCTGGCCCACGTCGACGGGCGTGGCACCGAGCACCCGGAGGCGCGCGACCAGCTCCGCCTGATGGGCCGCCGAGGTGGTGGCGAGATCGAGGTGCACCCGGTTCTTGGTCGCCGCCCTGGGTTCCGGAACGGGAACGACGTCGATGCAGACGGCGACCGGGTCCGGCCAGACGAGGCCGCCGGCGGGTCCGACGTAGGTGGTCACGCCCGGGCGGTACGCACTCCAGCCGAGCGCCTCCGCCCAGAACCGCCCGACCGCCGAGGCGTCGAGAGCCTTGATGTTCACCTGAACAGGTCGCAGTGCCATGACGGCGATCCTATGCGTCCGCCCTGCGACACCATCCGCACTCTCGCCGAACCAGGGCAACACGGTCGGTTCAGCCGGACCGGTCGTCGGCCAGGCCTCCTGTCGGCGGGAACGGTCGGACGGGGATTGACGCAGTCCGAGAAGTGACGCGGTCATCCGCCGCGACCGACCCCGGGCCCGTCCCCACCGCCGGCTCGCCGTTCCCCCCGCACTCGACCGCGGCAGGCCCGGCACCGCGTGGCGCCCCACCGTCCTCGGTCCGATTGGTGTACGAAGTTGGCCGAGAACGTACTCCCCGTCAGATTGTCATGTCCGCAACGGTTGAGGCCGGATCCCGTGATCGAAGCGGGATCGGATCCCGCCTGGAAAGAGAGAGCACATGCCTTTGTCCGTACGCCGTTCCCTCGGTGTCGCGGCCGCCGCCGCGGCCGCGCTGGTCGCCACGGCCGTACCCGCCGTCGCCGCCCCCGGTACCACCCCGGCCCCCGGTACCGCCCCGGCGGCAGCGGCCGATCAGCGTCAGCCGATCTACGCCATCGCGCACCGGGTCGACACCCTGGACGGCGTGGACGCCGCGCTCAACCACGGCGCCAACGCCATCGAGATCGACGTCTGCGCCTGGTGGAACCCGAACGAGTGGCGGGCCTATCACGACTGTTCCTCGGCCGGCGAGAACCGGCTCGGCCCCAGCTTCGACAGCATGATCGACCGCATTCTCTCCAACGCCAACGCGGGACGCCGGCTGGCGCTGGTCTGGCTGGACATCAAGGACCCGAACTACTGCGGAGAGGAACCGAACCGCACCTGCAGCGTCGCCGGACTGCGCGACAAGGCGCAGCGGCTGACGGCTGCCGGGATCCAGGTGCTCTACGGCTTCTACGAGTACCACGGCGGCAACACCCCCGACGTCGGCGGCAGGGGTTGGAAGAGCCTGGAGGGCAGGCTCGGCAGCCTGGAGGGCATCACCACGACCGGCACCCGCGATCAGGTCCGGAACGCCTTCAACCGGTCCGGCTCCGGGTTCCCCGCCGGCCACCGGGCGATGGACTACGGCGACTCCGACATCACCAAGGGATTCGGCAACTGCACGGAGGCCACCTACAACACCTGCGCGGAGCTGAAGAAGGGGGCCGGGGACCGTGCGGCGGGACAGCTCGCGGCCACGCTGTCCTGGACGACCACCTACAACGACCCGTGGTACGTCGACAAGCTGCTGGGCGACGCGCGGGTGGACGGCATCATCGCGGGCTACGGCGCCTTCACCGGCGTGCGCGAGTACGACAACAGCTGGCAGTGCGCCAACGCCGTCAACCTCGTCCGTGACTGGGTGAACCGCCACGGCTCCACCCATCGCATGGCCACCAGCGGTGACCGCCTGTTCAGGTAGGGGAACTCCGCGGGCCGGGTCCGTACCGGCCCGCCGCCGCTCGGGCCGTCGGCCGGGATCCCGGCCGACGGCCTTCGTCCGGGGGTGACGTCCGGGTCGTCCGATACGAACACCAAGACCACACCGACCCACGGCCACAGCACATTTGTGGCTTCCGCCAGTACGCCGCCCCGCCGACGAGGTGGAGACTTTCCCGCCAGAGGCCGCGGCCCGTTCCGAGGGCCGCCGCCCAGGACAGAGGGGGGACAGCACGATGAGTGGTCAGCTGTACGACGAGATCGGCGAGGCGTTCGAGGGCTTCAAGACGCTCCCGCTCGCACGCTACGGGGAGGTGCCCGGATTCCTCGCCCTCGTCGGCGACGTGAACGGCAGGTCGGTCCTCGACCTGGCCTCCGGAACCGGCTTCTACAGCCGGGAGTTCAAGCGCCGGGGCGCATCCCACGTGCTCGGCGTGGACATCTCCTCCGCGATGGTCGACGCGGCCCGGGCACTGGAGGACGGCGACCCGCTGGGTGTGCACTACGAGCTCGGCGACGTCGCCGAACTGCGCGCCTTCGAGCGGCCCTTCGACATCGCGGTCGCGGTCCAGCTGTTCAACTACGCCGAGGACGTCGCCACCATCGAGCGGATGTGTCGGACCATCCACCGCTCCGTCGCGGACGGGGCCGAGTTCTTCGCCTTCACGCAGAACCCGGACTACCGTTTCGACGGGCCGTCCCTGGCCAAGTACGGCTTCCTCTGCGAGTCGCTCGGCGAGGAGACCGAGATCGGACCGCGGGTGAGGATCACCGCGCTCCTCGACCCGCCGATCTCGTTCGTCGCGAACCCGCCCAGCCGCGAGGTCTTCGAGAAGTGCCTGCAGGCGGCCGGCTTCCACGAGATCACCTGGGTCCCCCTGGAGATCTCGGCCGCCGGCTTGCGCGAGTACGGCACGGACTTCTGGGACGACTACGCCGCCAACCCCCCGCTGACGATGCTGCGCTGCCGCGCCTGACCCGAGCGGCCCGTCCCCGGTCCGGCCGGGGGTGGAACCGGGGGCCGAGTCCCCCGGTCGCCGTGTGGGAGGAGCCGCTGGGCCGGACGGGCGGCTACCGCTGGCCGCAGCACTCGGTCCACCGGGGGCGGCTCCAGTTGCTGCT
>NZ_JBSFNM010000026.1:0-111080 GCF_053587085.1 Kitasatospora sp. NPDC003701
GCCCCGGACGCCGTTCAGGGCGCCGAAGTAGTGGTCGAAGCTGCGGTTCTCCTGCATCAGCACCACGACGTGCTTGACGTCGGCGATGCTGCCGGAGGTGGCGGCCTTCGCGGCGGCGGCGGGGAGGCCGGTGAGCGCGGCGGCGCCGGCGGCCGCGGTGGCGCCGACGAAGGTGCGGCGGGAAAGTGCGGTCATCGGGAGCGGCCTCTCAGAGCTGGAAGGTGGCGACGGCGGCGGCGCAGTCCGAGGGCCAGCCGTTGCCGGCGGCGCTCGGGTCCGGCTGGGGCCAGCCGGTGACGAGGGTGTGGGCCTCGACCAGGGTGAGCGGGCCGGCGAAGTGCACGGCGCAGATGCGGTCCTGGGGCTCGGGCTTGGCGGCGCGCTGCTTGCGGGTCGGCGACCAGGTGGCGCCCGGCGAGGCGAGCGGGTCCGGGTGGGCGCTGCGGTAGGAGTCGGTCAGTCCGGCGCCCTGGAGGGCCACCGTGACCGGCCAGTCGACCGCGCCGACGCCGCTGTGCTGTCCGGCGGTGGCGGCCGTCCAGTCCAGGTGCGACGGCGAGGCGAGGTCGGCGCCGAGGACGACCGCGCGGCCGGCCGTGATGTCCGCCCGGACGGCGGTGGCGAGGGCCTTGGCCTGCTGGAGGCGGACGGAGGCGTTCTCGGTGGCCGTGATCTGCGCGGCGCTCTGCCCGTCCTGGGCGGCGTAGGGGCCGTAGCTCGTCTCGTCCAGGTGGGCGGCCCAGAACCGCACGCTCCGGCCGCCGGGGAGCTGGAGGGTGGCTCCGGCGGCGGGCAGCGAGGCGGTGGTGGCCGTGACGGCGGTGAGCGGGTACCGGCTGAGGATGCCGACGCTGCCGGCGCTCTGGTAGGCGTACCAGCCCAGGGCGGTGGCGAGGCTCTGGGCGGCGGTGCCGGCGGTCTCCTGGAGGGCCAGCACGTCCAGGCCCTGGGTGAGGACGGTGCGCAGCTGCTTCTCGGGCGCGTCGGTGAAGGCGGCGCCGGCGTTGGCGAGGTTCCAGGCGGCGGCCTTGAGCCGCGGCGGGGCGGCCGGGTCGACGACGGGGACGGTGAGGGTGAGGGCGTCGGTGACGCCGCCGGTGTCCTTGACCCCGACGAGGAGCTGCACGTCGCCGACGCCGGTGGGCGCGGTGCCGGTCACGGTGCCGTCGGCGGCGACCGAGAGCCAGGCCGGTCCGCCGACCTTGCGGAAGGTCGGGGCGCCGGCCGGGCGGCACCAGAGGCCGCCGAGCTTGACCGAGACGGCGCCGCCGGGTGCCACGGCCGTCGCGGTGAGCGCGTCCACGGCGAGGTGCGGGCGGACGGGCGCGGGCTTGGGGCGGAAGGTGAAGGGGGCGGTCTGCGCCAGGATGCCGTAGCCGTCCTTGGCGAGCAGGTACGCGGTGTACGGCCCGCCGGTGAGGGCGGAGGTGTCGAGCTGGACGTCACCCGAGGTGCCGGGGGTGTACTTCCAGAGCAGCGAGGCGCCGTTGCCGGGCTGGCGGGTGCCGTCGTAGATGCCGACCCAGTTCTTGGCGTCGGGGGCGGTGGTGGTCCAGTGGAAGGTGAGCTTGTCGCCTTCGGCCGGAGCGGCGGGGGAGGCGAGGGCGAGGGTGCTTCCTGCGGCCACGAGGGTCCTTCGGGTCGGGGGGCGTCGAGTTGGCTGGACAACTGGACGCCCATTGACCCGAAGAGCGGCGTACTCCGCGTGAACGCGACATGGCCGGTCGCCGGGAGGACGGACAACTCACCGTTGAGTGTTGGTCGTTGGCGAACGGTGGCGCCGCATCCGGCGGCTCCGGCCGGCCCGCACGCCGGGCTCACGCCGGGCTCACGCCGGGACGGGAACCGCCGACGGGGCGCGGGCCGAGCCGGCGGGCGGTCCCGGTGAAGGCCCGCGGCCGCGGGCAGTCCCGAACGCCCCGGATCGATAACCGCACGGTGATCGGGACGGTAGCGAAGTCGGCGTTGATCCCGACCTGCGCGGACACCAGGCTTGGAGTCGCCGGGCACGAGCCCCTCGGCACCGGTGACGGGGGTATCGGTGACGGGGCTCGGGCACCGGCGTGGTTCGGGATCCGGCCCGGAGGGGTCGGACCATGTGCCGGGATCCCGTCGCGGGACCGGCGGAGTACGAGGAGCACGACGATGGCTGAACTGGACGGCAGGACCGCCCTGGTGACCGGGGGATCGGGCGGGATCGGGCGGGCGGTCGCGCTGCGGCTGGCCGCCGAGGGCGCGCTGGTGGCGGTCCACTACGGCGGGAACGCCGGGGCGGCCTCGGAGACCGTGGCGCTGATCGAGGAGGCCGGCGGCCGGGGGTTCGCGGTGCAGGCGCGCTTCGGGGAGCCCGGCGCGGTGGACCGGCTGTTCGAGGGGCTGACCGCCGGGCTGGCGGAGCACGGCGCGAAGGGCCTGGACATCCTGGTCAACAACGCCGGCATCAGCTCGGGCAGCCTGATCGGGCAGGTCACCGAGGAGGAGCTGGGCCGGCTGCTGGCGGTCAACGTGGTCACGCCGTTCTTCGTCATCCAGCGGGCGCTGGAGCTGCTGAACGAGGGCGGGCGGGTGATCAACATGGGATCGATGGCCAGCCGGATCGCCGTCCCGGCCCAGATCGGCTACACCATCAGCAAGGCCGCGCTGGAGTCGATGGGCCCGTCGCTGGCCAACCAGCTGGGCGTGCGCGGGATCACGGTGAACACGGTCGCGCCCGGCCCGGTGCGCACCGGCATGATCGCGGCCCACACCGCGATCCCGGAGGTCGTCGCGGGTCTGGAGTCGATCGCCGCGCTCGGCCGGCTCGGCGAGCCGGAGGACGTCGCGGAGGTGGTGGGCTTCCTGGCCGGCCCGCGGGGGCGTTGGGTGACCGGCCAGACCATCGACGTGTCGGGCGGCACCTACCTCGGGCCGATAGCGCCCAACTGACCTGCGGGCGGGGTGGGGCGGGGCGGGTCCTCGGGGGCCCGCCCCGCCGTCGGGGCGGGCGTCCTCAGTGACTGCTCCTCAGGTTGAGCACCACCACGCCGACGATGATCAGCGCCAGACCCAGCCACTGCAGCCGGCCGAGGGACTCACCGAAGGCGACCACGCCTATCCCGGCCACGGCGGCCGTCCCGGCACCGGACCAGACGGCGTAGGCGACCGAGACCGGGATGTGCTTCAGCGCCTTGCCGAGCAGCGCGAAGGAGAGCACGTAGCCGACGGCCACGCCGATGCTCGGCCAGAGGCGGGTGAAGCCCTCGGTGAGCTTGAGGGCGCTGGTGGCGCAGACCTCGCTGATGATGGCGAGGGCGAGCAGGAGATAGGCCATGGCCGGTCAAACCGCCGGGGCGGCGCCGAGCTTCCCCAGCAGCGCGAGGTCGGCGTGCACCAGGCTGTCCAGCAGGGTGACGCGCGACCCGCCGGGGATGGGCGTGGCGGTCGACGGGACGGCGAGCACCGCGCAGCCCGCGGCGGTGGCCGAGGCGACGCCGGTCGGGGTGTCCTCGACCGCCACGCAGTCCGCCGGGTCCAGGCCCAGCCGCTCGGCGGCGGCGAGGTACGGGTCGGGCGCGGGCTTGGTGCGCGCGGTGTCCTCGGCGGCGAGGGTGACGGCGAACCAGTCGCGGCCGATCGCGGACAGCACGAGGTCGACCACCCGGCGCGGCGAGGCCGACACCAGCGCGGTGGGCACCCGGGCGTCCCGGAGTTCGGCGAGCAGGGCGAGCGCGCCCGGCCGGGGGACGGTGGAGGCGGCGACCTTGCCGGCGAAGGAGTCGCCGAGGCGGTCGGCGAGTTCGGCCTCGCTCAGCGAGGTGCCGGTGACCCTGTGCAGGTGCGCGGCGGTGTGCTCGATGGCTCGGCCGAGCACCTCGGGGGCGTCCTGGTCGGTGAGGGCGTGGTGCAGCTCGTCGGCGAGTTCGGCGGCGGCCTGCCACCAGAGGTGCTCGGTGTCGACCAGGGTGCCGTCCATGTCGAAGAGGACGGCGGCGGGGCGGGTGGTGGCGGGAACGTCGGATGCAGGCATGGCGGTACCTTCGATGGTGCTCGTGGAGGTGGAGCGGGTCGGTTCAGACGGAACGGCGGTCCACCAGGACCGGGCGCTCCGGCAGGCCGAGCCCGGCACGGGAGCCGATCGGCAGGGCGGCGGCGGCCTCGGTCGGCAGGTCGGCCTTGACCTCGGTGCCGTCGTCGAGCCGGACGGTCAGCCGGGTGACGGCGCCCAGGAAGGAGGCGGCGACCACCAGGGCCGGGCCGTCGGCGGCGGGGCTGAGCGAGACGTTCTCCGGCCGGACCAGCACCTCCAGCTCGCCGTCGGCGGGCGCGACCCCGTCGACCGGGTGGCGGCGGCCCAGCACCTCGACGCCGTCGGCGGTGCGGGTGCACGGGATGCGGCTCATGGTGCCGACGAACTCGGCGACGAAGGCGGTGGCCGGGCGGGCGTACAGCTCGGACGGGGTGGCGCACTGCTCCAGCCGGCCCGCGCGCAGCACCGCGACCCGGTCGGCCATCGAGAGCGCCTCCTCCTGGTCGTGGGTGACGAACAGGGTGGTGATCCCCAGCTCCTGCTGGAGGCGGCGGATCTCCTCGCGCAGCGAGAGGCGGACCTTGGCGTCCAGGGCGGAGAGCGGCTCGTCGAGCAGCAGCACGCGCGGCTGCAGGGCGAGCGCGCGGGCGAGCGCGATGCGCTGCTGCTGGCCGCCGGACATCTGGTGCGGGTAGCGGTCGGCGTGCTGCGGCAGGCCGACCAGCTCCAGCAGCTCCTGGGCGCGCTTGCGGCGCTCGGCCTTGCCGGTGCCGCGCATCCGCATCCCGAAGGCGACGTTGTCGGCGGCCGTCAGGTGCGGGAAGAGGCTGTAGGACTGGAACACCATGCCCGCGTCGCGCCGGTGCGCGGGGATGCGGGTGATGTCCTCGCCGTCCACCAGCACCTGGCCGGAGTCGTGCTGCTCGAAGCCGGCCAGGATGCGCAGCGCGGTGGTCTTGCCGCAGCCGGACGGGCCGAGCAGGGCGAGGAGCTCGCCGGGGTGGACGGTCAGGTCGAGGCCGTCCAGGGCGGTGGTGGCGCCGAACGAGCGGCGCAGGGTGCGGAATTCGACGGTCGCGCCGCCGGGTGCGAGGGGAACGCCGGCGACGGGGGCGGTAACCGTGGTCATGATGTGGATCGCTCCGGGGGCTTCAGGAAGTGGTGGGCTTGTGGCGGCGCTCGCGGCCGACGGTGGCCAGCAGGAGCAGCAGCAGCCAGGTGATCAGCAGGCTCAGGATGGAGACCGCGACCGACATGTGGGCCTGGCTGTTGCCGACCGAGTAGATCCACACCGGGAAGGGCTGGTAGCCGAGGATCGAGGCGGCGGTGAACTCGCCGAGGACCAGGGCCAGGGTGAGGAAGGAGGCGTTCAGCAGCGCGCCGCGCAGGTTGGGCAGCACGACGGTGAACACCGCGCGCGGCCAGCTCGCGCCGCAGTTGCGGGCGGCCTCGACGAGGGTGCGCAGGTCCACCGCGCGCAGGCCGGCGTCGATCGCCCGGTAGGCGAGCGGCAGCGCCATCAGCACGTAGGCGATGACCAGGACCAGCGGGAAGTCCGGGTCCTGGATGAACACGAAGGTCTGGAAGAACGGCGTGTCCATCAGGTAGTCCGGGCCCCAGCGGAGCACCCCGATCATGCCCGCGGTCAGCGCGACCGGCGGGACGACCAGCGGCAGGGTGCAGAGCACGTCGATCACCGGGCGCAGCCTCGGCGAGCCGAGCCGCACCGCGATCAGTGCCGGCACCAGCAGGAGCAGCAGCACCAGGACGGTGACGACGGCGAGTTCCAGGGTGAGCCACAGGCTGTCCAGGAAGCCGGGGGCGCTGAGCAGGCCGGTGTACGCCTCGAAGGAGTAGCCCTTCGGGTCGTCGATCGAGAAGTAGCCGGCGGCGGCCAGCGGGACGACGAAGTAGACGCCCGCGAGCAGCAGGACGGCGCCGCGCCACCAGCGCACCTTGCGGCGCGGCGAGGAGGGGCGGGCGGAGGTCAGCTGAGCCATCGGGCACTCCGGCGCTGGAGGGGGAGGTACACGGCCATCACCAGGACGGCCACCACGATCATGTTGAGGCTGAGGGCGAGCGCGAGGTTGCCCTGGCCGACCAGCACGTTGCCGGAGAGCGCGTCCGCGATCGAGCGGCTGACCAGCGGCACGGTCGCGCCGACCATGGCCGCGGCGGTGGCGTACGCGGCGAAGGCGCTGCCGAAGAGCAGCACGAAACCGCCGAGCAGGGAGGGCAGCAGGATCGGCAGTGCGACGTGGCGCCAGTACTGGACGGTGGTGGCCCGGTTGTTGTGGGCCGCCTCGCGCCACTGCACCCGCAGGCCGTCCAGGGCCGGCGTGATGGTGAGCACCATCAGCGGGATGAGGAAGTACAGGTAGACGATCGTCAGGCCGGTGAAGGTGTAGAGCGACCAGCCGTGGTCGGTCAGGTGGAGCAGCTTGGTGATCTCACCGGCGTTGCCGAGGGTGGCGACGAAGGCGAAGGCGAGCGGCAGCCCGCCGAAGTTGGCGAGCACGCCGGAGGCGGTCAGCACGGCCTGGCGCAGCCAGGTGTGCCGGGAGGTCACCACGGCCTGCGCGATCGGCAGGCCGATCACGGTGGAGAGCAGCGCGGTCAGCGCGGAGAGCTTGAGGCTGCTGACCATCGCCGTCCAGTACGCGCCCTGGACGGAGGCGGTCACGTTGTCCAGGGTGAACTGGCCGCCACCGCCGTCCGCGTCGCTGGAGGTGGTGAAGGCGCCGATCACGATGGCGACGGCGGGGAGGCCGAAGCCGATCGCGAAGAAGAGGAAGAGCGGCACGGTGGCGAGCCAGGAGCCGCCGCGCGGGCGGGGCCCGCGGCGCCGGTGCGGGGTGGGGGTGGGGGTGGCGGTCGTGGCGGTGCTGGACGCCCCCGCGCCGCCACCGAGGTCGGTGGCGGCGGGGGTGGTCGGCACCGGGGTGGGAGCCGTGGTCATGAGTGGGATCAGCCCGTTCGGTTCAGCGGCCGGTCGTCAGCCCGCGATGGCCTTGGTCCAGTTCTCGGTGACGACCTTCTTGGCGGCCGTGATCTGGTCCTGGGTCGGGAAGGTGGTGAACGGCTTCTCGACGGCGGGCAGCTTGGCGGCGCCCGCGGCGTCCAGCGTGCCGTCCTTCTTCAGGGCCTCGAAGGTGGAGGGGGTGGCGTAGCCGCCGAGGAAGAGGTTCTGGCCCTCGGCGCTGAACAGGTACTCCTGCCACAGGCGGGCGGCCGCGGGGTGCGGGGCCCACTTGTTGATGCCCTGGTTGTAGAACTGGGCGTAGCTGCCGTCGGAGGGGACGGAGACCTTCCAGTCGACGCCCTTCTCCTTGAACTCGTCGGTGTAGCCGGCGTTCAGGTACGACCAGTCGATCGAGATCGGGGTCTCGCCCTTCTCGATGGTGGCCGGGGTGGACTCGACGGGGTTGAAGTTGCCGGAGGACTTCAGCTTGCCGAAGAAGTCGATGCCGGGCTGGATGTTGTCCAGCGAGCCGCCGTTGGCGAGCGCGGCCGCGTAGACGCCGCCGAAGGCGGAGCCGGACTTGGTCGGGTTGCCGTTCAGGGCGACCTGGCCCTTGTACTCGGGCTTGAGCAGGTCGGCGAAGGTCTTCGGGCAGTTGGCGATCTTCTTGGCGTCGCAGCCGATCGAGACGTAGCCGCCGTAGTCGTTGACGGCGGCGCCGTTCGCGTCCTTCATGGTGTCCGGCACCTTGTCGAAGGTGGCCACCTTGTAGGGGGCGAGCAGGCCGTCCTTGACCGCCTGGAGCGCGAACGCGCTGCCGAGGTCGACGACGTCGGGGGCGCGGTCCTGGCCCTTGCGGGAGGTGATCGCGTTGATCTCGTCCTGGCTGGAGCCGTCGGGGTTCTCGTCCTCGATCTCGATGCCGTACTTGGCCTTGAACGAGTCCATGATCTTGCCGTAGTTCGCCCAGTCCCTGGGCAGCGTGATGACGTGCAGCTTGCCCTCCTTCTTGGCGGCGGCGACGAGGCCGTCCAGACCGCCGAAGTCGGCGAGCGAGGTGGCGTCCTTGGCGTCCTTGGCGCCGGCCTTGGCGGCGTCACCGGACTTCGGGGCGGTCGAACCGGCGGAGCCGCAGGCGGTGAGGGAGAGCGCGGCGGCGGTCAGTACGGCCGCGAAGGCGGCGGCGCGGGCACGGTGCACGGTCACGGGTCAGTCTCCTGATCAGGGGCGTACTGCGAGGAGTGCGTTTCGCGGGGGTGCGTCTCGCGGGAGGTGCTTCTTCGTAAGGGAGAGGTCGGGCGACCGGCCGTTCGGAACCGTCCGAGTTGACTAGCCAACTTCGCCTGACGGGGGTAAGTACGCCCGAGTCCGGTGACGGGAAGGTGAACGGATGGCCCAGAACCGGGGTCGGATGCGGGAACGGTCGAATCAGGCCCTCGGGGAGTGATCGGCCGAGTGCGATGCTTCGAAGGCGCAGCGGGATAAGGTCGGGCTGTCCGGGCCGGTACGGCTGCGCAGGACACCGCCCCAGGAGGGACATTGACTGACGTGGCACTGGAGCCCGACCGCCCCGCGGTCCCGGCGGCCCCGGCGGCCCCTGCCGCGCCCGGCCAGGAGCGCGCCGCCGGTGCGCTCTACCGCAAGGTCGCCGCCGATCTGCGCGAGGCGATCACCACCGGCGCGTTCGGCGAGGCCGGCCGGCTGCCCGCGGAGGGCGCGCTGGCCGAGCAGTACGGCGTCTCGCGCGGCACCGTCCGCCAGGCGCTCGCCGTGCTGCGCTCGGACGGGCTGGTCACCTCCCGGCGCGGGACCCGGCGGGTGGTGCTGGGCACCGCCCGGGTGCAGAGCTTCTCCGAGCTGCTCAGCTTCACGCACTGGGCCTACTCGATGGGGGAGGAGCCCGGCGGCATCCTGGACTCGCTGGTCCGCCGGCCGGCCGACGCGGCCGAGCGCGAGCAACTGCGGCTGGAGCCCGGGTCCGAGGTGTACGTGACGGTCCGGCTGCGCACGCTCGCCGGGACGCCGGTGATGGTCGAGCGGACGGTCTACCCGCCGCGGATCGGCGAGATCGTGGCCCAGTTGCCGCCCGACGTGGTCTCGCACACCGAAGTCCTGCGCGAGCACGGCATCCTGTTCACGGACGCCGACCACACCATCGACATCGTCGCCGCCAACGCGGAGGACGCCCGGCTGCTCGGCTGCCGCCGGGGCAGCCCGCTGCTGCGCGAGCGGCGCCGGACCACCGACCCGACCGGCATGCCGGTGGAGTGGTCCCAGGACCGCTACCTGCCCGGCACGGTGGCCTTCAGCGTGCACAACTCGCTGGCCACGTCGGCCCTTTCCCGGCACGCCCGGGAGGGTGACTGAACTCCGGTGCGGGAGTGGGAAGTCGGACGGGCCGACTTCCCACTCGGGCCCGCGGCCTCCGGCCCTAGCGCATCAGGGCGGCCAGCAGCGGGCGGAAGTGCTCGAACCCCGGCGTCGCGGCGTCCGCCTCCTTGGCCTGCTCGTCCCAGCGGCGCACGGCGACCGCGTCGGCCGCGCCGGGCAGCGCCGCGAAGGCGGCCGCCTGCTCCTCGCCCATCGGACCGCCCTGCACCTGGAGGGTGTACTCCGAGGCTTCGGAGAGCCGCTCGCGGTAGCCGGGCTCGACCGCGCACAGGTAGCGCTTGGCGGCCACGTGCAGCCGGACCGGTTCGGTGACCTCCGGGCCGAACCACTGCGCCAGCCAGGCGGCGCCGGTGTCACTGTGCCGGTTGTCCTGACCCTGCATCAGGTCCCTTCCGTGCAGGGTGCCCTGGAAGTGGCCCACGTCGTGCAGCAGGGCCGCCGCGACCAGCTCCGGGGCCGCCCCGGCGGCCTGCGCCAGCGCACCCGCCTGCAGCATGTGCTCGGCCATGGTGACCGCCTCGCCCAGGTACTCGCCGGCCCCCTCGCCGGCGAACAGCTCGGCGATCGCGTCCAGCGCGGCGGAGCGGCGCTCCAGCACCGCGAGGGTGGAGGAGAGCGAGTCGAGGTCCGCGTAGCAGCCCTGGAGGTGGCGCGAGCCGTCCTGCTCGAAGGCCGTCCGGGCGTGCAGCAGGCGGACGTTGTCGAAGATCAGGCAGTCGCCCCGGTCCAGCCGGAACTCCAGCTGGAGCGCGGGCCGCAGGGTGATCGCGGCGAACCGGCGGTAGGCGGCGTAGAAGGCGTCCAGTTCCTCGGCGGGCGCGCGCAGGGTGCTGATCGACCGGTTGTTGAACCGCACCTCGCGGATCCGGCCGAGCGCGTCCACCTCGATCAGCGGCCGGTCGGCGCGCAGTTCGGTGCCGCGGTCGCGGAACACGAAGGGGACGGGCGTGCGGGTCAGCACCGCGAAGTCCGCGGGCGCCTCCTCGCGCAGCAGTGCGGCCGCCTTGAAGCCGTCCACCAGGCCGGAGTCGCCGCCGGTCGCGGAGTTCTCCAGGCAGTGCAGCAGCTGCAGGGTGGGCACCGGGTCCCGGTACGGGTTGTCGCTGTGCGGGGCGATCGCGGCGCTGGTGAAGGCCAGGTTGTTCGGATCCGGCTCGACCCGGACGTCGAACAGCTCGCCGTAGTTGGTGACCCGGACGTACCCGAAGGTCTCGGCCACCTTGAGCACCTGCCGCTCGACCGCCGGCACCCCGCGCAGCACCGCGAACCCCGACCGCCGGACGGCCCCGAGCACCGCCGCCTGCTCCGCCGGGTCGGCCAGGTAGGCGGCCCACTGCGCCTCGGGGATCCCGTGCCGGAAGTCGGCCGCGACCCAGAGCCGCTTCTCCGCCTCCGTGCGCCCGTCGCCGTCGGCGTCCCGCTCCAGCCACTCCAGCGGGTAGCGCGACCGGTGGCCGTCCGACCAGAGCACCTCCAGGTTCCCGCCGATCTCGGTGTGCGCGGCGACGGCGAGGTCGGCCGGCAGGTCGGTGATCTGGAACAGCTTCTGCCCGTTGCGCTGGTCCCGGCACTCGGCACAGGGGCAGTTGTCGCGCAGCCAGTACGGCGGCAGGTGGGTGGTCATGGGCTCCTCCTCGGCAGGGCGGCCAGTGGGACAAGTTGTATAGCCAACTTCGCGCTGAGAGGAGCCTTGCGGGCGAGGGTGAGATCCGGGTGGCGAAACCATGAACCCCTCGGGAACAGAAGCTCCCGAGGGGTTGACGGCGGCGGTGCTCAAAGGCCGCCGAGGGTGACGCGGGCCCGCCGGTGGTCCCGGCCGCGCCGGGCCGCAACGGTCCTCACGCGGACGAGCGGCCCGCCGCCTCCCAGGCCGCGTCCGCCGCCGCGAGGGCGGGTGACGCGTCGGTGCCGAGGGCGGCGGCCAGGGCGGTGAGGGTCGCGCGGACGGTGTCCGGGTCGGCGGCCGGGCCGTAGTGGTTGACCCGGAGCATCTCGGTGGCGAGCGCGCCGCCGCCGGGCTGGACGGGGAGGGCCGGGTCGCGGCGCAGCAGGTCGGCGGCGAGGTCGGCGGCGGACAGGCCGGCGGGGGTGCGCAGGGTGGTGGCGACCGGCGCGGCGTGGGCGTCGTCCGGGACGAACGGGGTGACGGTGCCCAGGGCGCGGACGCCCGCGCGGGTCGCGGCGGCGGCGGCGCGGTGGCGGGCGATCACGGCGGGCAGGCCGTCCGCGGCGATCCGGTCCAGGCAGGCGCCGAGCGCCAGCATCTCCAACTGGGCGGGCGCGTGCGGGAGCGCGGTGCGCCCGGCGTCCGTCCAGCGCTCCTTCCAGTCCAGCAGCGAGAGGTAGGAGCGGCGCGGCGCGGCCGGGTTGGCGGCGATCCGCTCCCAGGCGCGCTCGGAGACCGAGACGGCGGAGACGCCGGCCGGGCCGCCCATCGCCTTCTGCCCGCCGATCACGCAGAGGTCGATGCCCCACGCGTCGGTGAGCAGCGGCTCGGCGGCCACCGAGGCGACGGCGTCCACCATCAGCAGCGCGCCGTGCGCGCGGACGACGGCGGCGATCTCGGCGACCGGGTTGGTGTTGCCGGTGGCGGCCTCGGCGTGGACCAGCGAGACGAAGTCGATCGCCGGGTGGGCCTCCAGCGCCTCGGCGACCTGCCCCGCGGTGACCGCGCTGTCGAACGGGACCGCGAGGTCCACGACCGTCGCCCCGCAGTCGCGCAGCCAGTTGCCGAAGGTCTGGCCGTACGGGCCGGTGACGATGTTCAGCGCGGTGGAGCCCGGGTGCGCGGCGCCGCGGATCGCGGCCTCCAGCGGCAGCAGCGCCTCACCCTGGGTCACGATCACATCGGCGCCGGTCTGCAGCAGCTCGGCGACCTGGTCCTCGATCGCCGCGAAGGCGGCGGCACTGAGCGGGGGAAGGTCGAGGAAGGGGCTCACGGTGGCGGCCGGCCTTTCGGTGAACAGCGGGGGAGGGGGCGCCGGGAGGCGGTTCGGACAGGGACGAGTCTGCCTCATTGTCCGTGCTTACAAGGAAGGCCCTGCTCGGTAGAGTGCGAGCCATGAGCGATGGTGCGGTGCTGCACGTCAGGGGTCGGGTGCTGGTCGGGCCGCAGGACGTCCGGGACGAACTCTGGGTGGTGGACGGCCGGGTGGCCTTCGACCGCCCGGCGGCGGCCGGCGACGTCCGGACGGTGACCGGCTGGGTGCTGCCCGGTCTGGTGGACGCGCACTGCCACGTCGGGCTGGACGCGCACGGCGCCGTCGACGCCGCCACCAGCGAGAAGCAGGCGGTGACCGACCGTGACGCCGGCACCCTGCTGATCCGGGACGCCGGTTCGGCCGCCGACACCCGGTGGATCGACGACCGGGACGACCTGCCCCGGATCATCCGGGCCGGCCGGCACATCGCCCGCACCCGCCGCTACATCCGCAACTACGCGCACGAGATCGAGCCCGGCGACCTCGCCGCCTACGTCCGGGCCGAGGCCCGGCGCGGGGACGGCTGGGTGAAGCTGGTCGGCGACTGGATCGACCGCGGCACCGGCGACCTCGCCGCCTGCTGGCCCGGTGACGCGCTGGCCGAGGCGATCGCGGCGGCGCACGAGGAGGGCGCGCGGGTCACCGCGCACTGCTTCGCCGCCGAGTCGCTGCCCGACCTGCTGGCGGCCGGCATCGACTGCGTCGAGCACGCCACCGGCCTGACCGAGGAGCTGATCCCGGCCTTCGCCGAGCGCGGCGTCGCGATCGTCCCGACCCTCGTCAACATCGCCACCTTCCCGGGCCTGGCGGCCGGCGGCGAGGGCAAGTTCCCGGCCTGGGCCGCGCACATGCGCCGGCTGCACGAGCGCCGCTACGACACCGTCGGGGCCGCGCACGACGCGGGCATCCCGATCTTCGTCGGGACGGACGCGGGCGGTTCGCTCGCCCACGGGCTGGTGGCCGAGGAGGTGGCCGAGCTGGTGAAGGCCGGGCTCAGCCCCGCCGAGGCGCTGTCGGCGGCCAGCTGGGGCGCGCGGCAGTGGCTCGGGCGCCCGGGCCTGGAGGAGGGGGCGCCGGCCGACTTCGTGGTGTACGACGAGGACCCGCGCGCGGACGTCCGGGTGCTCGCGGACCCGCGGCTGGTGGTGCTGCGCGGCCGGCCGGTGGGCTGAGCGCCGGGGCGGTGGGCGGCGCGGTGGATGGCGCGGTGGGCGGCGCGGTCCCGGTGATCGCCCCGGGTGGCCGGTCCACGGCTTCCCGTGGTCGCCGCCCTCGACCGGCCGACGGCCCTCCGGTGATCGTTGTGATGATCATCCGGATGAACGACCTGTCCGGGTAGGCCGATAGGGTGGCGACCATGGCACCGCGTCCACTGAACGAGATCGTCGAGCCCGGCTGGGCCACCGCGCTGGAGCCGGTCGCCGGCCAGGTCGCCGCCATGGGCGACTTCCTCCGCGCCGAGCTGGCCGCCGGCCGCACGTACCTGCCCTCCGGGCCGAACGTCCTGCGCGCCTTCCAGCAACCCCTCGCCGACGTGCGGGTGCTGATCGTCGGGCAGGACCCGTACCCGACGCCCGGGCACGCCGTCGGGCTCAGCTTCTCGGTCGGGCCCGAGGTGCGGCCGATCCCGGCCAGCCTGATCAACATCTTCCAGGAGTACGGCAACGACCTCGGCCTGCCGCAGCCGTCCAACGGGGACCTCACGCCGTGGACGCAGCAGGGCGTCCTGCTGCTGAACCGGGCCCTGACCACCGCGCCGCGCAAGCCCGCCGCGCACCGGGGCAAGGGCTGGGAGGAGGTCACCGAGCAGGCGATCCGGGCCCTGGCGGCGCGCGGCGGCCCGCTGGTGGCGATCCTCTGGGGGCGCGACGCCCGCAATCTGCGCCCGCTGCTGGGCGAGGTGCCGGCGATCGAGTCCGCCCACCCGAGCCCGTACTCGGCGAACGGCGGCTTCTTCGGCTCGCGGCCGTTCAGCCGGGCGAACGAGCTGCTGGTGCGGCAGGGGGCCCAGCCGGTGGACTGGCGACTGCCGTAAGCCCCCGGGGGTGGTCCGGGCGTCCATCCGTCGCCACTGCTCGTCAATCTCACCCGAATGAGTGAAATGACGTTCCGTGTGGCTCATGTGACGCACTGTTCGATAAGACTGGCGGCTCGTCGTTCGGAGCACCAGCCCCTTGCCCCGCCCCGCGGGTGATGTCGGAGGCGCGCTCTACCGAGATCACCACCTGTGGGGGTACCGCCATGTCTTCTTCCCGTTCCGCTTCCGCCGCCGGTTCCGCCGGTTCCGCCGGTTCTGCCGGTTCCGTCGGTGCGGTCGGTTCCACCGGTGCGGTCGGTTCCGTCGTCGCCGCCGCGGTGGCGACGGTGCTGGTCGTGGCGCCGGCGGCGTACGCGACCGGGCCGACCCCCGCGCCGGCCGGCTCCGCTCCCGCCGCCACGGCCGGCCGGGCGCGCGCCGTCACCGCCGAACTCGACCTGGACGTCACGCTGCTGAACAAGACGGTGGATGTCCCGGTGAACCTCGCGCTCAACAAGGTCGAGACCCCGGCGCAGCGCGAAGGCTCGGTGCTGACGGCCAAGGTCGACGGCGTCGACCAGCAGGGCCCGGTCACCCTGGTCAAGGCGGACGTCGGCACCTCGGTGACCACGTCCGACGCCAAGGGCACCGCGGCCTCCGTCAAGCTGGTCAACGCCGACGTGCACGCGCCCGGCCTGCCGGCCACCACCCTGCTCGGCCTGGAGGCGCTCAGCTCCGCGGTCACCTGCCCGGTCGACGGGCCGCCCACCGCCGACGTCACCGCGCCCGCGCGGCTCACCGTCCTCGGCAAGCCGGTCACCCTCAGCCTGTACGGGCCGACCCACGTGGACGTGCCGCTGGTCGGCAGCGTCTCGGTGGAGTTCTCCAAGCGGACCACCACCTCGACGACGGCCGCCGCCTCGGCCCTGGAGGTGCAGATCGAGGTGAACCCGCTGAACCTCAACGTCGCCAAGGTGACCGGGAAGATCACCGTCGCCTCGGTGAGCTGCGAGAAGCCGACCCCCTCGGCCACGCCGACGTCGCCCGCCACCGCGTCCGTCACCACCGCGCCCGCCGCCACCCCGGCCGTCCAGCCGGCCGTCGACGCCACCACCACGGCGCCCGGCCGGTCCGCCCGCCCGCAGGCCGCCGGTGCGAGCGCGTCCGGCACCGGCGCCAACCTCGCCGCCACCGGTGGCAGTGACGCCACCGGCCCGCTCGCCGCCGGGGCCGCCGCCCTGGTCGTGGTCGGCGGCGGCGCCCTCTGGGCCACCCGCCGCCGGGCCGCGCACGCCCGCCGGCACTGAGCCGGGAGCGGGGCGGGAGCGGGGCGGGGGCGGGGCGGCCCGGCGGGCGGCGCCGACGTGGCACCCACCGGTCCGGCCGCGCCGTGCGGGAGTGCCAGGAGCGGCACTCCCGCACCGTGACCGTGCCAACGCGGACGGTTGGTTCACCTGGGTGTTACATAGGAGGAACAACCGGGAAACGGCGGCTTGCAACGCTACGCGGGCACCCACCACTCTGTTTGCGAGGTTCACCGCCGTGGCAATCAAGGCCGAGTACATCTGGATCGACGGCACGAAGCCGACCGCCAAGCTCCGCTCCAAGACTCGGATCCTGGCCAACGCGGACAAGATCCCCACCTGGGGCTTCGACGGTTCCTCCACCAACCAGGCCGAGGGCCACGCCTCGGACCGCGTCCTCGAGCCGGTCGCCACCTTCCCGGACCCGATCCGCGGCGGCGACAACATCCTCGTCCTGTGCGAGGTCAACGAGATCGACGGCACCCCGCACGAGAGCAACACCCGTGCGCTGCTGCGCCCGATCGCCGAGCAGTTCGCCGCTCAGGAGTCGATCTTCGGCATCGAGCAGGAGTACACCTTCTTCAAGGGCTCCCGCCCGCTCGGCTTCCCCGAGGGCGGCTTCCCGGCCCCGCAGGGCGGCTACTACTGCGGTGTCGGCGCCGAGGAGGTCTTCGGCCGCGAGATCGTCGAGCTGCACATGGACCGCTGCCTGGCGGCCGGTCTCGCGCTCTGCGGCATCAACGCCGAGGTCATGCCCGGCCAGTGGGAGTTCCAGATCGGCCCGGTCGACGCGCTGACCGTCTCCGACCACATGTGGGTCGCCCGCTACCTGCTCTACCGCACCGCCGAGGAGTTCGGCATCGACGCCACCCTCGACGCCAAGCCCGCGCGCGGCGACTGGAACGGCGCCGGCGCGCACACCAACTTCTCCACCAAGGCGATGCGCGAGGGCTACGACGCGATCATCACCGCCTGCGAGTCGCTCGGCGCCTCGCAGGAGATCGTCCTGGAGCACGTGACCCAGTACGGCGCCGACATCGAGTCCCGCCTGACCGGCAAGCACGAGACCGCCCCGTGGAACGTCTACAGCTACGGCGTCTCCAACCGCGGCGCCTCGGTCCGCATCCCGTGGCAGGTCGAGGTCGACCAGAAGGGCTACATCGAGGACCGTCGCCCGAACGCCAACGTGGACCCGTACGTGGTGACCCGCCTCCTGGTCAACACCTGCTGCTCCGCCCTGGAGAAGGCCGGCCTCGTCTGAGCCGCGCCCCCCAGCCGAACCACCCGCCGGGCCTCCCCTCCGCTGCCGAGGGGAGGCCCGGCGGCTTTCCGCGCTCCGGCCGGGTCCGCCGCGTCGGCCCGGGCGGGTGTCTTGATAGCGGGGCGGAAGTCCCGGAGAATCGGCCCATGACCGCTCCGGCCCCCTTCCTCCCCGTACGACGACTGCACGTCGACCTGGGACGGGTCTGCGCGGCCGGCTGTCGCTGCTGACGCGAACCCGGGTTCACCAGCAGCCAGCCACCGCCAGGAGCGTGTCCGTCCGATGTCCCTCACCTTTCACTGGTTCCTGCCCACCAACGGCGACAGCCGGCAGATCGTCGGCGGCGGGCACGGCTCGACGCCCGGCACGGCCGGGTCCGACCGGCCGCCGAGCATCGCCTACCTGGGCCAGATCGCGCGCACGGCCGAGCAGTTGGGCTTCGAAGGGGCGCTGACCCCGACCGGGGCGTGGTGCGAGGACGCCTGGCTGACCACGGCGATGCTCACCCAGGTGACCGAGCGGCTGAAGTACCTGGTGGCGTTCCGGCCCGGGCAGATCAGCCCGACGCTGGCCGCGCAGATGGCGGCTTCCTACCAACGGCAGTCCGGCGGGCGGCTGTTGCTCAACGTGGTGACCGGCGGCGAGTCGGCCGAGCAGCGCGCGTACGGGGACTTCCTGGACAAGGACGCCCGCTACGCCAGGACGGGGGAGTTCCTGTCCATCACCCGCCGGCTCTGGGCGGGCGAGACCGTCGACCACGACGGCGTCCATCTGCGGGTCGAGCAGGCCGTCCTGAACCGGCTGCCGGATCCGGTGCCGCCGGTGTACTTCGGCGGCTCCTCCCCGGCGGCGGGCGACGTCGCCGCCCGGTACGCCGACGTCTACCTGACCTGGGGGGAGCCGCCCGCGCAGGTCCGCGAGAAGCTCGCCTGGATCCGTGAACTGGCCGCCGCACAGGGCCGGGTGGTCCGGTTCGGGATCCGGCTGCACGTGATCACCCGGGACACCTCCGCGCAGGCCTGGGCGGAGACCGAGCGGCTGCTCGCGTCGATGGACCAGGGGAGGGTCCGGGAGACCCAGCGCGCCCTCGCGCAGAGCGAGTCGGAGGGCCAGCGCCGGATGCTCGCGCTGCACGGAGGCTCGGCCGAGCGGCTGGAGATCCACCCCGGGCTCTGGGCCGGCATCGGCCTGCTGCGGGGCGGCGCGGGGACGGCGCTGGTCGGCAGCCACCGCGAGGTAGCGGACCTCATCACCGAGTACCACGAGCTGGGCATCGACGAGTTCGTGCTCTCCGGGATACCGCACCTGGAGGAGGCCTACTGGTTCGGCGAGGGGGTCCTGCCGCTGCTCGCCGCCCGCAACCTCTGGAGCCGGCCGTGACGGGGCGGGCCCCGGGCCGGGTGTGAGCCGGCCCCGGCGCCGGGCCCCGGCGCCGGTCAGGGGATCCGGAACTCCTGGCTCTTGTTGCCGGGCGTGCAGCTGACCATGGTGACCGGTTTGCCCGCACCGTTGTCGGTCAGGCAGTCGTAGCCCATGTAGTCGGCGAGGTAGAAGGCGCCCGGTGTACTCGCGGCGGTGACCTTCCAGTTGGTGAGGAAGCTGAAGCCGCCCGAGAGCGTCACCCGGCCGTCCGTCTCCTGGACGAGGGCCGGGCCGCTCAGGTTGCACGGGTTGAACTGGTGCCAGCTGCTCGGGACGGTGTGCACCCAGCCGTAGGCGGTCGTCCCGCCCATGACCACGGCCTGGCCGCCCGCCGGGGTGTCCTTGGACAGGCCGAGCTTGAGGCCGGAGGACACGTTGACGATGGAACCCCAGTTGGTGCCGCCGCAGCCCGGCGGGGTGGCGGGCGCCTGCGGCGGCGCGGTGGTCGCCGCCGGCTGGGCGCCCGGCTGGGGCTGCGTCGCCGGGGCGGGCTGGTTGCCGGGCGCGGGGGTGCCGGCCGGCGGGGCCGGGACGTTGGCCGGGGGCTGGGTCGCCCGTGGGGTGGCGCCGCCGTTCGTGCCGCCGGTGCCGGGGCTCGGGGTGGCGGCGCCCGGCGGAGGGGTGGGCTGCTGGGCGCCGGGGGCGGTCGGGGTGCCGGTCGGCGCGGCGGTGGTCGGGGGCGCGGTCGTCGGGGCACCGGCCGTCGGCGCCGGGGTGCCGGCATTGGCCGGGGCGGAGGCCGTGACGGACGGCTGCGGTGCCCCGGGCGTCTTCGCCTGGGACGTGAACGGGGTGCGGTCGATCAGCAGGACGGTCGCGGTGCCCGCGGTGATGATCACCGGTATGACGATGGGGACGAGGAAGCCGCGCCGCCGGCGGCGGGTGCCGGGCTCGGTGGCGGCGTGGGACTCCACCTTGCCGACGTCGGCCGCCTTGGCCGGGGCCGCCGCCTTGGCGGGTGCAGCCGCCTTGGCCGGGGCCGCCGGTGTCGGAGGAGTCGCCGGGACGGCGGCGGGCGTCGCGGCACCGATCGCGGCCCGGGCGGCGGCGGCCATCACGGCGGCGTCGGCGAAGCGGTCCTCCGGCTTCTTCGCCAGCGCGGTGGCGATCAGCTCGCGCACCGCCCCCGGCAGGGCCGCGGGCAGCTCCGGTGCGGGCTCCCGGATGTGCTTGAGGGCGACCTCCAGCACGCTCTCGCCGACGAACGGCGGCTGTCCGGTGAGCAGTTCGTAGCCGACCACGCCGATCGAGTAGAGGTCCGAGGCCGGGGTGACGGCCTGGCCCTCGGCCTGTTCGGGCGCCATGTAGAGCGCCGTCCCGATCACCGCGTGGGAGGCGGTGATCCGGGTGCTCGCGACAGCCCGCGCGATGCCGAAGTCGGTCACCGTCACCCGGTCCTCGGACCGGACCATCAGGTTGGACGGTTTGACGTCGCGGTGCACGATGTCCTGCCGGTGGGCGGCGTGCAGCGCGTCCAGCGCGGTGGCGAGCAGCCCCAGCGCCCGCTCGGGCGGCATCGGCCCGCTCTCGGCGAGCACCTTGTCCAGCGGCCGGCCGTCGACCAGCTCCATGACGATGTAGGCGACCCGGTCGTCCCCGGAGTCCTCGCCGTTCTCGCCGTAGTCGTGGACGTCCACGATGCCGGGGTGCTTCAGGGCGGCGAGCAGCTGGGCCTCGCGCCGGAAGCGCTTGGCGAAGGTGCCGTCCTCGACCAGCCCCGGGTGCAGGATCTTCACGGCGACCTGCCGTGCGAGCACCTCGTCGTCGGCACGCCAGACGGCGCCCATGCCCCCGCCGCCGATCCGCTCGGTCAGCGTGTAGCGCCCCCCGAGCACGGTCCCCCGGCTGCTCATGCCCTTTGCCCCCATGTGTCATGCCCGGTTCAGCCGGCTCGCTGGTCGCACAGTCTGCCAGAGGACGCCGAGCCCCCCGGCCGCGTGCGTGCCCATGCTACGGACCGCCCCCGACGGACCGTCAGCGGGTGTGCGTGCGAAGGACGGGCGGCGACCGGCGGCGACGGAGCCGCCGTCCGGTCCGGGGTGCCCCCGGCCGGCCCCGCGGCGGGCGGTGCCGGCCCCGGCCGAACGGGCTTTCCCGCCGGGTATCGGGGCTGAGTAGGGTGGGTGCGACAGCACATCGTGAACCCGACCAAGGAGCAGACGTGAGCGTGCCGGCGTCCATCGCCCTGCAGCAGGAGATCGCCCGGGAGCTGGAGGTCGCCGAGACCTTCGAGGCCGCACGGGAGATCGAGCGCCGGGTGGCCTTCCTCGCCGAGCGGCTGACCTCCACCGGTCTGCGCTCCCTCGTGCTGGGCATCAGCGGCGGCGTCGACTCCACCACCGCCGGCCGGCTCTGCCAGCTCGCCGTCGAGCGGGCCCGGGCCGCCGGCCACCAGGCGCGGTTCTACGCGATGCGGCTGCCCTACGGCGTCCAGGCCGACGAGCACGAGGCCCAGCTCGCGCTCTCCTTCATCCGGGCGGACGACGTGCTGACCGTCGACATCAAGCCCGCGAGCGACGCCGCGCTCGCCGCCGCACTGGCCGCCGACGTGGCCTTCCGCGACGCCGGCCACCAGGACTTCGTGCACGGCAACATCAAGGCCCGCCAGCGCATGATCGCCCAGTACGCGGTGGCCGGCGCACACGACGGCCTGGTCGTCGGCACCGACCACGCGGCCGAGGCGGTCTCCGGCTTCTTCACCAAGTTCGGCGACGGCGCCGCCGACCTCGTCCCGCTGACCGGCCTGACCAAGCGCCGGGTGCGCGCCGTCGCGGACACCCTGGGCGCGCCCGCCGAGCTGGTCTGGAAGGTCCCGACGGCGGACCTGGAGACCCTCGCCCCGGGCAAGGCCGACGAGGACGCCCTCGGGGTCACCTACGACGACATCGACGACTTCCTGGAGGGCAAGCCGGTGGACGAGCAGGCCTTCGAGACGATCGTCCGCCGCTACCGCCTCACCGACCACAAGCGCCGCCTGCCCATCGCGCCGTAGGGCCCCACACCTCGCCCGCACGCGCGGCCCGCGCGTCACCAGGTGACGCACGGGCCGCGCGGGTCGGGCGTCAGGCGCTCGGAGCCCTGGCCGTGACGATCAGGGTCCCGATGTGCCCCTCGGTCGGGGCGTCGAGAACGCGGGCTTCCACGGTCGGAACCGGTCGCGAGCACGTTGCGCGGGCTTGCACGAATTCACCCTAGAGCGGCTATTGCAGACGTGATCAGTGCACGCGCCTGGGCACCGTGGACAGCGAGCCGTTGCAACTCGGCGAACGCCCGGATGTAGTCAACGACCTCGCGGGGCTGAGTGACGTTCACCTCGGCCGTCAGTGTCTCCACCACAGCGTGCCGATCGTCGTACAGGTAGAACGCTTCGAGCGGCCACATGCTGCGCTGCGCGGTGAATGGAATGACGCCCAGCGACAACGATGCCAATGGCATCACCGCAAGCAGGTGACCGAGTTGCCCGGCCATTGTCGCGGCGTCCCCGATCCGGGAGCGAAGTACCCACTCCTCCATCAGTACCGCGAACCGGTGCCTGCCCTCGTGCAGGAACCGGCCCCGCGCCACCCGAGCGGCAACCGCTTCGGTCACGTCGTCGGGGGTCCCCTGGAATCCTGTGATGGACCGCATCAACGCGGTTGCGTACTCGGGCGTCTGAAGGAACCCGGGCACGACGTTGGACACGTACGAGCGGCAGAGCTCCGCCTGCTCGTGCAGGACGTAGAAGTCCTCTTGCACCTTGCGCATCCCGGCGCTGTGCAGCCTGCGCCACTCCAGGTACATCGACTCGACCGCTCTCGATGTGGCGATCAGATCATCCGCCTGATCGGTAGCCGCGCACGCGGCGCACCATACACGGATGTCGGAGTCGGAGGGAGGGGTGCGCGCACTCTGGATCCTGGACACCTTCGAGGGGTTCCAGCCGCACCGGGATGCCAGCTGTTTGCCCGTCAGTCCGGCATCCTTGCGGAGACCGACGAGTCGGTTGGCCAGGGCAAGGCGCGCCGCTTGCGCGCTCGATGACGGAGACGTGGGCATCAGTCTGGCAGTCCGGTGCTAGCAGGGTGGGGTACAGGTCAGGCGCTGTAGCTGTCGTGCGGGGTGCCGCGCCTCCAGACGGCTTCGAATGCGGAGGAGACGAGACGTACCGTCGCCGGGTCCTCGGAGAACGCGAACCCCGGGTCGGCCCAGTCGCCGTACCCCGTGAAGAAGTGGAACAGCACCAGCTGGTCGTCGATGAGCCAGAAGTCGTTGCCCGGCAGAGCGATGTCGGACGCCCGGCTTCTGGGGAGCCACCGGACCAGTTCGCCGGCCGCCAAGTTCATCGGGGTGACCGCGTGTTCCCAGCGGATGTAGTCGGTCACCGGCTCGGAGACGATCCGGGCGCGCCGCATGACCACACCACGGCCGACCGTCTCGCGGACGAGTCCCAACCACTCGGGCCACCAGGATGCTTCGGGGTCGAGCTCGATTTCGCCGGTTCGGGCGAACCGGTCGATCTCCTCGGCCTCGTCGCCCACGGCGTAGGCGTCACGCATCTCCAGATGAACTGCGGTCCGCCGGGCACTCCTCAACAGCGCGGCGAAGTCGGGCACGTTCGACACGTTCGATTGCCTCCTTCAAGATCGGGACCATGCGCTCCGGGATACGGATCACGGACTCGTGAGCGGGGATCCCGAGCGTATGTCCGGGAACCCACTCAGTCCCTGCGATCCTTGCGCGAAGCGCGTCATCGGCGGTCCAGCTCTGCACGATGATCTCCGCCGCCTCGTCCTCGATCCACACGGTGGGCGAACCGCCGCCGCCGGTGTTGGGGTCGATTCCCACGAAGCCAAGTGCCATGACGATCTCCAACGTCTGTGGAGTTGCAGGGTCGTGCACCACGGTCGGGCCTGAGCACGAGAAGCACAACCCTGCTTGCACGGAATTGCGCGAACTCGGACCAGGGGGTGATGCAGGCACCCAGGCGCGCGAAGGAGCCCCTGTTCGTCCTCGAAGATTCGGGTTCCGGGGTCGTATCTACGCATGGGTGGTCGTGTGTGGCCCAGCACCGCGGTTCGGCACCGATCCGGTCGGGCCGAACGACGATCGGACTCGGTGCCGCTCGGGCGCTGGAGAGCTGCGAGGAGGACGTGAACCAGCTGGTGACGGCGACTGTTCGGCGACGCTGTGTGTCCGACACGGCCAGGCTGAGGAAGATGCGGCGGACGCCCCACTACCGCCGAGATCCTCGGGCATCAGGATTGCGAGGCAGGAGGCGTCCGCCCGCCGGGGAGCTCCGGGATTCACCCGTCAAGCGCGATGGAACTCTCTCAGGCCTCATACTCGTGCTGCGTGGCGCGCTCCCACGCCGCTTCGAAGGCAGCGTTGCAAAGTGCCGCCACGGTCGGATCGTCGGTGAACGTCGCTCCCAGGTATGCGCCGTCGCCGGAGAAGTGTCCGAAACGCACAAGGCGGCCGCCCAGGAGCCAGAAGTCGTTTCCTGGCAGGGCGAGATCGGACGCCTGCATCCGAGGGAGCCAACGGACCTGCTGGCCCGCCGGGCGGGAGAAATCCCTGGTCCCGGAGCGGGCTTCCCGGCGAGGATGCCCGGTATGACGCTGCCGCTGCTCCTGCTCGATGTCGACGGTCCGTTGAATCCCTATGCCGCCAAGCGGCACCGGCGGCCGCACGGGTACGGCACGCACCGGGTGAAGCCCGACTGCTGGGTCGCCCGCTTTCCGCAGAAGTCCGCCGAGCGCGTGCGGCCGTTGCGGATCTGGATCAACCCGCAGCACGGGCCCGAGCTGTTGGCGCTGCGGTACGAGCTGGTGTGGGCCACCACGTGGATGGACGAGGCGAACACCTTCATCGGGCCGTTGCTCGGGCTGCCGCGGCTCCCGGTCATCCACTGGCCGGAGCTGCACCAGGAGGATCCGGACGGCCTGCACTGGAAGACCAGGAACCTGGTCGCCTGGGCCGCCGGGCGTCCGTTCGTCTGGGTGGACGACGAGCTGAAGCCGCAGGACACCGAGTGGATAGCGGCCCACCACCCCGGGCCGGCGCTGACCCTGCGGATCGATCCCAAACTCGGCCTGGGTGAGCGAGACTTCACCGTACTGCGGGCATGGGCGGAGGCGGTGGCATGAGGGTCGGGACGGTGGAGCGGCTTCGGCGGTACCCGGTGCACGGCGGGGGAGGAGCTGGGCGAGGCCGCCGCCTTGCCTTATGGGCGATCGCTCTGGTGAGGTGACGGTGTGCCATCTGGTCGAAGTGGCTGTCGCGGCCGGGCGAGGTAGGTCTCGAAGCCGGAGACCCGACCTGTCGGCGTGAATCCGGCCTTCGTGAGGACCCGACCCGAGGTCGGGTTGTCCGGGTGGTGCTTGGCATGGACCACGGGCAGCCCGAGGTGGTCGAAGCCCAGGGCGAGGATCCTGCGGACCCCTTCGGTGGCGTAGCCCCGGCCCCAGACGTCCGCGCGCAGGATGTAGCTGACGGTGGCGGCCGGGCGGTCGAGGCGGAGCTTGACGACCCCGAGCAGGTCGCCCTTCCGAGTGAGGCCCAACGTGTAGAGCGTGCGCGGCAATTGTCCGGCGGCGGCCACCGCGTCACGTGTGCAACTCCGGGCTTCGGCAGCGTCCATCGCGCCCCGCCCGAGGAATCTGGTCGATTCCGGACCGTAGATGTTCCGAAGGGCGATGGCGTCGTCCGAGGCCAGCTCCCGCAGTTCGATCATGCGGCCGCCGCTTCCATGAGGCCGGCCAACTCGGCGGCGGTCGGCCTGTCGTCGGCGTCGGCCAGCAGGACGTACCGCAGCCGGGCCTGGAGCGACGGCCAGGGTGTCACGGCGGACAGCGGGACGGACCTGGTGGCGATGGCCTTGCGCAGCTTCTCCACGCTCGTGCCCCGGCCGAGTCCGGCAGCCTCGTAGTCGAGTGGCCACGTACCCGTGACACAGGTCCACAGAGTGCCCGCGAGGGCGTAGACGTCCGCAGCCTGTGTCGTGTCGACCGGTTGGGGGCCGGTGATGATCCGGCCGGCCAGCTCGGGGGCGGTGAGATGCACCATCGTGCCGTCGAACGTCACCCACGGAGTGATGCCGAGCTGCCGGGACCAGGCGAAGTCGAGGAGCCGCACCGTCCCGTCCTCCCCGTGGACACCGTGCTGGGGCTGGAGGTCTCCGTGCACCCATCCGTCGGCGTGAAGGGCGGCGACGGCGCGACACAGACCGACCGCTGCGGCAAGAGCCCGGGGCCGCCCGTCACCGCCCTTGCGCGTGGGGCGGAAGACCTCCCACGTGGACGGTCCGGCCAACCACGGGGTGACGTACCAGACGCCATGGTCGAAGCGGCCGGCGGTCACGGTGTAGCCGGGGAGTTGGTCCAGCACGGAGGCTTCCCGCGCGGTGACCTCGGCGGCGTCGCCGGTGCCGAGTTTGATGCCCGCCACGCCCCGAGGTCCGGTCGCCCTCCAGACCGCCGAGCCCCGCCGATTGCTGATCTCCTCCAGATCCACCGGCCCGCAGACGGCCTCCGCGACCTTCAAGGCCTCGGCGGCCGCAGCATTGAACTCGCCCATTCCCGAACTGCCTTCCACTCGCAAGGGATGTGCTCGAACACCTCGCGGCCGTCGTCCACGGCCTTGGCCACCGCGGCGGCGAGATCGGGTGTGTCCGCCAGGAACCTCGGGTCCAAGGGTCGGACAGCCGCTCGTACCGGCAGGAACGAGAAGGGTGCCGGCGGGATGTCGTGCCCGGTCTGGCTGGTCTCGGCAGCGCCTTCGGCGAACTTGCCGAACATCACGCCGACGGGACCGTACAGGTTCTTCAGTGCCCAGTGCGGCCAGGCCAGTAGCTCGCGGTGGTCGGCGTCCGCGCACTGCCCGACGAGCACCACGTTCTCGCATGTCAGCAGACCGTGCGGCCGGGCCATCAGCGGGCGAATCCACTCCGCGGCCTGCACGCCCGCAAGGAACAACTCCGCTTCGACCGCGTAGCGGTGCGCACCGGGCGCGATCTCGTAGACCGTCCACCCGGTCATTCCGCGCGTCGTGGACGGTCGGAGGAAGGGGCAGTGCTCGTGCAGTGCCGCGAGGTAGTCGTCCACGTCAATGCCGGTCGGCTGCTCCGATCGGGCCGCGGTGAGGCGGAGCGCCCCGGCTGTCGGCCGGGGCGCTCCGTCGGATCGTGCGGTGATCACAGGGTGGTCTTCGCCGGCACCAGGTCTCCGTCGCCCGGCACGGGCGAGCAGTCCCACTCCGCCCAGACCTCACCCGACGCGCGGTAGCGGGCCAGAGCCGCGGTGTTGACCGCACCCCCGGCGTCGGTGAACCAGATGTCCGCCAGCGGGCCGTACGCCTCCTCGTACGCGCTCACCCAGGAGATGAAGCCGACGCCCGCGCTCTCGACGTGGCCCAGCGTGCGGCCGGCGTGCTCGACCGCGAAGGCGACGTGCGCGGCCGGGTCGGCGACGAGTCGGTGCCACGCGGCGTCGACCGCGGCGGAGAACATCTCCGGTGCAGCCTCGCCCGCGTCGATCCGACGTGCGGCGATCGTGAAGAACTTGCCCAGCTCGGTCAGCTCGGGGCCGTGCTTGATGGTGGTGGTGCTCACGGGCTTCTCCGATCAGGTTGGCTCCGCTCGCCAGGCGTGGACGAGCAGCAGTGCAGGGGTGGTGCGGGCCCGGCCCGGCGGAAACCGAGCCGGCACGACTTCGCGGTACATGCCTGTGGGTTGCGTCCCGCCGTCGTTCTGTTCTCCCGCCGAGGCGGCGGGGTGTGATTCAGACCGTAGGGAGTGGGTTACGGACGGTGCCACGAAGTTGCACGCGGTTGCACAGATTCACCTGAGAGTGCTGCGCGCCTTGGCGATCCGGCTTCTGGCTTCGGCTCCGTGAACGGCGATCTTGGCCAGTTCGTGGAAGGCGCGCAGGTATGTCCCGATCTCGCCGGGAGTGGTGACGTTGATCTCGGCGGTCAGCGTTTCGACAGCCACGAGGCTCTCGTCGAACGCATAGAAGGCTTCGAGAGGCCAAACGGTTCGACGGGCTCGAAACGGAATGATCCCTACGGAGACGTTGGGCCGCGAAGCGACCAGCGTCCTCTGGTGCACGCGCTCCATGCCGTCGCGGTGGAGGTCGCGCCATTGTGTGTACATCGACTCGGCAGTACGTGACGCCGCGACCAGGTCCGTGGCCTGCTCCGGAACCCCGCAGGCCGTGCACCACGCACGGATGTCGCCGTCCGAGGGAACGGTCAGGCCACGGGCAATGCGGGATGACTTCGACTTGTGCCACCCGCACAGCGAGGCCAGTTCGAGCCCTGTCAGCCCGGCGTCCCGCCTGATCCGGTCGAGCTGATCGGCGAGCGCCTTCCGCGCGGCTTGGGCGGTGGAGAGCGGTGAAGAGGGCATGAACCGGTCGGCTGTGGTGGCTACTCGGCGACGCTGAACGCCTCGTGAGGGATTCCGCGCTCCCACACGGCGTCGAAGGCGGTAGCGCACAACCGTGCCACAGCGAGATCTTCGCTCTGGTCCGTGTGCACCCACCGGCCCTCGCCGTCAAAGATGTTGAACTGGACAACCTGGCCGTCGAACAGCCAGAAGTCGTTTCCGGGGAGCAGAAGATCAGAAGCGCTGCGGCGGGGCAGCCAACGAACCTTCTCACCACCGGCCACATTGGTGAACGTGAACGAGTGCTCGTACCGGATGTACTCGCTGACGGGCTCGGAGACGATCCTGGCCCGCTTGACGGATACGCCGTTGGCGGTGACCTCCTGGACGAGGTCGAGCCATGGCCGCCACCACGAGGAGCGGTCGGTGGGGTCGAGCCGGTGGCCGGCCCGCCACGCACGGAACCCTTCGTCCTCGTTCTCGATGGAGTAGACGTCACGGAGTTCCAGGTGGACGGCTGATTCCTTTGCCGATCGCAAGAGCTCAGCGAAGTTGGTCAAGCTCTGCGACATTCAACGCCTCCTTGAGGACCTTCGCCATGCGGGCCGGGATGCGGACCACGGCTTCGTGGTCCGGGATCGCGCCGTGGGTGAGGCAGTCCGCCGTCGTTTCCGGGTCGATCTTCCACCCCTGGATGATGAAGTCCCTGGTCTCCGGGTCCACCCACACGGTGGGAGAGCCGTGGTCGCCCGACTTCTCATCCTTCGCAATGAACCGTAGTGGCATCTGAGCCTCCCGTGTCGGGCACGTTGCGTTCGGTTGCATGCCTGGTCGGATCTCATTCTTCTGCCTTGTCCGGGCACTTGTCAGACGTTTCCCCGCTGTTCCCGGCGGCCCACCACCCAGGGGCGGGGCTGACGTTGCGCATTGACCCCGGACTCGGTCTGAGTGGGGGAGACTTTGCGGAACTGCGGGCATGGGCGGAGGCGGCGGCATGAGGATCGGGACGGTGGAGCGGCTTCGGCGGTACCCGGTGAAGTCGATGCTGGGGGAGGAGTTGGGCGAGGCCGCCGTGACCGAGCGTGGGCTGGACGGCGACCGGGTGATGGGGTTGCTCGACGCCGGGAGCGGGCGGGTGGCGAGTGCGAAGAACCCGCGGCTCTGGGCGGGGATGCTCGGGTTCACGGCCGTGCTGGACTCCGGCGGCGTCGTGATCACCGGGCCGGACGGCCGGGAGGTGGACGAAAGCGCGTTGTCCGAACTCCTGGGCCGCAAGGTCCGCCTGGTCGGCGAGCGTCCGCCCGGTGCGATCGTCGAACGGGCGGTGCCGGACGAGGTGTTGGTGCACGGGATCGAGGAGGAGGTCGCCATCACGGAGAGCGAGATCGGCCGGGCCGCGCCCGCCGGGACGTTCTTCGACTTCGCCCCGCTGCACCTGGTGACCACCTCGACCCTGGACGCCGTACCGGCCGAGGCCGAGCGCTACCGCCCCAACCTGGTGGTCCGCACCGAGGGCGACGGCTACGTCGAGAACGCCTGGGTGGGCCGCGAGGTGCGGATCGGCCCGGATCTCCGGCTGCGGATCCTCGTCCCCACTCCTCGCTGCGCCGTCCCCACCCTCGCCCACGGCGAACTGCCGCGCAGCACGGCGGCCCTGAAGGTCCTCGCCGTGCAGAACCGGCTGGTGCCGGTGGAGGGGATGGCGGCGCTGCCCTGCGCGGGCGTGTACGCGCAGGTGGTGGAGCCGGGAGCGGTGAGGGTGGGGGACGCGGTCGAGCTGTGCTGATCACCGCGGCGGTGTCCGGCGCCGGTCGAGGGCGGTCTCGGACCACCTGAGGCCCCGGAGGAACGAGGCCGCGAGGGTCGTCCACCAGACGACGCCGGCGGTGCCGCGCTGGTCGGGGCCGACCAGCGCGGCCGCACCGGAGGCGAGTGCGATGCTTGCGACGAGCACGAGGGCGGTGGCGGCGGCTTCGAGGGGCGTCGGCCGGTTCACCGCTCCGTCCCCCGGCGGATGAGTGCGGCGAGCCGGACGACGACGTCGGGCCGGGCGCGGCCGAGTTCCACCAGTACCTCACCGGTGAAGAGGGAGGGGCTGTCCACGCCGGCCGAGGGCAGGACGATGTTCGCGGCGGCCAGGGCGTCGGTCAGCTCGGCGACGGCCGCCCTGGCCTGCTCGCGCTGCCGGCGGGCGTGCCGGCCCGGACGGGATTCCATCGGTGCTCAACTCCGGTGCGGTGCGTACGGGTTCTGATGGTCGTCGAGCAGGACGCGCACCCAGACGCGCTTGCCCGTGCCACGCCGTATGACCACGCCGAAGTCGAACGCGAGCTCGCGGACGAGCTCGATCCCCCGGCCGCCCTCGCTGAAGCGGCGGGGGCGTCGGTCCCGGAGCGGCAGGTCGAAGCGCGGATCCCAGACTTCGAGCCGGCAGTCGCCCGCGAACTCCTGGAGATAGAGACGGACTTCGCCGCTTCCGTGGCAGGCGTGGACGACCGCGTTGGTGACCAGCTCGGAGGTGATGAGCACCAGGTCGTCCACGCGGTCGCCGCCCCACCCCCACGCGGAGAGTTGATGGCGGACCTGGTGGCGCGCGGTCCGCACGGAGGAGTCGTGCTCCGTGAGGGCGCTTTCGAACGTGTGGAGGATCGGTCTGCTGAAGACGGTCACGGTCGGCCCTTCGCCCTCGCGTCGGCGGGAGGAGCCCACCGGCCTCGACAACAGACAGTAGGCGAGCGACTACAGGCGAATATGAATGGGTGGAATACGGCCTACCCGTCCAGGCGGAAGCGGTCCGACATGCGGCGCAACCTCTCACGGGTGGTGGCGCGTTCGGCGTAGACGATCTTTCGGAGAGCGGCCCGGGCGATCGGGTGGTTGCGGACGAGCTGAGGGGCGATCCGCTCGGCCGACTCCAATTCCGCGAGGGCCCGGTCGCGGTTGCCGTCCCACAGCCAGGCCCGCGCCAAGTCCATGTGGTGATGACCTCGCCGGGACTTGGGAAGCGCCGAGACGTGCTGCGGGTCGGCCCGCTCGTTCAGCAGCAACGCCTTGGCGTGGTCCCCCATCTCCAACTGCACGGACACGGCGTGGATCTGCACGTTTCCCGGGGAGAACGTCAGAGAGTGCCGGTCGAAAGTCGTCCTCCCGACCGGCTCCATGCGCTGCGCCGCCCGTCGGGCCTCCGCGATGCGGTCCTCGACCTGCTGCCCGTCACCCGCCCGGGCAGCCGAGACCGCCGCCCGAAGCTGCAGGCTTCCCCACGCCCGGACGGCCAGCGGGTCGCCCTCCTGGTTCGGCTCCTCGATCGACCGCAGGGCTTTGTCCGACAGTGCGATCGCGTCGGACCAGTCGGCCGTGGCCCACATGTCCCAGACCCGCATCCAGTCGGCCACGGCAGGGAGTACGGCGTCGCCGGACCGGGCGGCGGCCCAGGAGGCCCGTTCGCAGGCCATGGCGACGAGTTCGGGATGCCCGAGTGCGTGGGCGGCGGTGTGCGCGAACTTGCAGCAGACGGCGTAGAGGGAGAACGCCTCCTCCCGCTCGTGCCCGGTGGACACCTCCGCGAGCGCCCGCGACTCCCGCAGCAGGTCCGGCAGCATGCCCAGGATGGCGGTACTCGCCGCCTCGTCCCGGAGTCGGTGCAGCCGCTCCGTCTCCCGCCACAGATCACGGGAGGCGCGTGGGGGGCCGTCGAACACCGGCGCGAGGTCGTAGCGGCGCAACTCGCGCAGAATCGCCGCTGCGGAGATCTGCCACTGGTTCTCCGAGGAGTTCTCCGCGATGTACGGGCGCTCGATCAGGTCGTTCGGGTGGCAATGCAGCGCGGCGGCCAGCTGATTGATGACCCCGGCCCGATCGAGCTCGATCCGCCCGGCCTCGACCTTCGAGACCCAGCCCTGGGTCCGGCCGACTGCGGCTGCCAGATCCGCCTGCGGCATGCCGAGCCGCAGGCGGGCGCGCCGGATCCGCTTTCCGATGGTCTCCTGCTCGTCGAGCACTGCAGCCTCCCCATACCGAACCGGGTCCGAGGGTGTCCCTCGGGGGAAAGGTATCCGCCCTGGGTGGTGGGGGCACAGTGGTTGGGAGTCGGACCACCGGTTCGTGCAGTTTCGGTGGGAGGGAGGGGAGGCCTGGTGCGTTTCGTGGCCGCTGTGACCATTCGTGATCGCGCTGTTCGGCGAATCGCGCTGGTGGTGCCTCCGGATGCGATCGAGCAAGGAGTTGAGGAGCTGCCATGCAGGATGACTCGCAAGACCGTGTGTTTGGGATCGACGCCCCGTCATGGGCCACATCCAGCTACAGCGGCGAGAACGGCGGCAACTGCGTCGAGGTCGCGCGTACGGAACTCGGCATCGCCGTCCGCGACTCCAAGGACAGGGAGGGCGCCTGCCTCCGGTTCACCGCGGAGGCGTGGCGCGGTCTGATCGACGGCGTCAAGGGCGGCGACATCGCCTGAGGTCGTGCCCCGGTCTCGGCGGGGAGCCGGGACCGGGGTTGCTCCCGGGCCGTAGCGCTCACTGCTCCCTCACCAGGCCGCCGTCCACAACCCGTGCGCAGTGCCCCGCGAACGGGGTGCCGCGCGGGTTGCCGTCGCCGACCAGGGCCCTGCCCAGGTGGGCGACGAAGGCGGCGAGCGAGGGGGCGTACGGCCTCGGGTAGCCGGCGGGTTCGGGGCCTCGACGCCCCGGGATCGGGCCCGGGCGTGATCCGCCTCCCCTGCGCGGGGGAGGTCCGCCCGGTCCGGCTACCCCGCCGGTGCCGGCCCGCCGAGCGGCCGGAGGGCCGTCCGGGCCGCCTGGAGGGCCTCGCGGACCCGGGTGGCGCCCGTGAGAGCGACCCGGGGGTCGGAGACCGGTGGCCGCGGGGCGACGCCCGCGCAGGGGCGGCAGAGGCCCGCTCGCGGGACCGGATCGTGGCACCCGGGGCACTCCGTGTACCGGGCGGCCGGGCGCGGTCGTTCCTCCGGCACCGGTGGCAGTTTGCGGGTGAGGCGGCTGTGGAGGACGGCGACGGGGGAGTGCAACCGGGCCGGCAGGCCGGGGAGCAGCGCCCGGGCGAGGTCGTCCGCCGTGCAGCCGCGGTGCAGCCACTGGGCGACCAGCGGCGCCAGTCCGAGTGCCTCTGCCTCGCCGAGGCGCAGACGCGGCTCCGGGCGGAGCACCTGGAAGAGTGTCGCCACGGCCGCCCGGGTCTGCTCGTCGGGTGGTTCGGGAGGAGGCGGGAGGGCGGGTGCTTTCCCCGGTTCCTTTACGGAAGGGGTGTCAGCGCGCCCGGAGTTCGGCTCACCGGGTTCCGGACGGGTGGTACTCGGCCGCGTGTACGGGGTGTCGTAGACGTGGGTCTCGCTGCGGAGCGTGCCGTCGGGCAGGCGGACGGTCTCGACCCGGTAGTACCCGGCCTCCGTCAGCTCCTTCAGGGCCCGCCGGACGGCGCCGCGCCCCTGCGGGCTGGCGTCGGCCATCTGCCGGCCGTCCTCGCGCCGCCCGTCGGGGCGGGAGAGCAGGTCGGCGAGCAGGCCTCGGGCGGTGTAGCTGAGCCGACGGTCCTGGAGCAGACCGTTGGGCAGCACGGTGAAATGGCGCGCGTGGGCGCTACGATGGACGCGCATCGGGAGGTGTTCGCTCCTGTTGCCGGGCCCCGGGGTGTTGCTGCACCGCCGGGGTCACCTATGTCTGGGTGTTCTGTTGGGAATTCGGAACGTAGCACAGACATGGTTCGGCGGCGGAGGAATTCGACAAACGGTCGTGAATGCGCTCCAGGTGGTCGGAACAATGCTTTTGACCGACCGTCAATCATCAATTTCAGATGCCGGGAACGGCATCCTTGGCGCTGGTGTGCCAGTTGGTGACGACCGGCTTGTCGACCTTGACGGTGCCGACGGGAATGCTTGCCGGGTTCGGGTCCCCCTGGCCGATGGCGATGATGACGTCCTTGAACTCGATGACCTGGTTGGTGTTGGTGCTCTTCGGGTTGATCCCCGCGTAGGCGACGGTGGAGCCGCTGAGGGTGATCGGCGCGCCGGCGGCCTGCTCGGCGTTGGTGGCCTCGATGCCGCCCGAGCCGAAGGCGATGACGGGGTGCTGGCCGGGCAGGACGCAGGTGATGCCCGCCTTGGCCTTGACGGAGATCTGGATGTAGCCGCCGGCCTGGCTCTCCATCTTGGCGCTGAAGGTGAGGTCGTTGGCGCCGCAGGCCTGGCCGTAGCCGGTCTTGTCGCCCGCGCCCGGGGCGGGCGTGGAGGCCGAGGGCTTCGCGGACTTGCTCGGCGCGGCGGGCGCGGCGGAGGTCGGCGCGGCAGCCGGGGGAGCGGTCGTCGGGGCGGCGGTCGGGGCAGCGGTGGTCGGGGCGCCGCCCGCGGTGGCCGGCGCGTCGCTGTTCTCCGGGCCGCAGGCGGTGGCGGTGGCCGCGAGGGCGGTGACGGCGAGAGCGGCGAGGGCGATTCGCGAGCGCATGGAGGACCCAACTTCCGTCTGTCGAGGGGGGATCGTTGTCTGCCTCCACGTTAGGTCCGGCTTGATCACCGGGTGGTGCTTGAAATGTCCCGGTCCTGTCCCAGGGGTTCAGGTGTCAGCTCAGGAGGGGTGCGGACCCGCGCCCAGCACCGCGTCCAGCGCGGCCAGGAAGCGGTCCGTCGTCGCGGGGTCCCGGACGGCGATGCGCAGCCAGTCCGGCCCCAGCCCGGGGAAGGTGTCGCCGCGCCGGACGGCGAAGCCGTGCTCACGCAGCCGGGCGCGGACGGCGGCCGCGTCCGGCAGCTCGACGAGGACGAAGGAGGCGGCCGGTTCGCCGTGCACCCGGACGGCGGGGAAGGCGGCGAGGCCCTTCAGCAGGTGGTCGCGGTGGACGGCGAGGTCCTGGGCGGCCTGCTCGGCCTCGGCGAGGGCCTCGGGCGCGCTGCACGCCTCGGCGGCGGCCAGGGCCGGGGTGGAGACCGGCCAGAGCGGCTGGGCGGCGCCGAGGGCGGCGATCAGGGCGGCCGGGCCGAGGACGTAGCCGATCCGCAGGCCGGCCAGGCCCCAGGTCTTGGTGAGGCTGCGCAGGACGACCACCTGACCGGGCAGCTCCCGTACGGCGGCCAGGGATTCGGTCTCGCCGGGCACGGTGTCCATGAACGCCTCGTCGATCACCAGGGTGCGGCCCGGGCGCGCGAGGGCCGCGACGGCGGCGGCCGGGTGCAGGACGGAGGTCGGGTTGGTGGGGTTGCCGAGGACGACGAGGTCCGCCTCCTCCGGTACCGCGCCCAGCCGGAAGCCGTCCGCGGGCGTGAGCAGCACCCGTCGCACGGCGTGCCCGGCGTCCCGCAGCGCGGCCTCGGGCTCGGTGAACTGGGGGTGCACCACAATGATGTGACTTGGCGTCAGGACACGGGCCAGCAGGACGAACGCCTCCGCCGCGCCCGAGGTGAGCAGCACCTCCGCCACCGGCCGGCCGTGCCGGGCGGCGACGGCGGCGCGGGCGGCCGTCCCGTCGGGGTACGCGGCGAGGTCGCCGAGCGTCGCCGCGAGGTGCTCGCGCAGCCACTGCGGCGGTGTGCCGGTGCGGACGTTGACGGCGAGGTCGACCAGGCCGGCCCCGTCGGCGCGCACCTCCGCGTCACCGTGGTGGCGAAGGTCATGGTCGGGGGTGGTCACGAGTGGTCTCCATCGGCATCGACAAGTAGGGGCGGCCCGGGGATGCGGACGAGTGCGTAGCGGTCGGAGGGCGGCGGCGCGTACGCGAGGCCGTCCCCGAGGCCGACGACCGCGAGCCGGCCGGTCACCGCCGGCCGGGCGACCGCCACCGTCACCGTCGCCGACTTCTGCTTGGGGATCACGAGTTCGCCGCCCGGCGCGCTCGCCAGGGCGGCGGCCTCCGCCACGCTCAGGGTGCCGACCGCCGCGCCGACGGTGGCGGACGGGTTCGGGACGGCGACGGCCGAGAGCTCCTCGGCCGTGTGCTCGTCCACCGGGACGCCCAGCAGGGCGGCGGCGTGACGGACGGCGGGGTGGTCGCCCTTGCCGGTGAGGGTCGCGAGCCGGACGACGGAGCCGCCGGCCGGTCCGGCCTCCCGCAGGGCCCGGCGGATCAGCCGTGCCACGTCGGGCAGGGCCGCCGCCTCGCGCAGGCCGACGCCGACGACGAGGGCGCCGACGACGGGGGTGTCGACGACGGGGGCGCCGACGGCGGGGCCGTCGGGGCGCACCGGGCAGGTGGTGTCGAGCAGGGCGGACACCTCGTCCGCCAGCTCGTCCGCTCCGGTGCCGGGGCCGGTCAGCGACACGGCGAAGCGCCGCGCCGGGTCGACACAGACGACACCGGGCCCGCCGGAGCCATCGGGCCCGCCGGCGCCACCGGGCCCGCCGGCGTCATCGAGCCCACCGGGCCGCTCCCGACCGGCGGGGGAGCGGTCGAGCAGCAGTCGTACGATCGAAGGGACGGGAGCGCAACAGACCAGCTGCCGGCAGTTGCCCAGCGCGCGCTCCAGGAGTTCGCCCGGGCTCTCGCCGTCGTCCGCCGCCCGGAAGACCGTGCTGCTGTCCGGCCACAGCGCGTGCAGCTCCCCGGCGAGCAGACGGCCCGCCGCATCGAGGGCCAGCAGCCCGATCACGTCGCGTTCCCTTCACCCGGTGGCCGCCCCTGGGCCGCCCGATGGCCGCCCGGTGCTCGCCGGCGGCGGTGCGGCGGCCGCTCGACGGCCCACGAAATCCCACCATGACCGCGTCGGACGGGTCAATCGGGGCCGCTGTGACCTCCGCCGCGGGCCGCCGGAGGCTGTTCGCCTGTTCTTCACCTTCCTTGTGCCGTACACGCCACCGCCGCGCTCCTACTGTTTGCGGCGCTCCGAACCCGGCACCGCCCATCCGGCAGTACCGGCCCCGGCACGGCTCCACCCCGGCACAGCTCCACCCCGGCACAGCTCCACCCCGCACGGCTCCACCCCGCACGGCCCCACCCCGGCGGTTCCTGCCGAACCCCGGATTCCCGACGCACGGAGGACACCATGCCCTTCGCACGACTCCGCCCGAGCAGCCCCCGCCGCACCCTGACCGCCCTCGGCGCCGGGCTCGGCCTGGTCGCCGGCTCGCTCGGCCTCTGGGCGGCCACCGGCACCGCGCAGGCCGCCGCCCTCCCGACGCCCGACCACGTGGTCGTCGTCGTCCTGGAGAACCACGCGTACTCGCAGGTGGTCGGCAGCTCCAGCGCGCCGTACATCAACAACACCCTCAAGGCGGGCGGCGCCACGCTGACCCAGTCCTTCGGGCTCACCCACCCCAGCGAGCCCAACTACTACCAGCTGTTCTCCGGCAGCGCGCAGGGTCGTACCGACGACAGCTGCGTGCCGGTCGGCTCGCTCACCGCCGCCAACCTCGGCTCCGAGCTGATCGCCGCCGGCAAGACCTGGGGCAGCTACAACGAGGGCCTGCCGAGCCAGGGTTCGACGGTCTGCAGCAGCGGCAAGTACGCCCAGAAGCACAACCCGTGGTTCGGCTTCAAGAACGTGCCGACCAACACCGCGTACACCTTCACGCAGTTCCCGACCGACTACACGACCCTGCCCAAGGTGTCCTTCGTCGTGCCGGACCTCTGCAACGACATGCACGACTGCTCGGTGTCCACCGGCGACACCTGGGTCAAGAACAAGCTCGGCGCCTACGCGACCTGGGCCAAGACCCACAACAGCATCCTGGTCGTCACCTTCGACGAGGACAACCGCCTCTCCGGCAACCGGATCCCGACCGTGTTCTACGGCGAGCACGTCACGCCGGGCTCCACCACCGCCACCACCTACAACCACTACAACGTGCTGCGCACGCTGGAGGACCTCGCCGGGCTGACCACCCACGCGGGCAACGCCGCCTCCGCCGCCACCATCACCGGCATCTGGAACTGACGCCGGTGTACGTCGCGGAATCCCGCAGCTCCAAGGCCCCTGCCCCGGCCCCCCGGCCGGGGCAGGGGCCCCTGCCGCCCGGCGGCGGGCGCGGCCGGAGGGCGGCCGCCGTGCCCGGCACCGTGCTGGCGCTCGGCACCGTCAGCCTGGTGACCGACATCTCCTCCGAGATGGTCAGCGCGGTACTGCCGCTCTACCTGCTCACCGGGCTCGGCCTTTCCCCGCTCGGCTTCGGCCTGCTGGACGGCATCCAGAACGGGTTCAGCGCGCTCGTCCGGCTGGCCGGCGGCCACCTCGCCGACCGGCGCGGCGCGGACGGCGCGTCCCGGCACAAGGCCGTCGCGGTGGTCGGGTACGGGCTGTCGGCGCTCTGCAAGCCGCTGCTGCTGCTGGTCCACACCGTGCCGCTGATCGGCGCGGTGCTCGCCGTCGACCGCACCGGCAAGGGGCTGCGGACCGCGCCGAGGGACGCGATGATCTCGCTCGCCACCGAACCCGAGCACCGGGGCCGGGCGTTCGGCGTCCACCGGGCGATGGACACGGCCGGCGCGCTGATCGGGCCGCTCGCCGCCTTCCTGGTGCTCCGGCTGGCCGGCGGCCCGCTGCTCGCCGACGGCGGCGACCGGCACGGCTACGACGCGGTCTTCACCGTCAGCGCCTGCGTCGCGGTGCTGGGCGTGCTGGTCCTGCTGCTCTTCGTGCCGAACCGGCAGCCGGGCGACGCCGCGCCGGCCACCGCCCCCCGGCTGCGCGACGGCCTCGCCCTGCTGCGGCTGCCCGGGCTGCGCCGGCTGGCGCTCTGCGCGGTGCTGCTCGGCCTGACCACCGTCAGCGACTCGTTCCTCTTCCTGCTGGTGCAGCGCCGGCTCGGCCTCGCCACCGACCTCTTCCCGCTGCTGCCGCTCGGCACCGCCGCGGCCTTCCTGCTGCTCGCCGTCCCGCTGGGCGCGCTCGCCGACCGGATCGGCCGCCGCCGGCTCTTCCTGGCCGGCCACGGCGCCCTGCTGCTGGCGTACGGGCTGCTGCTCTCGCCGCTGGGCGGGCTGCCGGCGGCGGTCTGCGTGCTGGCGCTGCACGGGGCGTTCTACGCCTCGACGGACGGCGTGCTGGCGGCCGCGGCGGCCGACGCCGTCCCGGCCGAGCAGCGCGGCGCCGGACTGGCCCTGGTCGGCACCGGACAGGCGCTCGCCCGGTTCGGCTGCTCGCTCGCCTTCGGCGCGCTGTGGAGCGCGGTGGGCGGCACCGCCGCGCTCGGCTGGTCCGCGGCGGCACTGGCCGGCTGCGTGCTGGCGGCCGCCTTCGTGCTCCGCGAGGCCCCCGGGGCGTCCGCCGCCCCCGCCTCCCCCGGCCCGGCCGCTTCCGGCCCCGCCTCTCCCGACCCCGCCTCTCCCGGCCCGGCCGCTTCCGACCCCGCCCGCGACTCCGACTCCGAGGTGCCCTCGTGACCCAACCGCTCCAAGGCCGGACCAGGGTGCTGATCCTGCTGGTCGCCGTCCTGCTGCTCGGCTCGGTCGGCACCGGCGCCGTGCTGTACGCGTCCGACCAGTCGGCCCGCAAGGACCAGGCGCAGCCCGGCGGCCCGGTCGTCACCCCCGGCCCGGTGTCGCTCCAGCCGCCGGCCGGCGGGCGCCGGCTGGTGTTCCGCAACATGGCCTGGGGCCCGCACCGCGACGAGCTCGTCACCGTGCCGGCCGGCCAGCCGGACGGCCCGCGCACCGCCTCCGGCGTGCAGTGCCTGCGCTTCTACGCGGCCGCCGGCACCGGCATCTGCCTGCAGGCCGAGCGCGGCGCGCTGCAGGACACGTACCACGCCGTCGTGCTCGACGACCGGCTGCGCGAGCTGCGCTCCTTCCCCGCCGCCGGCATCCCGACCCGCTCCCGGGTCTCGCCCTCGGGCCACCTCGCCGCCTGGACGGTCTTCGTCAGCGGCGACTCCTACGCGGGCACCAACTTCTCCACCCGCACCTCGATCGTCGACGTTCGCGACTGGAACCTCCGGGACAACCTGGAGACCTTCGCCGTGATCAAGGACGGCAAGCCGTACCAGGCGCCCGACGTCAACATCTGGGGCGTGACCTTCGCCGACGACACCACCTTCTACGCCACCGTGGCCACCGGCGGTCAGACCTACCTCGTCCGCGGCGACCTCACCGCCCGCACCCTCACCACGCTGCACCAGAACGTCGAGTGCCCCTCGCTCTCCCCGGACGGCACCCGCATCGCGTACAAGAAGCGCGTCCCCGGCCTGTCCGAGGACGCGCCCTGGCGGCTCTACGTGCTCGACCTCGCCACCATGACCGAGACGGTTACCGCCGAGCAGCGCAGCGTCGACGACCAGGCGGTCTGGGTCGACGACGCGACCCTGCTCTACGCGCTCCCCGGCGACTTCGGGGCCGATCTGTGGACCGTCCCGGCGGACGGCGGCGGCCTGGCCGAGCGGGTGCTCGAAGCCGCGGTGGCACCGGCCTATCTGGGCTGATCGGGCTGGTTGGTCCCACTCGGAACTTCGGGCGTAGGGTCCACGTCGAGAGTGCGAGGAGCGCGAGCGGCGCGGCCGGGCCCGACCGGCGAGGTCGGCGTGCGGGCCGCACCGACCGGGACGGGGGAGCGACAGCGGTGAACGAAGCGGGGCGGCCGGGCCGGGAACACGGGGGCGGCGGACTGCCGGCGGAGCGGATGTCGAGCGACTCCTGGCCGGCCCTGCACGGCCGCCCGGTGCTGCGGCGCACGATCGCCATGGGGCTGGTGCTCTTCGTGGCGGTCTCGGCGGCGCTGCTGGTCCGGGGAGTCAACGCGCTCACGCTGGGGCGGGGCGCGATCGAGACCGACCGCGACCGAGCCGAGCTGCTGGCCGGCCTCCACCCGTCCCAGCACCCGGGCGCCGGGCGCTACTACGTACCGGTGGGCGCGGTGTACACGCGCACGGCGGACGGCGTACCGGTCGCCTATCTGCACTACCGGCTCGGCGGCGGCCAGGACGTCGGGCTGGGCGACTTCCTGCGCACCTACGACCTGCCCGCCCCCGGCCCCAGCGCGCCGCTGCCGCCCGACCTGGCGGCGGCCCTCGGCGGTGACGAGCCGGCCGAGGCCCCGGAGCTCCCCGATCCGCACGGCACTCCGACGCCCACCCCTGCGCCCACCCCGACGCCCACCCCTTCGGACGCGACGCCGACGCCGCCGGCCACGGACGCCGGACCGCCCGAGCCGGCCGTCGAGGTGTCCCCGTCCCCTTCGTGTTCACCGACGCCGTCGGACCCGACCGAGCCCGCCGACGCCGCCGACGCCGCCGGGCCCGCCGAGGAGGCGGCCCCGGGCGGCCTCCGGTCCGGCACCGGGCCCGAGGTCGAACCCCCCGCGCCCACCCCGACCCCGACGGTCACCCCGACCCCGGCCCCGGAGCCCACCCGCGCCACCTCGGGCCGCCGCATCTACGTCGCCGCCACCTCCGGCGGCCTCCCCGGCGCCGCGGACATCTACGTCCGCGCCACCGGCTGACGGCACCGGCCCGGCGCGGGTGGTGCGGCACAGGAAGTCGGACGGGCCGACTTCCTGTGCATGCCGAGGTGGGCCGACCGGTGAGGCTTGGGACGACGGAGGGCCGCGCCGTCCTCCTCCGCGGTTCGCACCTCCACTTCGTCCTCCGTGGAGTGACCGGGTCGTACCGCTTCCGCGCTGCCGCTCTTAGGGCACCTCGCGATCGATGGTGAACGCCATGACGCTCCCGGGCTGGAGAGGGAAGGGGAGCTGGACGAGGCCGGCCAGGTTGCTGAACGGGGCGGGGAAGGTGGCCCGGACGCTGGCGCCGTGGGCAGCACCGAGCGAGCTGATCTCCGACGCGTTGACGCCCAGGCGGGTCGGCCTGATCGCGGGATCGATGGTGAGCCGGTACTCGGCGTCGGTGACGTGGCGGAAGATCTGCGCCTGGATGCGCACACGGCGGTCGTTGCCGACGTACTTCCGCGCCGTGACGCTCAGCTCCACCAGGTGGCCGGTGGTGACCCTGGGCGTCGTGGGGCACCGAGAAGTGGTCGATCCTGGCCGTTCCACCGGTGACGGCTTCGTGGGTCGGTGGTTTGCGCTCCAAGTCCCTGGTGTCCACCCGGACAGCTCCGATCGCGAAGATCGCGGGGTCGTCCGGGTCGAGGTTGTCGTCGATCATCCAGCGCAGCAGGACTTCCGGGCCGGTGAATCGGTCCAGGCAGCCGTCGTCGTTGGAGGAGAGGCACGCGATGCTCACCGTTTTGGGGAGCGTCTCGATCCGGTAGGAGATCCGGAAGCTCTGGTACAGGTAGTCGGGGTGGGTGTCACCCGGTGGCGGGGGCGCGAGCAGGCAGTCGTAGCGGTAGGCCGACAACGCGCCCGCGAAGAGCGGATCGCGTACCGGGCCGAGGACATCCTGCATGCCGCGAAGTACCGCGCTGTCGACCTGCTCGGTGGTCTCGCGCACGGTGAGCGACCCGATGGCCAGGGTCACCACCGCGGCCGACACGAAGGCACCACCGATGAGGCTCAGCACGGTCGCCACGACCTGCTGGTGTGTCAGCAGGGATGCGGCCACGACGCATGCCAGACCCATGGACAGGGCCAGGACGTTGACCAGCACCAGAATCTTGCGCAGTTGTCGTTCCCGTGACGCAGCCACGCGCACCCCCGCGGGCGGCGTCAGCGCGCCGCCGCTTCTGCGATGATCCGGACAATCCGCTCGGAGACCTCCCCGATCTCCTGCGCTGTGCGAACGTTATCCGACTGACCGTCCGTCAGGAATACCAGGGCGACGGGCGCGGTCGGGTGGAGGACGACCCCGGCGTCGTTCACCACGCCCCGGAGACTGCCGGTCTTGTGCCGCACCGGGAGATCGTCGTCGAGGCGGGACGGAATCCGATCGTTGCGGAGGTAGTTGACCAGGTACCGCCGCAGCGGCTCCAGGTGGGGGGTCCGCTCGATGTGTTCGATCAGTCGCAGTGTGTCCTTCGCGGTCGTGGTGTTCGCCCGCCCCAGGGGCCCGAGCTCCCGTTCGGAGAAGCCGGCCGGGAAGGCCGTCGAGTCCAATCGCAGGTCCTTGATCGTCGCGTCGATCCGCTCCTGCCCCAGGATGCCGCGGACGTACTCGGCTGCCGGGTTGTCGCTGGTTACCAACGAGAGGCCGCACAACTCCCGTACGGTGAGGGTCGATGCAGCATCCAGGGCCTGGAGGATGCTCGGGTACATGGTGCCCGGCAGGTCGCCGACCCGGACGCGTGCGTCCGGGTCGACGTCGCCCCGCTGTCCGGCCTCGAACAGTGCGACGCCCAGGATCATCTTGGCCAGGCTCGCGGCGGGCAGCACCTGGTCCGCGCCGTGCGCGACGGTGAGCTGTGGTCCGCCGAGAGTCTTCACCAGGACGCTGCGGACTCCCGCGCCGGCGCCGCCCGCTGCGAACGCCTCGACCTGTGCCTCGACGGCGGCGCGCACTGAACCGGAATCGACCATCGGGGCCATCCATTCCTCACGGCGACGGTGTTTGTCAGTCGTCTACCCGACTGTCGGACTCTCACGCGGTGCGAGGAGAACGGGTTGGGTGTCACTCCGGGGTGCGCTCCGGGGGTCGGCTCGCCGGATGCGCCGTAGTGGCATCCGGCGGCGGTCAGCTCGCGACGTAGGGGCGGTCGCGGCGGGCGTCGTGGAGGACGGAGGCCCACCAGAGCAGCTGGTCGAGCATCGTCTTCGCGGCGGCCTCGGGCCCCTCGGGAGCGTGCAGGGTGCCGTCGGCGGCGAACAGCTCGTAGTAGCGCGGGAACGAGACGTAGTCGCGGACGGTGTGGGCCTGCAACTCGTTGAAGACCTGCCGCAGTTGCTCGATGGCGAGGAGTCCGCCGCTGCCCCCGCTGTAGCCGACGAAGCCGATCGGCTTGGCCCGCCACTCGGTGTAGTGCCAGTCGATCGCGGCCTTCAGCGAGGCCGGGAAGCTGCGGTTGTAGTCGGGCGTCACCACGACGACCGCGTCGGCCGCGTCGAGGCGCCGGGTCAGCTCGGCCATCCCGTCGGGGCGGGGCAGGTCGGGCTGCAGCGCGGGTGACACCGGCGGCAGGGCGAGCGGGAGGTCGACGTCCGCGAGGTCGACCAGGTCCACCGTGAAGAGGCCGTGCTGCCGGGCCTGTTCGACGAACCAGTTCGCGACCACCGGGCCGAACCGGCCCTCCCGGACGCTTCCGAGGACGACTGCGAGATTGAGCTGCTCACCGGACATGACGGGGCTCCTGGACTGTGGGGATGTGGGTTCGTCGGACCGACCCCGGTGGGGCCGTGCCACCAAACTGCCGGGCCGCGAGCACGGGAGGAAGGCCGGGCCGGGACTGGTAGTGGCAGGGCCACGATCCGGTCGGGCGGGGGCTGTTAGGTTCGGCGGGTGAGCGACAACGAGTTGGGCCTGTTCCTCCGCCTGCGCCGGGAGGCCGTCACGCCGGGGGAGGCGGGGCTGCCGGTGGGCGCGCGCCGCCGGACGCCGGGGCTGCGCCGGGCGGAGCTGGCGACCCTCGCCGGGGTCAGCGTCGAGTACGTGACCCGGCTCGAACAGGGCCGGGACCGCCGGCCGTCCGCCGAGGTGCTCGCCGCGCTGGCCGGCGCGCTGCGGCTGACCACGGCGGAGCGGGTCCATCTGCACCGGCTCGCCAAGGGGGCGGGCGGGGGCTTCAGTTGCACGGGCGGCGCGCAGCCGAACCGTGCCGTGCGGCCGACCGTGCAGGCGCTGCTCGACCGGCTCGAACCCGCGCCCGCCGTGCTGCTCAACCGGCTGAGCGAGGTCCTCGCCTGCACGGACGGCTACCGCCGGGTGGCCGGGCCGATCGGGCTGCTGGACGGTGCCTGGCCGAGCCTGGCGCGGTTCGTGTTCACCGACCCGAGGGCGCGGACGGCCTACCCGGACTGGGACGGTGTCGCCGACGAGCAGGTGGCCGCGCTCAAGCAGGGCCCCGGCCGGGCGGACCTCCATGTCGGGGCGGCGATGGACGAGTTGACCGTCGCCTGCGGGGCGGAGTTCGCCGGGCGGCTGGACCGGCTGCCGGGGCTGCCGAGGGCGAGCGGGGTGCTCCGGCTGGTCCACCCGGAGGTCGGGGAGCTGCGGCTGGCCTACGAGACGCTGGACCTGCCCGCGGACGACGACCAGCGCCTGCTGGTCCACCTCCCCGCCGACGAGGCGACGTCCGCCGCGCTCGATCGCCTCACCGGCCGCCGCCCGGGGGCCCTGCGGGCGGTGTAGCGGCGCTCCGGGCCTCGGACGGAGGACGTCTGACGGACCGTCCGGCACCGGGTGGGCACCGGTCGGGCGCCGTTCGAAAAGCCTTGGCGCCGGTCCGGTGCGGTCTCATAGGCTCCGTCCCCGGCGTGCGGCGCGGCCCGCGAGCACGGCCGAACCCGTTCCACGCCGCGTTTCGGCAGAGTTCCACGCAGAGGAGAACCGTGTCCAGCACGAAGATGCACGCCGATGAGGTCGACATCGACGAGGCGCTCGTCGGCAGGCTGGTGGCCGCGCAGTTCCCGCAGTGGGCGGGGCTCCCCCTGACGAAGGTCCGCTCCGCCGGGACGGACAACGCCATGTACCGGCTGGGCACCGACCTGACCGTGCGGCTGCCGCGCATTCCCGGCGCCGCCGGGGACGTCGAGAAGGAGAGCCGCTGGCTGCCCCGGCTAGCGCCCCACCTCCCGCTGACCGTCCCGGTGCCGCTGGGGCAGGGGGTGCCCGGCGAGGGCTTCCCGTTCCCGTGGGCGGTGTACCGCTGGCTCGACGGCGACAACCTCTTCGACGAGCCCCTGGCCGAGCAGCACGAGGCCGCCGCCGTGCTGGGCGGCTTCATCACGGCCCTGCGGCGGATCGATGCCACCGACGCGCCGCCCTCCTACCGGGGCGGGCCGGTCCTCACGCGCGACGACGAGGTCCGGACCGCGATCCGGGGGCTGGGCGCGGACGGCGCGGTGGACGCGGACGCCGCGACGGCCGCCTGGGAGGGCGTGCTCCGGCTGCCGCAGTGGGAGGGTGCACCGGTCTGGCTGCACGGTGACCTGCTGCCGGGCAACCTGCTGGCCCGGGAGGGCCGGCTCAGCGCGGTGATCGACTTCGGCGTGGCGGGCGTCGGCGACCCGGCGTGCGACATGATGGCCGCCTGGACGCTGTTCTCCGCCGGGGCGCGCGAGGTGTTCCGCGAGTCGGCGCGGGTGGACGACGCGACCTGGGCGCGGGGGCGGGGCTGGGCCCTGTGCTTCGGGCTCACCGCCGAGTACCACTACCGGGTGACGAACCCCGTCCTCGCGAGCGTGGCCCGCCGCGCGGTGGCCGAAGCCCTCGCCGACCTGAGCACCGTCGTCTGACCGGCCGGCTCCCGGCCCGGACACCCGAGGGCCCCGCCCGCCGGCGGAAAGCAGGCGGGCGGGGCCCTCGTGGTGGGCCGCCCCCGGTACGAGGGGCGGCGAGCGGGTCAGGAGTGGTTCCGGGCCTCCGCCTGCTCCTGGAGCAGCCCGGCGATCCGGGCCAGGTCGTTGCCGATCCGGATGACGCCGTCGATGTCCGGGGCGGACGCGCCGTTCACGGCCAGGTAGAAGGTGTGCAGCCGCCCGTGGCCCGCGTCGAGGTAGCCGCCGATGGTGTCCGCGCCGACGGCCAGCCGCTGGTTGACGGCGTCGAACCCGGCGACGGTGCCCGTCTTGGCCCACACCTTCCCCTTGCCCGGGCAGGTGGGACACCCCTCGCAGACGAAGGCCAGCAGGCCGTCCACGCCGAGGATCGGCTGCGCCAGGCGGAACCGGTCCGCATCCGGGGTGCCCTGCCAGTAGTGCAGGATCTGGTTCTCCACCCGCGGGGTGACCCGGTCGACCGGGTTCCCGCCGCGGCCGTCGAGCAGCTGCACCTGGGTCGGGTCGATGCCCGCCTGCCGCAGGAAGTCGGTGAGCACGGGGAACCCGTCGGCGCACTGGTGGCTGCCGGCCGTGACGGCCATCAGGCAGATCCCGAGGTTCGCCCCGAGGTTGTGGCTGACCTTCAGGATCAGCTTCGCGTACTGGGCGTACACGGGGGAGACGTAGGCGGCGACGCGCTGCGTGCCGTCGTAGGAGGCGGGCACCAGCTGGTCCGGGTTCGGCCCGGTCGGCGGGGCGGTGACGGTGACGCCGGCCCGGGCGAGCGCCTCGATCAGGGCCGTGCGCCCGAACGCCGCCGGGTCCTGCACGGCGGAGATCCGCAGCACCGGCTGGGCGTCGGCCGCGATCGTGCCCGAGAGGCTGATCCGGGTGCCGTCCGGCGAGGCCGAGACCTGGATGTCGGTCGTGCCGCCCGCCGCGACCGTCCGCACGGTCGACTCCACCTGGTAGGGCGCGACCTGCGGCCGCCAGCTGAGCTGCGCGGGCTGCCCGGGGGTGGTGGCGGTGGACAGCAGGTCGATGACGTTGTCGTTGATGATGAGCGGCGTCGGGCTCGGGTCCAGCTCGGGGAAGGAGGTGAAGAGGCGGGAGTCGACGGCGACGTCCCCCCGGACTTCGGTGATGCCCGAGTCGCGGACCTGGCCGGCGATCTCGTCGAGGCCGGCGAGCGGGTTCTCGGGGGTGAGCGTCGCGCCCGGGACGTCGTTGGCGTAGGTGTGGTCGATCGGGGTGTAGGCGACGGATCCGTCGGGCTCCGTGCGGCCGCCCATGGTGAGGTCGCCCTGGGCGACCACGACCAGCGTGCCGTCCAGGGCGCTGCCGTCGCGGGTGCCGACGGCCTGCACGGGGGTGGTGAAGCGGTGGTCGCCGCCGAGCGCGTGCCAGGTGCCCGACACGCTGACCAGTTTGGCGGTCGACCCGGGGATGAAGAACTGGTCGGGGTACTGCGAGTGGATGACCTCGCCGGTCTCGTCGTCGATCTCCAGCAGGCCCCACTGGGCGTACTTGTAGTCGGGCTTGGCCATGATCGCGAGGATGTCGGGGCTGAGGCCGTCACGGTCCGGCGGTGTCGCGCCCGCCACCCCGGCCGAGACGACGGTGGCCACCGCCGTGGTGACGGCGGTGGCCCAGGTACGCCACTGTCGAGGGGTCGATCTCATGAACCCACCTACTCCCGGCCGTGCGCCGGCCGCGTCATGACGGATGGTCAGTACGGGCAGGCATACCGTCCGGCGGCGGGCCGTCGAACGTCGTGGCGCACTCTTCACCCGCATGCCCCGGCACCGCCACCGGGCCGGGCGCAACCCGGGTCGGGCCGGGCGCAACCCGGGTCGGGCCGGGTCGCGCGGTTCGGTCACGGGTCGGGCCGGGTCACGGGTCGAGCCGGGGTACGGGTCGAGAAGGGGTAGGGGTCGAGAAGGGCCGGGGAGGTTCACGCGATGGTGACGTCGACCCCCATCTGCTCCGCCCCCGGGGTGCCGGCGACGGCCAGGGTGACGCCGCTCCAGGTGCCGTCGGGCTCGTTGAGCGGCGGCGCGGTGTGCTGCCCGATGCCGGTGTTGCCCAGGGCCGGGTAGAGGTCGGTCTTGTCGCCCCGGTTGCCGGTGCCGAAGATCTTCCCCAGGTCGTTGCGGCCGTCGGCCTGCATGAGCGCGATGGCCAGGTGGTGTTCGTCGTTGACGTTGTCGATGGCCTCGTCCACCACGTAGGCGGCGATGCCCTGGGAGGGCAGGAACTCGTCCTGGCCGCGCTGGCGGCGGTACTCGACGATGATGTACTGGCTCTCCTTCATCCGTTGGGGGTTGCGGACGAACAGCAGGTCGCCGCCCTCGGCGACGGGCCGCAGCGTGATGCCGGTGGTGGTACTGGCCACCTCCTGGGGGGTGGTCCAGCCGTGGAACATCCGGAGCATGCCGTTGGGGAAGACCGGGGTGACCCCGGCGTTGCCCCAGGAGCCGCCCGCCATCAGGCAGTAGTCGCCGAGCCCGTTGGACGTCGTCGCGTCGACGCGCCCGGTGTCGTAGAAGTCGGCCCAGCGGGCGGCGAGGTGGCCCCACTCGTGGGCGCAGACGCCGACCGCGCAGTCCTCGGGGACGGTCAGGAAGGTCTGCACCCGCAGGCCGGGCGCGACCTCCACGCCCTCCTCGCCGGGCGGGTTCCACTTGAGGCTCCAGATGTCGCTCGGCCGCTCGGTCTGTTCGGCGCCGGTGCCCGCGTGGACGATGAACAGGGCCGTGACGAGGCCCTCGCCGAGGGCGTCGTAGTCGGCGGAGAAGTCGACGCCCTGCTGGAGCGCGAGCTTCAGGGCGTCGGCCGCCATGCCCTGCGAGTTCCGGGGCGGGCTGCCGGTGCCGGACTGGTTGTCGGCGTAGAAGGAGAGCGGGTGCGGCAGGCGGAACCAGCCGTGCACCTCGCCCTGGACGTCGATGCCGTGCGCCGTCGGACGGGCCGGGTCGAAGCCGCTGACCAGGCGGTAGTAGTCGCGCATCGACCCGGTGGTGAAGGTGTCGGCACTGAACAGCATCTGCTCGAAGTGGCCGGCGGTGTGCTCGGGGCTGTGCGGGAGGTCGGGGAAGTCGACCAGCAGCACCAGGGTGCGGACGACGCCCTTCAGCTTCCTGGTCGGACGGGTGATCAACTGGGCCCCGGTGCTGGGGCCGGGGCGGACGGCGCCGTCGTCGAGGCCGATGACGTTCTCGCCGCGACGCCGGGAGCGCCAGACGTAGTAGTACTGCTCGAAGGTGAGGTCCGAGGGGAGTCGCCGGTGCTCGACGAGGTCCTGGTAGCGGGCGCGGAGTTGGGCGAACGCCTTCGGTGACAGCGGCACCGGGCAGGCGTGACGGTCGTCGGTGGGACGGTGATGCAGCGGGGTTAAGGTGTGACGCATCGTGACGGCTCCTTTGAGCCAGCTCACTCCGCGGGGAGTGTGGCGACCCCGCCGAGTGGGGCGGTCGCCGGCAATCGGTCGGGTCGCCACAGAGCGGTCGAGTCGCCGTGCGGCGGTCGGGTCTGGCCGGTACCGGTTGCGAAATGGGCGATATACGGCTATCTGTCCCTATTCTGACGCCCCGGACACGGTCAGCACCAGACCCGAAGGCCCGTCGGTTGGCTCAGCCCGCGCGGTACGCGGCCGCGGCCGCCGTGAACGAGGCGGCGAGCTGCGGTGATCCTGCCCAGTGAAGGTGCAGATACGAAGCGTGAACGTTGCCCAGTGTGCCGCCGGTGAAACCCTCGGTGCGCGGACCGGTCGGCAGCCGCCAGCCCCAGGCCGGCCGGTCCCCCGCCGCGGGCTCGCAGACCGTGCGGTGGAACTCGTGCCCGCGCACCCGGGTGCCGGTCGGCGCCAGCGGCGAGTCGGTCAGTGCGACGGCCTCCCGGTACCCGAGGGTCAGCCGCTCGGTCATCCGGGCCGAGGTGTCCAGCACGCCGCACATCGGCAGACCGTCCAACTCCCGGCCGAGGTAGAGCAGTCCGGCGCACTCGGCGGCGATCGGGGCGCCCGCGCCGGCGAACGCGGCGATCGCAGCGCGCAACGTCCCGTTCGCGCTCAGCTCCCGGACGTACAGCTCGGGGAAGCCGCCGCCGATCACCAGGCCGGCCGTGCCCGCCGGCAGCGCGTCGGCGTGCAGCGGGTCGAAGGGCACCACCTCGGCGCCGGCCGCGGTGAGCAGCTCGGCGTTCTCGGCGTACGAGAAGGAGAACGCGGCGCCGCCGGCCACCGCGATCCGGGGCGACCCGGCCACCCGCCCGACCTCGGCGGCCGGGTCCCACGCGGTGGCGTCCAGCGGGGGAGCGGTCCGGGCCAGCGCCAGGACGGCGTCCAGGTCCACCGAGGCGGCGACCAGCTCGCCCATGTCCGCGACGGCCCGCAGCGCCTCGGCCGAGCGCTCCACGGCCGGGATCAGGCCGAGGTGGCGGGACGGCGTGGCGACGGCCGCCGAGCGGCGCACCGCGCCCAGCACCGGCACGCCCGAGCCCTCCTCCAGCGCCTCGCGCAGCAACTGCTCGTGCCGGTCGGAGGCCACCCGGTTGAGGATCACCCCGGCGAGCCGGACCTCGGGGTCCCAGGAGGCGAAGCCGTGCACCAGCGCGGCCACCGAGCGGGACTGCGAGGAGGCGTCCACCACGAGCACCACGGGTGCCCGCAGCAGCTTGGCCACGTGCGCGGTGGACGCCAGCTCGCCGCGCCCGGAGGCGCCGTCGAACAGCCCCATCACGCCCTCGACCACCGCGATGTCCGCCCCGGCGGCGCCGTGCAGGAAGAGCGGGGCGACGCGCTCCGGCCCGCACATGAAGGCGTCCAGGTTGCGGCCCGGCCGGCCGGCGGCCAGGGCGTGGTAGCCCGGGTCGATGTAGTCCGGGCCGACCTTGTGCGGCGAGACCGCCAGGCCGCGCGCGGCGAGCGCGGCGATCAGGCCGGTGGCGACGGTGGTCTTGCCGGAGCCGGAGGACGGCGCGGCGACGACGAGACGGGGGATGCTGTTCAAGGCTCTACTGCTTTCGCGGACTGACCGGTCGAGGCGCTACTGCGGGCGCGGTGCTACCACTCGATGCCGCGCTGGCCCTTGCGGCCGGCGTCCATCGGGTGCTTCACCTTGGTCATCTCGGTGACCAGGTCGGCGCAGCCGGTCAGCGCCTCGGTGGCGTACCGGCCGGTGATGACGACGTGCTGGCTGCCCGGGCGGTCCTTCAGCACCGACACCACCTCGTCCACGTCGACCCAGCCCCAGTGCATCGGGTAGGTGAACTCGTCCAGCACGTAGAAGCGGTAGGTCTCGGCGGCGAGGTCGCGCTTGACCTGCTCCCAGCCCTCCTTGGCGGCCGCCTCGCTGTCCATCTCCATCTCGGTGGAGCGCTGGATCCAGGACCAGCCGGAGCCCATCTTGTGCCAGTCGACCGTGCCGCCCTCGCCGGAGGCGCCGAGCACGCGCAGCGCGTTCTCCTCGCCGACCTTCCACTTGGCGGACTTGACGAACTGGAACACCCCGATCGGCCAGCCCTGGTTCCAGGCCCGCAGCGCCATGCCGAAGGCGGCGGTGGACTTGCCCTTGCCGGGGCCGGTGTGGACCGCGGTGATCGGCTGGGTGCGACGCTGACGGGTGGTGAGGCCGTCCTCCGGGACGCTCTCGGGGATTCCCTTGGGCATGTGGATCAGGCCGCCTTTCGCATCGTGGTGGCTCGGTTGGCACGGTTGTCGCGGACGAGCGAGGCCACGCCTTCGGCCCGCAGCTCGTCCAGGGTCACGGCGGTGGCGCCCAGCCGGGCGGCCAGCGTGCGGGCCAGGCCGAGCCGCACCGGGCCGGACTCGCAGTCCAGCACCACGCTCGCCACGCCCTGGGCGGTGAACAGCTCGGCCGCCCGGTGGGACTTCGCGACGGCGTCGCGGGAGCCGGTCGCCCGGCCGTCGGTCACCACGACCAGCAGCGGGCGGCGGTGCGGGTCGCGCATCCGCTCGACCCGCAGCACCTCGTGGGCCCGCAGCAGTCCGGCCGCCAGCGGGGTCCGGCCGCCGGTGGGCAGCCGCTCCAGCCGGGCCGCGCCCACCTCGACCGAGGAGGTCGGGGGCAGCGCCAGCTCGGCCGTCGCACCGCGGAAGGTGATCATGCCGATCTTGTCGCGGCGCTGGTAGGCGTCCATCAGCAGCGAGAGCACGGCGCCCTTGACGGCGGTCATCCGCTGCCGGGCCGCCATCGAGCCGGAGGCGTCCACCACGAACAGCACCAGGTTGGACTCACGGCCCTGGCGGACCTGCTCGCGGAAGTCGTCCTTGTGCAGCAGCAGCGCGCGCGAGGCCCGCCCGCGGGCCACCTGGTGCGGCGCGGCGGCCTGCAGGGTGGCACTCAGGTGCAGCCGGGCGAGCCGCCCCTGCGGGCGGCGGGCGCGGATGGTGTGGCCGCCGTCGGTCTCGGCGGGGGAGCGGCGGCCCTGGGCGCCCTTCCCGGTGCCCTCCACCTTGAACAGCCGGGTGCGGTACGGCTCGCCGGCCGCGACCGGCGCGGACTCCGGCGCACCGCCCCGGCCCTGCTGCGGGATCGGCTCCCCGCCGGCCGGCGCCTCCGGCTCGGGCTCGGCGGCCGCGGAGCCGTCGGGCGCGTCCGCGGGCGCGGGGGCGCCGCCGCCGTTGTCGGGGCCGCCGCCGTCCGGGCCCGGGCCGTCGTCCTGCGGTCCGCCGCCGTCGGGGCCGTCGCCGTCGGGGTCCCGCTCGGGCTGCTCGCCCTCGGCCCGCTGCTCCTCGGCCGGCTGCTCCTCGGGCTCGGTCTCCTCGGGCTGGGCGTGCTCCTCCAGCGTCCGGTCCAGCTGCTCCTCGTCCAGGCCCGGCGCGTCGAAGGGGTTGCGCCGGCGGCGGTGCGGCAGGGCCAGCTGGGCGGCCTTGCGGACGTCCTCCTCCAGCACCTCGGTGCGGCCGGCCCAGGCGGCCAGCGCGACGGCGGTGCGGGCCATCACGATGTCCGCGCGCAGCCCGTCCACCTCGAAGGCGGCGCAGACGGCGGTGATCTGGCGCAGCGCCACGTCCGTCAGCACGACCGCGGGCAGCAGTTCGCGCGCCGTGGTGATCCGCTCGGCCAGCGAGCGCTCGTCCTCGGCGAACCGCGCGGCGAAACCGGCCGGGTCGGCGTCGTAGGCCAGCCGGCGGCGGACCACCTCGGCGCGCTCGGCCGGCTCCCGGGTGGCGGCGATCTCCACGGTCAGGCCGAACCGGTCGAGCAGCTGCGGGCGCAGCTCGCCCTCCTCCGGGTTCATCGTGCCGACCAGCAGGAAGCGCGCCGCGTGCCGGACGGAGACGCCCTCGCGCTCCACGTAGGAGCGGCCCATCGCGGCCGCGTCCAGCAGCAGGTCCACCACGTGGTCCTGGAGCAGGTTGACCTCGTCGATGTAGAGCACGCCGCGGTGCGCCCGGGCCAGCAGGCCCGGCTCGTAGGCCTTGACGCCCTCGGCCAGCGCGCGCTCCAGGTCCAGCGAGCCGACGATCCGGTCCTCGGAGACGCCGACCGGCAGCTCGACCAGCCGGGCCGGCCGGTGGAGCTCGCCGGTGCCCTCGTGCGCGCCGTCCGGGCAGTTCGGGTCCGGCGAGACCGGGTCGCAGGCGAAGCGGCAGCCGTCGACGGCGGCGATGGACGGCAGCAGGCCGGCCAGCGCGCGCACCATGGTCGACTTGGCGGTGCCCTTCTCGCCGCGCACCAGCACGCCGCCGACGGCCGGGGAGACCGCGTTGAGCAGCAGCCCGAGCCGCAGGTCGGCCATCCCGACGATCGCGGTGAAGGGGTAGCGGACGTCACTCATGATTCTCCAAGGGGGCCCCGGGCGGCAGGAACGGCAGCGAACCCGCGGCCGGCACCCCGCCCTCGATCAGCTTCCACAGCGCGTCGGTGTCCGCGTGCTCCTCGATCAGGTCGCCCAGCCGGTCCAGCCGGGCCTCGCGCGCCTCGGCGAACGACGTGTCCGGCGCGGGCACGAAGGCCCGGCCCGACAACTGCGCCACCTCGCGGAGCAGTTCGCGCCGGAAGCCGTCGTTCTCCAGCGCACCGTGCCAGGTCGTGCCCCAGACCGCCCCCACCCGGCAGCCGTCCAGGAACGCCTCTCCGCCCTCCACGGTGACGATCCCGTGGTGGATCTCGTACCCCGCGACCGGCTGCCCGTAGGCCTCGCCGACCGGCCGGGCGAGCACCTTCTCGGCGCCGAACCGGACGTGCGTGGGCAGCAGGGCCAGGCCGTCGACGGCGCCGGCCCGGGACTCGACCTCGTCGTGGATGGCGCGGGCCAGCATCTGGTAGCCGCCGCAGACGCCGAGGACCGGCAGCCCGGCCGCGGCGCGTGCCCGCAGGGCCGGCTCCAGGCCGCGCTCGCGCAGCCAGGCCAGGTCGGCCACGGTGGCCCGGGTGCCGGGCAGGATCACCAGGTCGGCGTCGGCCAGCTCCTCGGGCCGGGTGGCCCAGCGGACCAGCACCCCGGGCTCCTGGGCCAGCGCGTCCACGTCGGTGAAGTTGGAGAGCCGGGGGAAGCGCACCACGGCGACCCGCAGCACGTCGGCGCCGAGCGGCCCGCGGCCCTCGGTGCGGTCCACCACGGTGGTCAGGTCCAGCGAGTCCTCGGCGTCCAGCCAGAGCCCGGACAGCATCGGCAGGGTGCCGAGCACCGGACGGCCGGTCAGCTCGCGCAGCATCCGCAGCCCGGGCGCCAGCAGCCGCGCGTCGCCGCGGAACTTGTTGACGAACCAGCCGGCGACATGCCGCTGGTCCTCCTCCGACAGCAGCGCCAGCGTCCCGTACATCGCCGCGAACACGCCGCCGCGGTCGATGTCGCCGACCACCACGACCGGCAGGGCGGCGGCGGTGGCCAGGCCCATGTTGGCGATGTCCCGGTCGCGCAGGTTGATCTCGGCGGGCGAGCCGGCGCCCTCGCAGACCACCACGTCGTAGCGGCGGCGCAGGTCGGCCAGGCACTCCAGGGCCCGCTCCAGCAGGACGGGCTTGCGCTCGCGGTAGTCCAGCGCGCCGACCTCGGCGACCGCGCGGCCGAGCAGCACCACCTGGCTGCGGCCGTCCGCGCCGGGCTTGAGCAGCACCGGGTTCATCGCCGCCTCGGGCTCCACCCGGGCCGCCTGGGCCTGCATCGCCTGGGCGCGGCCGATCTCGGCGCCGTCGGCGGTGACGAAGGAGTTCAGCGACATGTTCTGCGCCTTGAACGGCGCCACGGCGACGCCCTGACGGGCCAGCCAGCGGCAGATGCCCGCGGTGACCACGCTCTTGCCGGCGTCCGAGGTCGTCCCGGCGACCAGCAGTGCGTTGCTCATGCGCTCCCCCTTCGCTTGCCCGCCTTGAGTGCCTGCACGACGGCGTGCCCGGCGACGGTCGTACCCAGTGCGAGCAGTCCCACCCGGCGGGAGAGCCGGCAGGCGCGCTCGATGTCGTCCACCGTCACCGGCCGCAGCTCGCCGCCCAGCACCGGCCGGTGCTCCACCCGGGAGCCGTACCGCAGGGTGCCGCCGAGGCGTACGCCGACGGCGCCGGCGAAGGCCGACTCGGCCTGGCCCGCGTTGGGGCTGGGGTGGGCGGAGCCGTCCCGCCGCCAGACCCGCCAGGCCGTCCGGGGCTCGGGCGCGGCGGCGACGGTCAGCAGCGCGGTCAGCCGCGCGCCCGGCCAGCCCGCCGCGTCGTCCAGCCGGGCCGAGGCCCAGCCGAACCGGGCGTGGCGCGCCGAGCGGTGGCCGACCATCGCGTCCAGGGTGTTGACGGCGCGGAAGGCCAGCAGGCCGGGCGCCCCGGCGAGGGCGCCCCAGACGAGCGCGTTGACCACGGCGTCGGCGGTGTTCTCGGCGACCGACTCGACCACCGCGCGGGCGATCTGCTGCTCATCGAGCCCGCTCGGGTCGCGTCCGCACAGGTGCGGCAGCCGCCCGCGCGCCGCCGCGAGGTCGTGCGCGGCGAGCGAGCGTCCGATCGTGCGGGCCTCACGGGTGAGCGAGGTGCCGCCGAGCACCGTCCAGGTCGCGGCGGCGGCCAGCGCGGCCCGCCCGAGCGGCCGGCGGCCCAGGGTGCGGTCGGCGGCCACCGCGCCGGCCGCGACGGTGCCCACGCAGAGCGCGGTGAAGGCGGTGCCGACGGCGCGGTGGTCGCGCCAGATCCGGCGCTCCAGGCGGCCGGCCGCGCTGCCGAAGACGGCCACCGGGTGGCCGCGGCGCGGGTCGGCGAAGCGGGCGTCGGCGAGGTACCCGGCGGCGGCGCCCAGCGCGTAGGCGGCGGCGCGGGTCAGCGGGCGCACGACGGACAGCGGAGGTCTCGGAAGGTCGGGGCAGCCTGCATCGCGTGCGTGTCCTCACTCAGGGTCCGCGCCCTGGATCGACGTACCGGGGGCGAGAGTCTCCTGGCTTCCGGGGCGGACGCACTCCCGGGCCTTCCAGCGGCTTCGACGGCCCGCCGCGATGGGCCCCCTCCGGCGCCGCGGCGGGCGAGGAGGGACTCCGAGTGTGCTCCCCGGTGACAGTGGCGGGACCGCGCCGGACTCGCACCGGCTTCCTCTGCATGCCTCCGTTTGGCTGAAGGATCCCATCACGCGGCCGAACCGTGCGTCAACCGAGGTCACGGAGGGGTAGGTCACAGCGCCGCCGGGTTTCCCGGCCCCGTGGCTACCTCCGATCGGCACCCCCCGCAGGGGCATGACAGCCTGTGGGATCGTCCAGTCGCCTGGAGGAGCCTCCAGTCCCGCTTCGTGTGTTCGGCGGCTGGGGGGCGGCCGGACCACCCCCTACCGTCTGGTCCCATGCGACGCAGACAGCCACCCGCCCTGCCTCCGGTGCCCTTCTCGCCCGCGGCGGCCCGCGCGCACCGCGCCGGCCTCGGCCTGACCCCCGAGCAGGTGGCCGAGGGCATGGCCGCGCACGGCGTCCGGCTGCTGCCCGCCCACGTGCTCGGCTGGGAGAGCGGTGAGCTGCGCCCCACCGAGGAGGAGTTCATCGCGCTGGCCCGGGCGCTCTGGTGTCCGCCGGCCCAGCTGATGGGCGTCCGCCCGGCCCGGCTGCGGGACCTCCGGGTCGCCCGGGAGCTCAACCAGGAGGGCGCGGCCCGCCGGATCGGCATCGCCCTGCGGCAGTACCAGCTGGCCGAGGCGACCGGTCAGTGGGACGGCGACCAGGAGCAGACGCACGCGCTGGCCCGGGTGCTCGGCCTGACCCTGCGCGAGCTGGTCGCGGTGACGGGCCGGGCGGACGAGCTGGACCGGCGGCTGCGGCAGGGCGTGGACGGCCGCTGGCAGGCGCACGTCCGGGCGATCGGCCGGATCGTGCCGGTGCACGAGGACGACCTCGCCACCGTGCTGACGGTGCTGCAGAACGAGAACCAGGTCTCCTCGCACTGGGGCGCCGGCAGCTGGGGCTCCCCGGCCCCGGCGGCGGACCCGGTGGCGCCGGGGGCCCGGCCGCTCGGCGAGCGGTTCTGGGAGCTGCTGGGCCGGCTGGAGACGGAGCTCCCGGTCTGACGGGCCGGCGTCCGCGGGACCCTCCCCGCTGCCCTCCCCGCGCCGCCCCCCGCGGTGGTCCCCGCCCCCGCCGTGACCCGGACGGCCGTGACCCGGACGGCCGTGTCCGGTGGCCGGGCGCCGCCGCCGCGAGTGGACTGGTGGGCACAGTGCCCAGTCCGCGACCAACAGAGCGGGGAGCGATATGCGTTGGGGAACCGCAGCCGCCGTGGCGGCCGCCGCCGTCGGTACCGGGGCCGCCGTCCTGCTGATCGGCCGGAGGGCGTCCGAGCGGATGGTCCACCCGGCGGCCGCCCGTGAGCGGGCCGCCGGCCCCGTCGTGGTGCTGGGCCTCGCCGCCGGACGGGTCACCTTCACCCGCGGCGCCGAGAGCGCCCGCGCCGGCCGCTGGGCCGTCGAGTGGGCCGGCGGCGGGCACGCGGTGGTCGACGAGGTCCTGCACGCCGACGAGCGGGGCGTCACCCGGCGGCTGGTCCGCGCCGACCGGGGCACCCTGGTCCCCGGCACCTCGGTCCGCTTCACCCCCCGGGTGTACCTCGGCGACCCGACCGGTGCGCTCGGCCTGCCGTTCACCGAGACCGCCGTCGAGGGCGAACTGGGCGCGCTGCCCGCCTGGCGGCTCGACGGCAAGCGCGGCGCCTGGGTGATCCTGGTGCACGGCCCCGGCGCGGACCGGCAGCAGACCCTCCCGGTGATCCCCGTCCTGCACCGGCTCGGCCTGCCCGTCCTCGCCGTCACCTACCGCGGCGACCAGGGCGCGCCGGCCTCCCCGGACGGTCTCGGCCACTTCGGCGAGACGGAGTGGCGGGACGTCGAGGCGGCCCTGCGGCTGGCCCTCGACAGCGGCGCCGGGCGGGTCATCCTCTACGGCTGGTCGCTCGGCGCGACCATCGCCCTGCAGACCGCGGCCCGCTCCGCCTGGGCGTCCTCGATCAGCGGCCTGGTGCTGGACTCGCCGGTGCTCGACTTCCCGGCCACCGCCCGCCGGGGCGCGGCCCGGGCCGGCTACCGGGGCGCCGCCGCCGAGCTGGGCGCGCTCGCCGCGGAGGGCCGCGCGGGCGTGGATCTGGCCGACTTCGCCCGCCTCGCGGACGGCACCGACCTGCGGGTGCCCACGCTCCTGCTGCAGGGGTCCGACGACACGCTGGCGCCCTGGCGGGCCGCCGCCCGGCTCGCCGACCGGCGCTCGGACGTGGTCGGCCTCCAGGCCGTCCCGGACGGGGAGCACGCGGCCCTCTGGAACGCCGACCCCGACCGCTACGAGGAGCACCTCCGGCGCTGGCTCACCCCGCTGCTCTGAGCCGCCGCCGCGCCGGGTCCGGAAGGGGCCGGCGCCCGCGTCCCGACCCTCCTCCCGCGCCCCGTCCACCCCACCGCTCCCGAGCTGGCGTGTTCGCGTCATACAGATCCGGCCAGGCGGTTTGGCCTCTGTTGCCCGATCTTGTCGACCCCCCGCGACCGCCTCCCGGGAGTCGGGGCCGATCGGATGTGACAGAAGGCCGGTACAAGGGGAAGACTGCTCGACGTGACGTCTCGGAATCCGCGCGACCGTGATGCCCAGCTCCCGCCGACGATCGGCTCCGGTGCGACGGTGACCCGTCTCCCCGGAACTGCCCACCGCCCCGCCGGCGCCAGGCCGGGCGGCTCCGGCGTACCCCGCCGACGAGGCCCCGCACCCGCCCCCGGCCGTGGCCGGGTCCCGGTGCCGGAGGGCTTCCCCGCTCCCGCCGAGCTCGCCCCGCTGGCCCGCCGGATGCTGATCGACGCCGTCCGCATCGCCCGCTGGGCCGGTGAACTCGCCGAGGTCGACAAGCGCGGCGAGCTGCTCCCCGAGGACGCCCGCGCCGCCGGCCGCGCCCTCGCCATGACGGTGGGCGCCGCCACCAAGGCCTGGGGCCAGGCCCTGCTGGTCGGCCTGGTCGAGGCCCGGGACGGCGGCGCCGCCCCCGGCTGGCGCCTGCACGCCTGGGAGCACGACGACGAGGCCGTGGTCCGCGGCTGGTCGGCCCTGTTCGACGCCTGGACGCTGCTCGCCCCGGTGCCGCCCGCCGCCCTGCGCGGCGTCTTCGCGGTGCTCGCCGGGCAGGCCGTCGACCAGGCGCCGCAGCTGCTCTCCTTCCTGCACCTGGTGGCCGGTCCGGTCGCCGACAGCGAGCTGCTGGAGCTGCTGCGCCGGGGCCTGGACGAGCGCCGGGTCGGCGGCGGCGACGGCGCGCTGGGCCTCTCGCCCGTGCCGCACGCGGCCTCGGCGGTCTCCGCCGTCCGCGGCACCTGCCGCGAGCCGCAGATCGACACCCCGGCCGCGCCCTCCGACGTGGCCGCCGTCCTGGACTGGATGCTGGACGGCCTGGCCGCCGTCGGCGCGGTGGTCCGCAGGGACGACGCCGCCGAGCTCTCCCCGCTCGGGCACTGGGCGGTGCGGGCCAAGCTGGAGGAGATCTGCACCGTCGCGCAGACCGCCGCCGGGCACATCGAGCAGAGCGCCTTCGAGCTGCTCAACGCCTGCGCCGACTACTCGCCGGGCCCGGCCCGGGCCGAGTTCCGCGCCTGGGTGGCGGCCCGGCCGGCCGACCGGGCGGTGGCCGAGCTGCTGGACGCCGCCCAGGGTGACGACGCCCTGGTCCGCGGCCTCGCCTTCGAGGCCCTGCGGGTGGCCGGCTCCACCGCCGAGCAGGCCGTCCGGGCCGCCGTGGACGCGCCCGTGCTGCGTCCCTACGCGCTGCTCTGGCTGGCCGAGCAGTCGGACGAGGGCGTCGCCCCGGCCGATGTGCTGGGCGCGGAGGACGCCGCCTGGCTCTGGGTGGACACCGCGGCCGCCGTGCTCGACCACGGCGAGACCGAGCTCCTGGTGGGCCACGTCGAGGGCGCCTCGGCCGGTGACCCGGTCCGGCTGTTCGCCCGTGCCCGGCAGTCCGGCCACCCCCGGGCGGCCTCGGTGCTGACCGCCGTCTCCAGCGTCCACCCGGACCCGGGCGTGGCGCGGGCGGCCCGCCGCTCGGCCTTCAGCGTCCACCGCGGCGGGGCGTAGCCGGCCGCTGCCCGGTCCCCGGGCCGCAGGGAGGCGCCGCAGGGCCGCAGGAGCGCCGCGAGGGCGTCCGCAGGGCCGCCGCAGGGCATGCGAAAGGGCCCGGATCCGCCGAGCGGATCCGGGCCCTTCGTCGTACGTCCTGCGGGATCAGCCGATCCGGGACTCCGCGCGGCGCGCCCGGACGTCCCCGACCTTCTGGCCGACCTTGCGCCGGATCACCAGCAGCGGGGCCATCGCGGCCAGCGTGATCTGGGCGAAGGCGCCGATGTGCAGCAGCGTGTCGCCGCCGGGTGCCCCGGTCGCCCAGGCCGCCAGGCAGCCGATCGAGAGCACGATCCAGCAGAGCGTGGCGGTGGCCAGCAGCCCCTGCGGCTTCGGGTACTCGATCCGGCTCATCATCAGGTACGCGGTGCCCGCGATGGCCAGCAGGCCGGGCAGGAACGGCGGGTCGAGCAGCACGATGGCGATCACCGTCATCGCGCCCATCGGGCAGGGCATGCCCTGGAACACCCCGGGTCGCATCTTCACGGCGGAGAAGCGCGCCAGCCGCAGCACCACGGACAGCAGCACCGTCAGCGCGATCAGCGCCGAGAGGCGGCTGTCGGAGCCGGGCGAGACCATGCCCCAGACCGCGACGAAGTAGGCCGGCGCGATGCCGAAGCTGATCAGGTCGGCCAGGTTGTCGAGCTCGGCCCCGAGGGCGGAGGAGCGCAGCTTGCGCGCCACCAGCCCGTCGAAGAGGTCGCACATCGAACCGATCAGCAGCAGCGTCACCGCGGTGGCGGCGCTGTGCTTGTCCGGCGCGGCGTCCGGGTTGGTGATGTGCGGGACGAGGACCCCGGTGGTGATCGAGTAGATCGCCAGGAAGCCGCAGACGGCGTTCCCCAGGGTCAGGAAGTCGGCGGTGGACAGGTGCTGAGGAGAGCGCGGGGCGCGCAGCTCGCGGTCGCGCGCCCAGCGGCGGCGGCGCAGGGCCGTCTCCTCGTCGTCCAGGCCGACGATCGTCTCAGGATCAGTCACGGTCAAGGCGCGTCACCCCGGCTGTGGTCTTCTGGCCGACCTCGACGCCGACCTCGACGCCGGCCGGCAGGTAGGTGTCGACCCGGGACCCGAAGCGGATCAGACCGATCCGATCGCCCTGCTCGACCTTGGTACCGGCGTCGACGTACGGCACGATCCGGCGGGCCACGGCCCCCGCGATCTGCACCATCTCGATGTCGCCGAGCTCGGTCTCGAAGTGCCAGACGACCCGCTCGTTCTGGTCGCTGTCCTTGTTGAACGCGGGCACGAAGCCACCCGCGACATGCTCCACGGAGGTCACGGTGCCGGGCAGGGGCGCCCGGTTGACGTGCACGTTGAGCGGGCTCATGAAGATCGCCACCCGGGTGCGGCCGTCCGGCCAGGCGTCGATGCTCTGCACCACGCCGTCGGCGGGGGAGATCACTCTGCCCGTGCCGATCTCACGCTCGGGGTCGCGGAAGAACCACAGCATGCCCGCGCTGAGCGCACAGGCGGGTACCGCCGCCAGGGCCCACGCGCCGTTGCGCCGGGTGAGGGCGGTGGTCACGGCGGCGGTGGCGAGGGTGGGGACGAACCAGGGGGTGGCTCCGCGCGCGATGGTCACGCGGGGTCGCCGACCGGCCGTCGTGGCGGCGAGGGCATCGCGGTCCGTGACGGAGGTGTGAGGGGACGGGCTGATGGGCATCGAAGACCTTTGTCGCGGGGGATCATGGCCGCTGGACGGGGGCCACCGCGGGGATCGAGTAATAGAGGGACGGCTGCTGTCCCGGTGGATGCTATCGGGAGCACACGGTGGGTGGGCAACCCGCCTGTTCGTTCATGTGTCCTGGGTGCGGCGCAGCCGCGCGTTCTGTGTATACGACCGTAGCTCGCCCCGCTCCGGTTCCCAAGGGTCCTGGCGAGGCTGGTGACTCTTGTCTCAACAGGCACGCCGACCGAACCCCCGACGGCCTCGGCGCCGGGGGCGGGCGGGGGGTGCGCCGAAGCGGCCGCAAGGCGCGTGACAGCAGCTGTACGCCCTGCGGCCGCTTCGGGAGCCGTGCCGGACCCCAGGCGGACCAGGCCGGGGTCCTGGTGGCACGGCGGGGTGCCGGGACGGGCCCGCACGCCCGTCGACCGGCCGTCACCGGGCCGTCGACCCGCCCCGCGGAGCGTCACCGCGCCGCCGGGCGAGTCTTCGTGCTGGTCGTTCTCACTCCGCGATGCGGTACTCCTCCAGCAGACGACGTCCGACGATCATCTTCTGGATCTCCGCAGTACCTTCACCGATGAGCAGCATCGGGGCCTCGCGGTAGAGGCGCTCGATCTCGTACTCCTTGGAGAAGCCGTAGCCGCCGTGGATGCGGAAGGCGTCCTCGACGACCTCCTTGCAGTACTCGGAGGCGAGGTACTTGGCCATGCCGGCCTCGAGGTCGTTGCGCTCGCCGCTGTCCTTCTTGCGGGCGGCCATCACCATCATCTGGTGGGCGGCCTCGACCTTGGTGGCCATCTCGGCGAGCTTGAACTGGATCGCCTGGTGCTCGGCGATCTTCTTGCCGAAGGTGGACCGCTGCTGGGCGTAGGAGATGCCCAGCTCGAAGGCGCGGCGGGCGACGCCGCAGCCGCGCGCGGCCACGTTGACCCGGCCGACCTCGACGCCGTCCATCATCTGGTAGAAGCCCTTGCCGGGGACGCCGCCGAGGACGCGGTCGGCCGGGATGCGGACGTCCTGCAGGATCAGCTCGGTGGTGTCGACGCCCTTGTAGCCCATCTTCTCGATCTTCCCGGGCACGGTGAGGCCGGGGACGGTCGGGTTCGGGCCGAAGCCCGCCGTCTTCTCGATCAGGAAGGTGGTCATGTTCTTGTACGGGGAGCTGCCGCCCTCGTCGGTCTTGCAGAGCACCGCGACCAGGGTGGACGTGCCGCCGTTGGTGAGCCACATCTTCTGGCCGTTGAGGACGTAGAAGTCGCCGTCCTTGACGCCCTTGGTGGAGATCGCGGAAACGTCGGAGCCGAGGCCGGGCTCGGACATCGAGAAGGCGCCGCGGATTTCGCCGGCGGCCATCTTCGGCAGGAAGTAGTCCTTCTGCTCCTGGGTGCCGTGCGCGTTGATCATGTGGGCCACGATGAAGTGGGTGTTGACGATGCCCGAGACGGACATCCAGCCGCGCGCGATCTCCTCCACCACCAGGGCGTAGGTGAGCAGCGACTCGCCGAGACCGCCGTACTCCTCGGGAATGGTGAGGCCGAAGAGGCCGAGCTGCTTCATCCCCTCGACGATGGCGGCGGGGTACTCGTCCTTGTGCTCCAGCTCGGTCGCGACCGGAATGATCTCCTTGTCGACGAAATCCCGCACGGTGGCGAGGATGTCCCGCTGGATCTCGGTCAGGCCGTCGGTCTGTGCGAGGCGTCCCATCGTGCGGCTCCTGTGGCGAAAGGGGATGAGGGTGGGGGAGGGGAAGAACTGGCGGGGGGGGGGGGATTTCCCGGGGGCCCTGCCGGCGTGGCTGCGGCAGCAGGGCCCCCGGTACCGGGGTGGGGATCGGCCGATGACGGCGGCCTACCCGTCCGGGGCTCTGGGAGGTACGGGCCGGGCCCTAGGACAGCGGAGTGGGACGGCCGGGCTGCTCGCCGCCGCGCTCCTTGATGTACGTCGCGGTCGGCACCATCACCTTGCGGCGGAAGACGCAGACGACCGTGCCGTCCTGCTTGTAGCCCTTGGTCTCGACGTACACGATGCCGCGGTCGTCCTTGGACTTGGAGGGCCACTTGTCGAGCACGAGGGTCTCGCCGTAGAGGGTGTCGCCGTGGAAGGTCGGCGCGATGTGGCGCAGCGACTCGATCTCCAGGTTGGCGATCGCCTTGCCGGAGACGTCCGGGACGGACATGCCGAGCAGCAGCGAGTAGATGTAGTTGCCCACCACGACGTTCTTGCCGAAGTCGGTCGTCTTCTCCGCATAGTTGGTGTCCATGTGGAGCGGGTGGTGGTTCATGGTGAGCAGACAGAAGAGGTGGTCGTCGTACTCGGTGACCGTCTTGCCGGGCCAGTGCTTGTAGACAGCGCCGACCTCGAACTCCTCGTAGGTGCGTCCGAACTGCATCTCAGTGGTCCTTAGGAGGTCAGGCCTGCGGGGGCTCGAACTTGGAGGTGCGCTGGAACCCGGCGGCGCGGCCCTTGCCCGCGATGACCAGGGCCATCTTGCGGCTGGCCTCGTCGATCATCTCGTCGCCGAGCATCGCGGAGCCCTTGGCGCCGCCCGCCTCGGAGGTGCACCAGTCGTAGGCGTCGAGGATCAGCTCGGCGTGGTCGTAGTCCTCCTGCGAGGGCGAGAAGATCTCGTTCGCGGCGGCGACCTGGTCCGGGTGGAGCACCCACTTGCCGTCGAAGCCGAGCGCGGCGGCGCGGCCGGCCACCTCGCGGTAGCCCTCCTGGTTGCGGATCTGCAGGTAGGGGCCGTCGATGGCCTGCAGGTCGTTGGCCCGGGCGGCCATCAGGATGCGCATCAGGATGTAGTGGTAGGCGTCGGCCGGGTAGCCGGCCGGCTGCTCCCCGACCACCAGGGACTTCATGTTGATCGAGGCCATGAAGTCGGCCGGGCCGAAGATGATCGTCTCCAGGCGCGGGGAGGCCTCGGCGATCGCGTCGACGTTGATCAGGCCCTTGGCGTTCTCGATCTGCGCCTCGATGCCGATCTTGCCGACCTCGAAGCCCATGGTCTTCTCGATCTGGGTGAGCAGCAGGTCGAGCGCCTTGACCTGCTCGGCGTCCTGGACCTTCGGCAGCATGATGCAGTCGAGGTTGGGGCCGGCGCCCTCGACGACCGTGATCACGTCGCGGTACGTCCAGTGGGTGGTCCAGTCGTTGACGCGGACGACCTTGGTCTTCTTGCCCCAGTCGCCGTTGTTCAGCGCGTCGACGATGTTGTGCCGGGCGCTCTCCTTGACCAGCGGGGCGCAGGCGTCCTCCAGGTCGAGGAAGACCTGGTCGGCCGGCAGGCCCTGGGCCTTCTCCAGGAAGCGCGGGTTGGAGCCCGGCACGGCGAGGCAGGAGCGGCGGGGGCGGAGCCTGTTGACGGTTGCCATGGGGTGGGTCAGTCCTTCCGGGGTCAGCTGGTGGTCGTCGCGGCGGCTGCGGGCGTCCACGGCTGGAGCCTGTTGGCCAGCCGGATCTCGTCCACGATCCGGCCGATGATGGTCGTGATGCCGAAGTCCTTCGGGGTGAACACGGCAGCCACGCCGGCGGCCTTGAGAGCCTCGCCGTCCGCTGCCGGGATGATGCCACCCACGATCACTGGCACATCCTCCACCCCGGCCCGGCGCAGCCGGTGCAGGACGTCGGGTACCAGCTCGGGGTGGGCCCCGGACAGGATCGACAGGCCCACGCAGTGCACGTCCTCCGCGACGGCGGCGGAGACGATCTGCTCGGGCGTCAGCCGGATGCCCTGGTAGACCACCTCGAACCCGGCGTCGCGGGCCCGGACGGCGATCTGCTCGGCGCCGTTGGAGTGCCCGTCCAGGCCGGGCTTGCCGACCAGCAGGCGCAGCTTGCCGGTGCCCAGCTCGGCGGCGGTCGCGGTGACCGCCTCGCGGACGGCGGCCAGCTCGCCGCCGGGCTCGGCCGCCACCGCGACCGGGGCACCGCCGACGCCGGTGGGTGCGCGGTACTCGCCGAAGACCTCGCGCAGGGCGAAGGACCACTCGCCGGTGGTGACCCCGGCGCGGGCGCAGGCGAGCGTGGCGGGCATCAGGTTGGCCTCGGTGGCCGCGATGCTCTTCAGCTCGTCGAGGGCCAGCTGGGCGGCGGCCTCGTCGCGGCCGCCGCGCCACTGCTCCAGGGCGGCGAGCACGGACTGCTCGGAGGCCGGGTCGACCACCATGATCGCGGTGTCGAGGTCGGCCGTGAGCGGGCTCTCCTCGGTGGTGTCGAAGCAGTTGACCCCGATGATCTTGTCCTCGCCGGACTCGATCCGGGCCCGGCGGGCGGCGTGCGAGGCGACCAGGTTGGACTTGAGGTAGCCGGACTCGACGGCCGGGATGACCCCGCCCATCTCCAGCACCTTGGCGATCTCGGCCTCCGCGCCCGCCAGCAGCGAGGCGGTCTTGGTCTCGATCACCTCGGAGCCGTTGAAGATGTCCCCGTACTCCAGCAGGTCGGACTCGTAGGCGAGCACCTGCTGGATCCGCAGCGACCACTGCTGGTCCCACGGGCGGGGCAGGCCGAGCGCCTCGTTCCAGGCGGGCAGCTGGACGGCCCGGGCCCGGGCGTCCTTGGAGAGCGTGACGGCGAGCATCTCCAGCACGATCCGCTGGACGTTGTTCTCGGGCTGCGCCTCGGTCAGGCCCAGCGAGTTGACCTGGACCCCGTAGCGGAAGCGCCGCTGCTTGGCGTCCTGGATCCCGTAGCGCTCCAGCGTGACCTTCTCCCAGAGCTGGGCGAAGGCGCGCATCTTGCACATCTCCTCGACGAAGCGCACGCCGGCGTTGACGAAGAAGGAGATCCGGGCGACCACCTCGCCCATCCGCTCGGCCGGCACCTGGCCGGAGTCGCGCACCGCGTCCAGTACCGAGATCGCGGTGCACATCGCGTAGGCGATCTCCTGGACCGGGGTGGCCCCGGCCTCCTGCAGGTGGTAGCTGCAGATGTTGATCGGGTTCCACTTGGGGATGTTCCCGACCGTGTAGGCGATCATGTCGGTGATCAGGCGCACGGACGGCCCGGGCGGGAAGACGTGCGTCCCGCGCGACAGGTACTCCTTGACGATGTCGTTCTGGGTGGTGCCGGTGAGCTTGGCGATGTCGGCGCCCTGCTCCTCGGCGACCACCTGGTAGAGCGCCAGCAGCCACATCGCGGTGGCGTTGATCGTCATGGAGGTGTTGGTCTGTTCGAGCGGGATGCCGTCGAACAGGGTCCGCATGTCCCCGACGTGGCCCACCGGCACGCCGACCCGGCCGACCTCGCCGCGGGCGAGGATGTGGTCGGAGTCGTAGCCCGTCTGGGTCGGCAGGTCGAAGGCCACCGAGAGGCCGGTCTGGCCCTTGGCGAGGTTCTTCCGGTAGAGCGCGTTGGAGTCGCTCGCGGTCGAGTGCCCCGCGTAGGTCCGCATCAGCCAGGGCCGATCACGCTTCTGATCAGTCATCGGATCGCCTTAGATGTCGCGGCTGGGCCGCTCGGCCCGCTCGGAGGCCTCGCGGAACAGGTTGATCGCGGGCAGGTGCTTCTCGCGCAGCTCGGCGTTGCGCACTCCCAGGCCCTCGGAGGGGGCGAGGCAGAGCACGCCGACCTTGCCCTGGTGCTTGTTCTGGTGGACGTCGAGGGCGGCCTGGCCGGACTGGTCGAGGGTGTAGACCTTGGACACGGTCGGGTGGATCTTGCCCTTGGCCACCAGGCGGTTGGCCTCCCAGGCCTCGCGGTAGTTGGCGAAGTGCGAGCCGACGATCTTCTTCAGCGACATCCACAGGTAGCGGTTGTCGTACTGGTGCATGTAGCCGGAGGTGGAGGCGCAGGTGACGATGGTGCCGCCCTTGCGGGTGACGTACACCGAGGCGCCGAAGGTCTCGCGGCCCGGGTGCTCGAAGACGATGTCCACGTCCTCGCCGCCGGTCAGCTCGCGGATCCGGCTGCCCAGGCGCTTCCACTCGCGCGGGTCCTGGGTGTTCTCGTCCTTCCAGAACTTGTAGCCCTCGGCGGAGCGGTCGATGATCGCCTCGGCGCCCATGGCCCGGCAGATCTCGGCCTTCTGGTCGTTGGAGACCACGCAGATCGGGGTGGCGCCGCCGGCCAGCGCGTACTGGGTCGCGTACGAGCCGAGGCCGCCGCTGGCGCCCCAGATCAGCACGTTGTCGCCCTGCTTCATGCCCGCGCCGTTCTGCGAGACCAGCTGGCGGTAGGCGGTGGAGTTGACCAGGCCGGGGGAGGCGGCCTCCTCCCAGGTCAGGTGGGCGGGCTTGGGCATCAGCTGGTTGGTCTTCACCAGGGCCAGCTGGGCCAGGCCGCCGAAGTTGGTCTCGAAGCCCCAGATCCGCTGCTCCGGGTCCATCATCGTGTCGTTGTGGCCGTCGGAGGACTCCAGCTCGACGGAGAGGCAGTGGGCGACGACCTCGTCGCCCGGCTTCCAGGCGTTGACCCCGGCGCCGGTGCGCAGCACCACGCCCGCGAGGTCCGAGCCGAGCACGTGGTACGGCAGGTCGTGGCGCTTGGTGAGCGGGGAGAGCCGCCCGTAGCGCTCCAGGAAGCCGAAGGTGGAGACCGGCTCGAAGATCGAGCTCCACACGGTGTTGTAGTTCACGGCGCTGGCCATGACGGCGACCAAGGCCTCGCCCGGGCCCAGCTCGGGCAGGGCGACCTCGTCGAGGTGGAGGGACTTGCGGGGGTCCTTGTCGCGGCTGTCGAGGCCGGCGAACATCTGCTCCTCGTCCTTGTGGAGCGTCACCGCCCGGTAGGACTCCGGCAGCTTGAGCGCGGCGAAGTCCGCCGCGGTGCTGTCGGAGCTGAGGATCGCGTCGAGGATTTCCTTCATGGCTGCCTCCGAAGGCGTACCTGTGTGAGGGGCACAGGGCGTCTGGGGGAGCCGGGAGCGGACACCGGCTTCGCTGAGATGGGTGGTTGGTGGTGTGGCAAGGGGCCTGGCGGTGGACCGGGCTGGGCACAGCTCCCGGGGTGTGGGAGCGCCGGACGACGGCGCGCCGAGGTGGGGAGCCGCGGCGCCGCGACTGGTGGGTAACAAGGTAGTGGCACCCTGTGCCACTCGTAAAGACACCGGGTGTCACCAATTCAGGTGAATCAAATCCGCGTTCGAGCGGCCGTCCGAGGGTATGGAAAGGGCCCGCACCGGAGATCCGGTGCGGGCCCTGGAAACTGCCTTGACCTGCGGAAACGCTGCTGCTCAGGCCTCCCTGGCGCTGCTCAGCGCGGCCCTGATGCTGTCCACCACGACGTCCAGCGGGGCGTCGGTCCGGGCCACTGTGATGAGTACCTCACCTCCGGGGCTGGCACTCAGTGCGCTCGCGGCCGCCTCCTCCAGGGGGGTCACACTGGCACCGGGTGCCACCAGGGACCCCCGCCGTCTCACGCCGGGCGGGGCGGAGGCCCAGAAGGTCCGCCGGATCACCTCGAAGGAGTGGTCCAGCTGCGCCTCCACGTCGCCCCGGCCGGCGGCCCGCAGCCAGCGTCGCAGCACGTGGTTGTGGGCCGCGACGACCGCCGCCGCCGACACCTCGGCCAGCATCGAGTCGTCCTCGCCGGCCCGCTGCCAGCCCGAGGGGATCTCGCCGCCGGTGTCGAACCGGCCCAGCAGGTAGCGGGTGAACAGCCGCTCGTACCGGGCCACCACGGCGATCTCCCGCTCGCGCAGCGCCGGCACCTGACGGATCAGCTGGTACCGGGCGACCGAGACCGCCGGGGTGGAGGCGTACATCCGCAGCACCTCCTTGATGCCCCGGCAGACCACGTCCAGCGGGTGCTCGTCGGGCTCGGCGCTGGCCAGCAGGTCGGCCACCCGGACGAGGGTGTCGTCGTGGTCCGGGAAGATCGCCTCCTCCTTGGACCGGAAGTACCGGAAGAAGGTCCGCCGGGCCACCCCGGCGGCCGCGGCGATCTGGTCGACCGTGGTCTCCTCGTAGCCCTGCGACGCGAACAGCTCCATCGCGGCCGTGGCCAGGTCCTGGCGCATCTGCTGGCGCTGCGCGGCCGCCCGGCGGCTGCCCGGGCCCCCCTCGGAGCCGGAGCCGGCCGACCGGTCGGCGCCGCGCGGTACGGCGGAGTGCTGGGGGGAGGCTGACTGAACCCGATCCATGGCCGGAACGCTACACGCCCCGGGGGCCGGCGCCGCGGGCCTTCCCCGCCGCACCGGTGCGACCGGGCCGGTCACGGCCGGTCTCGGCCAGCGCGCCGACACCGCCCCGGGGCTCCAGCCGGTGCGCGGCGGGCCGTACCCGGGCTGACCGGGCTGGACCGGCGCCGGGCCGGACGGGCCCGGTCCGGCGGGCCCCGCGCCGAGGGGCGCGGCGCCCCCGGCCGACGGCGTGGTCACCGGCGCGCGTGGTCGCGGAACCCGCGGCCGGTCTTGCGGCCCAGGCAGCCGGCCGCCACCAGGTGCTCCAGCAGCGGCGCCGCCGCCAGGCCCGGCTCGCGGAACTCCTGGTGCAGCACCTGCTCGATGGTCAGCGAGACGTCCAGGCCGACCACGTCCAGCAGCTCGAACGGGCCCATCGGGTAGCCGCAGCCGAGCTTCATCGCGGTGTCGATGTCGTCCACCGTCGCGTAGTGCTCCTGCAGCATCCGCACGGCGTCGTTCAGGTAGGGGAAGAGCAGCGCGTTCACGATGAACCCGGCCCGGTCGCCGCACTCCACCGGGTGCTTGCGCACCTTCGCGCAGACCTCCAGCGCCGTCGCGGTGACGTCCGGCGCGGTCAGCACGGTGGAGACCACCTCGACCAGCTTCATGGCCGGCGCCGGGTTGAAGAAGTGCAGCCCGATCACGTCCTGCGGCCGCGAGGTGGCCGCCGCGCAGCTGATCACCGGCAGCGAGGAGGTGGTGGTGGCGAGCACCGCGCCCGGCTTGACGATCTTGTCCAGGGTGGCGAACAGCTCGCGCTTGACCGTGAGGTCCTCGGCCACCGCCTCGACCACCAGGTCGACCCCGGCCAGCTCGGTGTACTGCCCGACCGGCGTCACCAGCGCGAGCGCCGCGTCCCGCTGCTCCTCGGTCAGCCGGCCCTTCGACACCGAGCGCTCCAGCGACCTGGCCAGCTGCGCCTTGGCCTTCTCGGCCTTCTCCTGGCTGCGGGCGGCCAGCAGCACCGGGTACCCGGCCTTGGCGAACACCTCGACGATGCCGGTGGCCATGGTGCCCGAGCCGCAGACGCCCACGCCGCGCACCTCCCGGCCGGGCACCTGCGCCCGGGCCGGTCCGGTGGCGGCGTCGACCGCCCTGGACGAGCCGGGCGCCTCGTAGGTGTAGAAGCCGCGGCCGGACTTGCGGCCCAGCAGCCCGGCGGCCACCAGCTGGCCGAGGATCGGCGCGGGCGCGTGCAGCCGGTCCCGGGACTGCTCGTACATCGCCTCCAGGACGGTCCGCGCGGTGTCCACGCCGATCAGGTCGAGCAGCGCCAGCGGCCCCATCGGCAGCCCGCAGCCGAGCCGCATCGCGGCGTCGATGTCCTCGCGGGTGGCGTACTTGGACTCGAACATCGCGGCGGCCTGGTTGAGGTACGCGAAGAGCAGCCCGTTCACCACGAAGCCGGCCCGGTCGCCCGCCGCCACCGGCTCCTTGCCGAGGTCGCGGGCGAAGGCCGCGGCGTCCTCGGCGACCTGCGGGGCGGTCAGCACGGTGCGGACCACCTCGACCAGCTTCATGGAGTGCACCGGGTTGAAGAAGTGCAGGCCCAGCACGCGCTCCGGGCGCGCGGTGGCGGCGGCGATCCGGGTCACCGACAGCGCGGTGGTGCCGGTGGCCAGCACCGTCGCGGGCGGGCAGATCCGGTCCAGCTCGGCGAAGAGCTCCCGCTTCAGCTCCAGCTGCTCGGGGACCTCCTCGATCACCAGGTCCGCCGCGGCGGCGGCGTCGAGCGCGTGGCCCACCGAGATCAGCGCGAGCAGCGCGGTCCGGTCCTCGGCGGTGATCCGCTCCCGGGCGACGGCGTGCGCGGTCGCCTCCTCGATCCGGGCCAGGGCCCGGGCGGCGGAGTCCTCGTTGGCCTCGATGCCGATCACCCGGCGGCCGCTCTGCGCGACCGCCACCGCGACGCCGGCACCCATCGTGCCGAGGCCGACCACGGCGACCGTGGGAAAGGGACGCTCCATCTGTCCTGACTCCTTGTCATAAGGGCCCGCGCGCGCTCCGGCGGACGCGCCGCCGGAGGAGGGTCCGCGCGCGGGGGCTGGGGAGATGACGGTTGCGGCCCACCGGCGCAGCCGCCGGTCCGCTCCGGCCGTGCTGCGGGTGTGCCGTGGTACTCAGGCGCTCGAGGTGAAAGGAAGCGGCTCTGATACGAGGAGAGAATCCGGCCCGCCGCGACCCGCGGCACAGACCGGTGAAGAAGCACCGCCCGCCGCCGGCCCGTTCCGCGCGATCACGCGCGCCGGCCGACGACCCCGTCGGTGCGGCTCCCGAAGCCCGACGGTGGTGCGTGCCGACACTGTAGCGAAGCTACTCGCCAGTAGGAAGGGGGTGGACGCCGCTTCTTTCGCGCCGCCGCCCGTCCGGGCCGCCCGGGGCCGCGGAAATTCGCTCGGCGCCGTCGGCGGCCCCCGCTAGGGTGGGCGGCGCGGGGGCGGCTCCGCGGCGTGCTTCCTTCTCACTCACTGCAAATGAACCGAGTGCGCCCACTCTCCGCCCCCGCTTCGTCATATCTCCGGGGGATCCACCGATGAAGAAGCAGACCACCGCCACGCCCGACACCGGCCTCGACGCCCTGCTGCTGCGGCACCGCGGAGCCGTCGCCGTGGCGGGAGGCGCGACCGGCGAGCCGGACCCGTGGAGCGCGCGGGGGCTGCTCGCGCTGGAGGCCGACCTCGCGGTGCGCGGGTACCTGCTGACCGGGCCGCTGCGGGCCGCGCTCGGCCGGCTGCGGCCGGCCGGGCTGGCCGAGGCCGGGCAGGCGCTGCTGCGACGCCTCGACGGGCTGACCGGTTTCGACCGCCGGCACCGGCCGCTGTTCAGCGCGTTCCCCGGCGGCGTGCCCGACCACGCGCACGGCTACTACTCCGCGCAGGTCCGCGCCTTCCTGGTCAACCGGCCGGACCAGCTCTGCGCGGTCTGCGAGCGCGCCGGTGCCGAATTCGGCGTCGGCGCCCTGGCGCCCTGCGCCCACCTGCTCTGCGGCGGCTGCCACGACGAGCTGGAGATCCACGACGACGGCCGGGCCTGCCCGCTCTGCGGCACTCCGATCGCCGCCGGGCGCCACCTCCCGCTGGACGCCAAGTCCGTCCGCAACGCCGCCCGCGAGCGCGGCTCCGACGCCCTGCTCCGCCCGCTGCGCCTGGCCGAGGGCACCGACCCGGCCGCCCTCGCCGCCGCCGAGGCCCGCCGGCTGCTGGCCCGCCGCACCCCGCTCGATCCGCAGGACCGCGAGGACCTCGCGCTGCTGCTCGACCTGGTCCCCGGCGACCCGGCCGACTGGCTGCCCCCGGACATTCCGGTCCGGGAGAGCCGCGCCACCGTGCTCGCCGCGCTGCTGCGCCGCGACCGGGAGAGCGCCCGCCCGCTGCTCGCCGACCGGCTCACCACCGCCACCGACGTGCTGCGGCTGATCTGGGCCTGGTCCGGCGTCGAGCCCGACCTGCTGCCCGCCACCGCCGAGGGCCTGCGGCTGCGCAGCCTGCCCCGCCCGCTCCGCCGCGACCTGCTGGCCGTCCTCGACGCGCTCCCGGTCGGCACCGTCGCCGAGGACCTCGGCCGGCACCGCCAGGCCTGGCTGCGCGCCGGCGAACTGCTCCACCCCTACGAGTACCGCGACCGCTTCCCGTACGCGGCCGCCGCGTTCGCCGTGCTCCGGCAGAGCGACCTCGACCTGCACGGCCTCGGCCCGCAGCTGCGCGAGGCGCCCGCGCCGCTGCGGGTCGACGCGACCCCGGCCGGCCACACCCGGCTGGCCGTCAGCACCTTCGCCGCGGAGGTCGAGCGGGCCCTGGCCGCCGGTGAGGTGCCCGCCGCCGTCCGGCTGCTGGCCCGCCGCCCGGGCGAGCTGGTCCGCCGGCTGCACCACCTGCTGCGGGTGCACGCCTCCTGGCACCCGGGCGAGCCGCTGCCCGCCGATCTGGAAGGGGGCGCCCTCCCGGCCGCCCTGCGCAAGGTCGCGCCCGGCCCGTTGCTCGGCGCGTACGGGCGGCTGCGCGCCCCGCGCGAGATCGGTGAGCGCCGGCTCTACTTCCCGCGCGGGCGGGTCGCGCTGGCGCACGCCCGCGACGACTGGGGCACCGTCGTCCCGGCCGAGCTCAGCGCACCCGTCTGCGCGCTGATCGAGGCCGAACTGCTGCGCCGCGCCGGGCAGCACGAGCGCTTCGAACTCGCCGTCCTGGACGAGGGCCTGGCCGACCTGGTGGTCCCGTTCGCCGAGCGGGCCAGCGCCAGGACGCTGGTCGCGGTGCCGCGCGGCAGCGTCCAGCGGCTGCCGGACGGCGGCCGCGTCCGGCTCTTCCTGCACTGGACGCAGCAGCCGCGCCAGCGGGTCGACCTCGACCTCTCGGTGGCGCTGTACGACGACCGGTGGGAGTTCACCGGCCTCTGCGACTACACCCGCCTGGTGCACGGCGCGAACGCCGCCGTGCACTCCGGCGACTTCACCTCGGCCCCGCCGCCGCACGGCGCCACCGAGTTCGTCGACCTGGACCTGCCCGCGCTGGCCGCCGGGGGCGCCCGGTACGCGGTGGTCGTGGTCTTCAGCTACAACGACATCCCGTTCGAGGAACTGGCCGACGCCTTCGCCGGGTTCATGGAGCTGGACGCGGGGACGGCGGCCCGGCGCCACGGCGGCCGGTTCCACCCCGCGGCCGTCCGGCAGCGGCTCGACCTCAGCGGGGACGCCAAGGTCTGCGTGCCGATGATCGTCGACCTGGCGCGGCGCAGCTACACCTGGACCGACCTCAACACCAGCGCCTCCGGCGGCTTCCACGACGTCTGGCGGTACCGGGACCGGATCGGCACCCTCGCCGCGGACGTCGCGGCGCACTTCGCCGAGGGCTCCCGCGCCACGCTCTGGGACCTCGCCTGCGCCGGCGCCGCCGCCTGCACCGACGAGGTGCTGGTCCGCGACCGCTCCGGCGGCGTGGTCGGCTCCTACCGCCGGGGCGCGGACGAGCCGGTGGCCGCCTTCGCCGCGCGGCTGCGCGACGGCCGCGCGCCGGACGACCGGGTGACCGGCCCGGCCGACGACACCGCCCGCGCGCTGGCCGGCCGGCTCGCCGGTCGACGGGCGCTCGCCGCGCTGGTGCACGCCGACCTCCCGGCTCCGGCCGGTGTCTCGGGCGCGCTCTACCGGCTCTACCCCGGCCCGCTGGACGCGGCGCCGGACTCCCTGGAGCGGCTCACCGCGGGGGACGTGGTGGCCCTGTTCAACCCGGAGGAGTGAACGGGCGGACAGACGTCCGCCCGAACCACCCGATAGGGGAATTCCCCCTGGTCGGCGGGCGCGACAGCATGGGCGCATGAGCACCGGAACCGTCTCGTCCGCCGGCCTCGCCGACCCTTCCGGGCCCCGGCCCGCGTCCGACGCCGCCTCCGGGCCCGCTGTCGCGCCGGCGTCCGGCGCGGCCGGCCCGGCGGGCGCCGTCGCCCTGCCCCCGCGCGCCGAGCGCGTCGAGCGGGCGCGGGAGGGCGTCGAGCGGCTGCGCCAGGCCGGGGTCGAGGCGGTGGCCGTCACCTGGGTGGACAACGCCGGCATCGCCCGGGTCAAGGCCGTCCCGCTGGACGGGCTGGTGCACGCCGCGCAGTGGGGCGTCGGCGCGGCGCCGTGCTTCGACGTCTTCCTGGCCGACGACACGATCGTCACCAGCCGCCTGATCGGCGGCCCCACCGGGGACCTCCGGCTCTACCCGGACCTCGACCGGGTGGTCCCACTGGCCGCCCAGCCCGGCTGGGCCTGGGCGCCGGGGGAGCGGTACACCCAGTCCGGCGCCCCGCACCCGGGCTGCCAGCGGCTGTTCGCCCGCCGGATGACCGCCGCCGCGGCCCAGCGCGGGATCGCCGTCAAGGCCGGCATCGAGGTCGAGTGGGTGGTCGCGCTCGCCGGGCCGGCCCAGGAGGAGCCCCGCTACCCGACCGACGGCCCGGCCTACGGCATGCAGCGCCTGACCGACCTCTCCGACTACCTGCGCGAGGTGCTGCGCGCCCTCACGGCGCAGGGCCTGACGGTGCTCCAGATCCACCCCGAGTACGCCCCGGGCCAGTTCGAGGTGTCGGTCGCCCCGGAGGGGCCGGTCGAGGCCGCCGACACCTCCGTGCTGATCCGCCAGACCGTCCGGGCCGTCTCCGCCCGGCACGGCCTGCGCGCCTCCTTCGCCCCGGTGGTCGAGGCCGGCTCGGTCGGCAACGGCGGCCACCTCCACCTCAGCCTCTGGCGGGGCGGGCAGAACCTCGCCCACGGCGGGGCCGGCCCGCACGGGCTGACGGCCGAGGCGCAGGGCTTCCTCGCCGGGGTGCTCGGCGCGCTGCCCGAGCTGCTGGTGCTCGGCTCCTCCAGCCCGGCCGGGTACCTGCGGCTGGTGCCCTCGCACTGGGCGGGCGCCTACCAGTGCTGGGGCCTGGAGAACCGCGAGGCGGCGCTGCGCCTGGTGACGGGCTCCGCCGGGGAGCGCGCCACCGCGGCCAACGCCGAGATCAAGTGCTTCGACGCCACCGCCAACCCGTACCTCGCGGTCGGTGCGGTGCTCGCCGCCGGCCTCGCCGGGCTGGACCAACGGCTGGCGCTGCCCCCGGAGTTCACCGGCGACCCGGCCGAGGCCGCGCCCGGTACGGTGCCCCGGCTGCCGGCGAGCCCCGCCGACGCGCTCGCGGCGTACCAGAAGTCGGCGGTGCTCCGCGAGGCGCTCGGCGAGCCGCTGTACGAGGCGGTGCTGGCCGTCCGCCGCGCCGAGAGCGAGCAGTACGCCTCGGCCACCCCGGAGCAACTGGTCGCGGCCACCCGCTGGCGGTACTGACCGGTGCCCTCGCTGGACGTCCCGGCGCTGGTCGACCACCACTGCCACAGCGTGGTGGTGGCCGAACTCGCCGACGACGCCCTGGCCGGACTGCTCACCGAGTCCGACCGGCCGCCCGCGCCCGGCACGTCGCCGTTCGACAGCGCGCTCGGCCTCGCCGTACGCCGCTGGTGCCCGCCCGCGCTCGGGCTGCCCGCGCACGCCCCCGCCGCCGACTACCTGGCCCGCCGGGCCGAGCTGGGCGCCGCCGAGGCCACCCGGCGGCTGCTGGCGGCCGCCGGGCTGGACACCTGCCTGGTGGACACCGGCCTGGCCGAGGCGGCCGGTCACCCGCTGCTGCCGCTCGGCGAGTTCGCCGAGGTGGCCGGCGCCCGGGTGCGCGAGGTGGTCCGGCTGGAGTCCGTCGCGGAGGCGGTGCCGGCATCGGCCGGGGCCTGGCCGCTCCTCGTCCGTGAGGCGCTGGCCGCCTCGGCCACCGGCGCGGTGGCGGTCAAGTCGGTGCTGGCCTACCGGCACGGCCTGGCGGCGCCGGCCGAGCGGCCCGCCCCGGTGGCGGTGGTGGCGGCCGTGGGGGAGTGGCTGCGTGCCGGGCGCGGCCGGCTGACCCACCCGGTGCTGCTGCACCACCTGCTCTGGACGGCGCTGGACGTCTGCGCCGAACTCGGCCTGCCGCTCCAACTGCACACCGGCTTCGGCGATCCGGACCTCACCCTGCACCGGGCCGACCCGTCGCTGCTGACCGACTTCGTCCGGGCCGCCGAGCCCAGCGGCGTGCCGCTGGTGCTCCTGCACGGCTACCCCTACCACCGGCAGGCGGCCTGGCTGGCGCACGCCTTCCCGCAGGTGTACACCGACCTCGGGCTGACGGCCTCCTACGTCGGGCCCCGGGCGGCCGCCGTCCTCGGCGAGATGCTGGAGCTGGCGCCGTTCGGCAAGCTGCTCTTCTCCACCGACGCCTACGGGTTGCCGGAACTGTACCTGGTCGGCGCCGCCCAGTTCCGGCACGGTCTGGGCACCCTGCTGGACGGCTGGCTGGCGGACGGCGCCTGCTCGGCGGCCGACGCCCGGCGGCTGGCCTGGCAGGTTGCTGCCGACAACGCCCGCCGCCTGTACCGGCTCTGAGCGGCGGGCGGGCCGTACCGGCCCCGCCCGGCCCGCACCCGCTTCGCACCGCACGGTCCGGAGGCGTGCGGCGCGGCCCCCCCGGGAGGCCGTCTGACCGGGTGCGCAGGCCGGTGCCGGTCCCTCGGAATTTGTGGATCGTCCACGCCCGGCCGAGCGAAAGAACACGCGGCCCGGATATTCACCGTATGGATTGACGCCGGGTCGGCAAGCCCGGAGCCACACCCCTCGGAAGTGGCCGAACGGTGTCGATTAGATGACTACCTCTTGCGGATTGCAACGCATGTTCACTAGCGTCCCGATCATTCCACTGCACCTGCCATCCGCAGCTGCACGACGACTCGGGAGGGCCAACCCCTATGAGTGTTCCTCGGATCAGCCGGACCCGGTACGCCGCGGTGGGCGTCGCCCTCGCCGCGGCCGGTGCCCTGGCGCTGCCCGCCGGTACCGCCGTCGCGGCCACCGGGGCCGAGCCGACGACCGGGCCGCTGCTGAGCTACGTCGTCAACACCCAGGCCAACCACGGCCAGGTGCAGAAGGTCGAGAAGGCCGTCACGACCCTCGGCGGAAGCGTGGTGTACTCCTACGAGCAGATCGGCGTGGTGATCGCCCGCTCGACCGACACCCAGTTCGCCGCCAAGCTGCGCAAGGCGAAGGGCGTCCAGTCGGTCGGCACCAGCCGCACCAAGGGCATCACGGCCGCCGAGACGCAGAAGGCCGAGGTGGCCGCCGAGCCGGTCACCGCCGCCGCGGCCGGCGAGGAGCCCTACTGGGCCAACCAGTGGGACATGCGTCAGATCGGCGTGGACAAGGCCCACAAGCTCTCCCTGGGCAGCCGCAACGTGACCGTCGGCGTGCTGGACTCCGGCATCGACGGCACCCACGAGGACCTCGCCGCCAACGTCGACGCCTCGCAGTCGGTCTCCTGCATCGACGGCGGCAAGCCGAACACCGACTGGGCGGCCTGGCAGCCGGGCCCCGACGGCGACCACGGCACCCACGTGGCCGGCACCATCGCCGCCGCCAAGAACGGCAAGGGCATCGAGGGCATAGCCCCGAACGTCAAGCTGGCCGCGGTCAAGGTCGTCGACGACGGCGGGTTCATCTACCCGGAGTACGCGATCTGCGGCTTCGTCTGGGCCGGTGAGCACAAGTTCAAGGTGACCAACAACAGCTACTACGTCGACCCGTGGATGTTCAACTGCCAGAACGACGCGGACCAGGCGGCGATCAGCACCGCCGTGCGTCGCGCGGTCGAGTTCTCGCAGCGCAAGGGCGTCCTCAACGTGGCCGCGGCGGGCAACGAGAACATCGACCTCGCCCACAAGACCGTTGACGTCAGCAGCCCGGACGACACCACCCCGGGCACCCGCCCGATCACCCAGGACTGCCTCAGCCTGCCGACCGAGCTGGACGGCGTGGTCGCGGTCTCCTCGGTGGGTGTCAACGGGGACAAGTCGTACTACTCCAGCTACGGCAAGAACAAGGTGACCGTGGCCGCCCCCGGTGGCGACCGCCTCTACCAGATCCCGAACACCCCGGACAAGAACGGCCGCACCCTCTCGACCATCCCGGGCGGCCGCTACGGCTACATGCAGGGCACCTCGATGGCCTCCCCGCACGCCGCCGGCGTCCTGGCGCTGCTCGCCAGCACCTTCCCGTGGGCGAGCCCGGAGGAGCTGACCGAGCTGCTGACCAACCAGGCCGAGTCGCACGCCTGCCCGTCGGGCCCGTACAACCCGGGCGGGACCGGCACCTGGGCCGCCACCTGCGAGGGCGGCGTGGACGACAACGGCTTCTACGGCGCCGGCATCATCAACGCCGAGAAGGCGGTCCAGTGGTGGCGCTGACGCGCTGACCAGCCGTCACCCGGCACGGCAGCCCGGCGCGGGCACCTGACGCGGCGGCTCCGGGCCGGAGCCCGGTGACCGATCGAACCGTGGGTGGGGAGTGGGACTTCGGTCCCGCTCCCCACCCTTGTGCGTACCGGCGTACCGGCGTACCGGCGTACCGGCCTGCCGCCGCACCGGCGTCCTACCGGCGGTCCGGCCCGGCGCCCGGCACTCACTCGAAGTGGTGGTCCCAGACGGTCTCGACCGACGGCTTGCCGTGCAGGTCCGGCACCTCCTGGAGCCACGCGGGCCGCCCGGCCCGGCTCCGGGCGGCCCGCCGCCGCTCGGCCTCGCCCAGCTGCTCGGGCGTGGCGAACCCGTCCGGCAGCCACTCGCGGGAGCGCGCCGCCCGCGCGGCCAGGTGCGCGACATAGGCCTGCCGGACCGCCTCCACCGAGTCGAAGCCGGGCTCGTCGGCCAGCCAGGCGTCGGGGACGAGCGCCACGACCTCCTCCAGCAGCGCGGTGGTGACCAGCGGTCCGAGCTCCTCGTCGGCCAGCGCCACGTCGGGGGCGGAGCCGCCGAGGGCGTGGGCGCTCAGGTCGTACCGCTTGGCGACCGAGGCCCCGGCGCCGGACCAGCGGTGGTGGAAGACCAGCGCCGCGCCGTTGTCGATCAGCCAGAGCTTCCCGTGCCAGACCATCAGGTTGGGGTTGTGCACGGTGCGGTCGACGTTGCCGGTGAGCGCGTCCAGCCAGACCACCCGGCCGGCCTGGACCGGGTCGACCGGGATCATGCCGGGCCTGAAGTCGCGGGCGCCGGGCAGCAGGTCCATCCCGAGGTTGAGCCCGGCGCTGGCCCGCAGGATGTCCTGGACCTCGGGGTCGGGTTCGGCCTCGGCGACCGCGGGGTCGAAGTCGACCAGCCGGAGTTCGGGCACCGGCAGACCGAGCCGCCGGGCCAGCTCGCCGACGATCACCTCGGCCACCAGCGCCTTGCGGCCCTGCGCGGCACCGATGAACTTGACCACGTAGGTGCCCAGGTCGTCGGTCTCCACCACGCCGGGGACGGACCCACCGGCCCGCAGCGGATCGACGTAGCGCACTGCTGTCACCTGATCGAGCACATCCGTCACCCTAACCCGTGCACCTTCCGTGCCCGACCCGTTCACAGGGATTCCCGCGCCACCTCGCGCGCGTCCGCGAGCGCCTGCCGGACGGCGGCGGGGATGTCGGTGACCGGGAAGGCCACCCGGCGCACCACCCGTTCGCGGTCCAGCACGAGCACCGCCCGCTTCAGCCGCAGGCCCTGGCCGACGTGGAAGGTGGGCAGCCGCAGGGCCGCCGCCAGCCGGACGTCCAGGTCGGACAGGAGCGGGAAGGGGATCTCCTCCGCCTCGGCGAACTCCCGTTGCTCGTCCGGCCGTTGGGTGGAGATCCCGCGCAGGGCCAGACCGGCCGCGCGGAACTCGGGGTACGCCTCGCGGAAGAGCCGGTTCTCCAGCGTGCAGCCGACCGCCCCGGGGATGTCGCCCCAGCCGGCCGGCAGCGGCGCGGGCCGGCCGGTGGCGGGGTAGCAGAACAGCACGGTGGCGCCGGCCGCCGGGTCGACCGGGTCCAGCTCGCCGCCGGTGTGCGCGGGCAGGGTGAGCGCCGGCAGCCGGGTGCCGGGCAGCGCGGCCATCCGGGCGGCCTCGGCGCTGTCGGGCGCGGCCGAGCCGGAGAGCGCGCCGTCGCCGAGCAGCCAGCGGTCCGCCCAGTCCTGCATCGCGACCAGGACCGGCAGCAGCGCCCGCCCGGCCTCGGTGAGCCGGTACTCGTAGCGCACCGGGCCGCTCTGGTACGGCACCCGGGTCAGCACGCCCGCCCCGGTCAGGTGGCCGAGCCGCTCGGTGAGGACCTTGCGGGAGATGCCGAGCTCGTGCTGGAGCTCGTCGAAGCGCAGCAGGCCGCGCGCCGACTCGCGGACGATCAGGATGCTCCACCAGTCGCCGATCACGGCCGCCGAGTGGGCGATCGCGCAGCTGGCGTCCCGCTCGGGTACCTCTTTGAGCACCGTCGCTCCTCTCGCGGTCAGGACGGTCCATCCTCGCACCCCCTTGCGAGTTTCAGAAGGGAACTTGTAAGTTCCCAATGAAAACTCAAGCGCGGGGAGCGCATGAGCGCGAACGAGAACGGAAGGGGGAGCACATGTCCGTCGCCTGGGCGACGCTGCACCGCACCTGGACGATGACCCGCCGGGCCTACCCGTGGTCCTACGCCGTCGGCTGCCTGCTGATCGGCGTCTTCACCCTCGGCCTGTCCTACCTGGGCCTGCACGCCATCGGCGGCGGCTCGGTGGCCGAGGACTTCACCGCCCGCACCGGCGGCGCCGACTACCTCGGCTACATCGCGATCGGCGCGGCCGGCTACATGTTCACCGTCCGGATGCTGCTCTGGAGCAGCAAGGCGCTGATCACCGAGCAGCGCCAGGGCACCCTGGGCGCACTGCTGATCGCGCCGGCCGGGCGGCTGCCCTACCTGCTGGGCTTCACCGGGTTCGCGCTGCTCAACACCGCCGTCGAGGTCGGCCTGCTGGGCGGATTCGCCGCGGCGCTCGGCGTCACCCTGCCCGCCTGGCACCCGCTGGCCGTCCTCGCGGGGCTGTTCGCGCTGGCCTTCGCCGTCTTCGCCGTGGCCGTCGTGCTCGGCGCGCTGATGATCGTCGCCGGCGAGGCGCACATCTCGCAGAACACCGTCTTCCTCGCCGTCTCACTGCTCTGCGGCATCACCTTCCCCAACAGCTACCTGCCCGCGCCCGCGCAGTGGCTGGCCGAGCTGCTGCCCGTCACCTCCGCCATGGACGTGCTGCGCGGCGCGCTCGGCCAGGGGCAGCCGCTCGGCGAGCTCACCGCGCGGCTGGTGACCTGCCTCGCCCTCGGCCTCGGCTACCTGCTGATCGGCCTGCGGCTGCTGCCCGGCGCCGAGCGCCGCGCCGTCGAACGGAGCTTCTGACCCATGGACCACTCGGACCGGAGCCACTGACATGATCCGTACCCGCGCCCTGCGCAAGACCTTCCGCACCCGGGAGAAGGGCCTGTTCGGCCCGCGCGCCGTGAAGACCGCCGTCGACGGCCTCGACCTGGAGATCCCGGCCGGCCGGGTCACCGGACTGCTCGGCCTCAACGGCGCCGGCAAGACCTCCACCATCAAGATCCTCGCCACACTGCTGCGCCCCACCTCCGGCACGGTCACCCTGGACGGCCTCGACCTGGTCGAGCACGCCCGCGAGGCCCGGCGCCGGATCAACCTGATCGCCGGTGGCGAGCGGATGGTCTACGGCAAGCTCACCGGCGCCGAGAACCTCCGCTACTTCGGCCACCTCTACGACGTCCCCGGCGCGGTGCTGCGCCCCCGGATCGGCGAACTGCTGGAGCTGGTCGGCCTCACCGGGGCCGCCGACACCCCGGTCGAGCGCTACTCGCGCGGCATGACCCAGCGGCTCTCGATCGCCCGCGGCCTGATCAACGACCCGGCGTACCTGCTGCTGGACGAGCCCACCCTCGGCCTGGACGCCCCGATCGCCCGGGACCTGCGCCGGGTGGTCGCCGGCCTCGCCGCCGAGGGGCGGGGCGTGCTGCTCACCTCGCACTACCTGGCCGAGGTCGAGGAGCTCTGCGAGCACGTCTACGTGATCTCCGACGGGCGCCACCTCGCGGCCGGCAGCCCGGCCGGGCTCAAGGCGGAGACCGGCAGCCACCGCAGCGTCCGGGTCACCGTCACCAATCCGTCCCCCGAACTGGAGTCCGCCGTGGCCGACTTCGCGCTCCGGCTGGGCGTGCGCGCCGAACTCGGGGCGACCGGGCAGGGCGGCCTGCTGGTCACCGTCCGCCACCCGGAGGACGTGGCCGGCCCGCTGGCCGGGGCGATCGTCGCCGCCGGCGGGTCGATCGGCGGGCTGGAGGTCACCGAGGCCAGCCTGGAGGACGCCGTCCTGGCGCTCACCGGCACGGCCCCGGCGCCCGCCGGTGCCACGGCGGCGCCCGCCGACGGCCGGTCGGCGGTGGCCGCATGACCGGCCGGCCCCGCACCGAGGCGTTGCCGCCCGCCGAGGCGCTGCTGCTCGGCGCGGCCGACCGCGGTGCGCAGCCGCCGTACCCCGCCGGCCGCACCCCGCCGGACCTCTCCGGCCGGACCCTCCCGCCGCCCCGCCCGGGGACCCGTCGGCCGCCCGGCCGGGGCGGCGCCCGCCTCCCCGCCAGGCCGCTGCGGCACGCCGGCAAGGTGTTCGCCGCCGAGGCGCTGAAGCAGCACCGCACGCTCTTCGGCCAGCCCCTGGTGCTCGCCTCGATGCTGCTCTGGCCGCTGCTCCAACTGGCCGCCACCTACTACACCCTGCACCCGATCGCGGCCGGCTCGGCCGCCGCCGCCCGCTGGCCGCTCGCCGCCGACCCGGCCAAGCTGCTGGGCTTCCTCGCGACCGGGGCGCTGGCCTGGGCGTTCTTCTTCTCACTGGTCCAGTCCGCGTGGAACTTCGCCTACGAGCGCACCACCGGCACGCTGGAGCTGCTCTTCCTGTCGCCCGCCGACCGGCTGGTCCTGATGCTGGCCAACGGCGCGGGCGCGCTGCTGCAGAACGCCTGGCTGCTCACCTGCTTCCTGGGCGCCGCCGCGTTCGGCTTCGGCAGCCTGGACGTCGCCGGGCCGTGGATGTACCCGGTGGTGCTGCTCGCCCTGCTGCTGCCCGCGGTGGCCTGGGGCGCGCTGCTCAACAGCCTGATGGTGTTCTCGCGGGACTCCACCTTCGTCTACACCGTGCTGGACGATCCGATGTGGTTCGTCGCCGGGGTCCGGCTGCCCGTCTTCGCGCTGCCCGGGGTGCTGCGGGTGCTCGGCGCGGCGTTGCCGCTGACCGGCAGTCTGGCGGTGGTCCGGGGCGCGCTGCTGGAGGGGCGCGGGCTCGGCGAGCTCGCGCCCGGGCTGGCCCGGCTGGCGGTGCTCTGCGCGCTGCTGCTGGCGGGAGCGGCGCTGGCGCTGCGGCTCGGCGAGGCCCGGGCGCAGCGGACGGGGGGCCTGCGCCTGTCCTGAGCCCGGGCCGGGCGTGCCCCGCGGCCGGGCGGACCACGGACCACGGACCACGGGCCGGGCGTGCCCCACGGCCGACCCGACCCGGACCACGGGCCGGCGTGCCCCGCGACCGACCGGAGCCCGGGTCACCCCGAGCCCCTGCACCGCCCCGGGTCGTGCCCTGTGGTTGGCTTGCCGGTGAAACCGGACGTCCAGACGAGGAGAGCAAGGTCATGGGACAGGTGCAGGCCACCACCGAGCGGGTCTACGACGCCACCCCCGAGCGGGTCTACGAGGCGCTGGCCGACTACCAGGTGACCCGCCCCAAGCTGCTGCCCGCGCAGTACAGCGAGTACGAGGTCCGGGTCGGCGGCACCGGGGCGGGCACCCAGGTGCACTGGCGGCTCCAGGCCACCGAGAAGCGGGTGCGGGACTGCCTGTTCACCGTCTCGGCGCCCGCGCCGGACCAGCTGGTGGAGAAGGACGCCAACTCCAGCATGGTGATCACCTGGACGGTCGCCGCGGCCGGCGAGGGCCGGTCGAAGGTCACCGTCTCGGCCGCCTGGCAGGGTGCGGGCGGCATCGGCGGCTTCTTCGAGCGCACCTTCGCGCCGAAGGGCCTGAACCGGATCCACGACGAGGTGCTCGCCAACCTGGCCGCCGAGGTCCGCTGAGACCCACGAGGTCCACCGGGGCCGGCCCGGGCCCGCCGGGACCTGCCGGAACCCACCGGGACCCGCCGCGCCGGCCGCCCGGCCAGCACGAAGATTCGACGGGCTCGTCCACCCGTACGACAAGCAAGCCGTACGGGTGGACGGCCGCCACCTGCGGGTGACGAGGGCCCCCGGGCACGGCGGAGCCACCCTAGGCTCGCCGCCGTGCATATGACGATCCTTCACATTTCGCAGCCCGTCGACGGCGGGGTCGCCCGCGTCGTCGTCGACCTGGTTCGCGGTCAACGCGAGGCCGGCCACCGGGTACTGGTCGCCTGTCCGCGCGGTGGCCGGCTGGCCGAGGAGGCCGCCGCCGCCGGCGCGCTGGTCCAGGACTGGCCCGCCCGCCGCTCGCCCGGTCCGTCCGTCGCCGCCGAGGCCTGGCGGCTGCGCCGGATCGTCCGCGCGGCCGCGCCCGACATGGTCCATCTGCACAGCGCCAAGGCCGGGCTGGCCGGCCGGCTGGCCATCCGGGGCGCCGTGCCGACCGTCTTCCAGCCGCACGCCTGGTCGTTCGCCGCCGTCGACGGCGCGGTGGCCGCCGCCACCCTGCGCTGGGAGCGGTACGCGACCCGCTGGGCGCACCGGCTGCTCTGCGTCAGCGTCCAGGAGCGGACCGACGGCGTCGCCGCGGGATTGCACGCCGACTGGGCGGTGGTGCCCAACGGTGTCGACGTGCGCCACTACGCGCCCGCCGAGCGCCGGGCCGCCCGGATCGCGCTCGGCCTGGACCTCGACGCCCCGCTGGCCGTCTGCGTGGGCCGGCTCTGCCGCCAGAAGGGCCAGGACGTCCTGCTCGACGCCTGGCCCGAGGTGCTGCGCCGGGTGCCGCAGGCCCGGCTGGCCCTGGTCGGCACCGGGCCCGAGGAGGCCCGGCTGGCCGCCGCCGTCCGGGAGTCGGTCGAGCCGTCCCGGGTGCGGCTGGCCGGGGAGGTGCCGGACCCGCGGCCGTGGTTGGCGGCGGCCGATCTGGTGGTGCTGCCCTCGCGCTGGGAGGGGATGGCGCTGGCGCCGCTGGAGGCGATGGCGGCGGGCCGGCCGGTGCTGCTGACGGACGTGCCCGGTGCCCGTGAATGCCTGCCGCCGGTCGAGCGCAAGCACGCCGTGGTGCCGCCCGAGGACGCCGCCGCGCTCGCCACCCGAATGGCCGAAGCATTGTCCGATCCGATCGAGTGCGAGCGACGCGGCGCGCGACTGCGCGACCATGCCGCGGCGCGCCATGACGTGCGATCGGTGGTCGAACAGGTGGACGCGCTCTACCGGGATCTGCTGGGCGCCGGGCCGGCGGCCGGACGGCGCCGTGCCCGTGTCCCAGAGCGGATCTGATCGTTTCACATGCCGTGAATGCCCTCCGCTGCGGAGCTGTCGTATTCGCACCCTCAACCGGTTTGTGGGCGAGGGGTGAAATCAGAAATACCTATTAATGGGCGGCTGGAATGAAATGGCAAGTCAACTTCCAGCATCCAGGCCCATGTTCGGTACTGTCTGATTTTGCCTGCTTCATTTCGATTTCACGCCGGGGATTCGCGAGAAAACCGAAAGCCGCCAGCGGCAGCAGGTGCAGTCAGGACCGCGCCCACCGGGCCGGGACGGCCGCCCCGGGCCAACCGGTGCCGGGCCGCCGTCACCCCGGGCACACAGCAGGGGAGTTCGTGCGCTGATGACCATTGACCACGACAGCGTGCCACGGCCCGGGCGGCCCCTGTCCGACCCGCGCCGGCCCGCCACCGGGCTGCTCGACCGCCCGGCCCGGTCCGCCCAGACCCGCAGCGCCCCGCAGCCCCGTCGCCACCGCCGGCCGGTCCGCTCCCGGCTCGCCCTGCCCGTCGCCCTGGCCGCCGTCGACGCCTTCGCCCTGTGCACCGCCACCGGGCTCGCCAACCGGGCCCTCGACCCGGCGGTCCGGGTCGACCCGCTGCTGGGCGTGGCCGCCCTGCTGCCGCTGCTGCTCCTGCTCAACCTGGCCGGCGGCCTCTACCGGGCCCGGCTCACCCTCTCCGTCCTCGACGAACTCCCCGCGCTGACCGTCCGCGCCGTCGTCGCCACCGCCTTCGCCGTCACCCTCGCCGGCTGCCTGGACGGCCGCTGGCCCGACTGCGGCCCCGCCACCCCGGCCCGGCTGACCGTCCTGCTCGGCGTCCAGCTGCTGCTCGCGGTCTGCGGCCGCGCCCTGCTCTACCACCTGGTCCGCCGGATCCGCCGCAGCCGGCCCAGCCCCGTGCTGGTCCTCGGCGCCGGCCGGCTGGGCCGCCGGGTCGCCGCGGCCCTCAGCGAGCGCGGCGAGTACGGCATGCGCCCGGTCGGCTTCCTCGACCCCGACCCGCCGCTGCTGGCCGGCGACACCGACCTGCCCGTGCTCGGCGGCCGCGAGGTGCTGGAGCGCGAGGTCCGCCGCCACCGGATCCACCACGTGGTCGCCACCGCCGGCGCCGCCGACGAGGCCGAGACCGCCGCCGCCCTGCGCGACGCCGCCCGGCTCGGCTGCCAGGTCTGGCTGGTGCCCGCGCTGCGCGAGTACGGCTCCCTGGAGACCGGCCGCTCGGCCGGCGGCGACCACCTCTGGGGCTTCCCCTGCCTGAAGGTGGACCGCCCGGCGATGCGCCGCCCCGGCTGGGCCGTCAAGCGCTGCCTGGACGTCACCGCCGCCGGCCTCGGCCTGCTCGCGCTGTCCCCCGTGCTCGCCCTCTGCGCGCTCGCCGTCCGCTTCGACACCGGCCCCGGCGTGCTCTTCCGCCAGCAGCGCACCGGGCTCGACGGCCGGGTCTTCACCGTCCTCAAGTTCCGCACCCTGCGCCCCAGCAACGAGCACGAGTCGGCGACCCGCTGGAACATCGCCCAGGACCACCGGATGGGCGCCGTCGGCAAGCTGATGCGCCGCAGCTCCCTGGACGAGCTGCCGCAGCTGTGGAACGTCCTGCGCGGCGACATGAGCCTGGTCGGCCCGCGCCCCGAGCGCCCCTACTTCGTCATGCGGTTCGGCCAGGCCTACCCCGAGTACGCGGACCGCCACCGCGTGCCGGTCGGCCTCACCGGCCTCGCCCAGGTCAACGGCCTGCGCGGGGACACCTCCATCGAGGACCGGGCCCGCTTCGACAACCGCTACATCGAGAGCTGGAGCCTCTGGCAGGACGTCAAGATCCTCTGCCGCACCGCGGCCCTGATGCTCCACCCGGACGGAAGCTGACCAGCGTGGCCCTCACCCTCGATCTCGCGCCCACCTCCGCCCGGGCGTTACGCCGGACGGGTGTGGCGCTCGCCGCCCGGCCCAGCCTGCTCGCCGCCGCCACCGTGCTGCTGGTCTGCGTGCCCACCGGCGAGAAGGACGTCACCGCCGCCGTCCACATCACCGCCGCCGACCTCGCCTCGCTGGCCCTGGTCGCCGTCACCGCCGTCGAGCTGCTGCGCGGCCGCACCCCCGCGATCGGCCGGACCACCGCCGTCCAGTTCGGCGCGATCGTGCTCGCCGCCGCCGTCGCCACCGTCGGCTCGATCGACCCGGCCGCCAGCCTCACCGGTTTCGTCCGGCTCACCCAGGTCTTCGTCCTGGTGCCCGCCGCCGTCCTGTGCTCCCTGCGCGACCGCACCGACCAGCGGCTGGTGCTCGGCTCCTTCGTCGCCGCCGCGCTGATCCAGGGCGTGGTCGGCGCCCACCAGTACCTCACCGGGACGGGCGCCTCCTACACCGGCCGGCCGATCCGGGCCGTCGGCACCTTCGGCGCGCTCGACATCATGGCGATGTCCACCGTGGTCAGCTACGGCCTGCTCGCCGCCCTCGCGCTGGCCCTCGGCGAGCGCCGTCCCGGCGGCGACCCCCGGCTGCGCCGCGCCCTGTACGCGGCCGCCGCGTTCCTGGCCTTCCCGCTCGCCGTCTCGTTCAGCCGCGGCAGCTGGATCGCCACCGGCGCCGCCGCCGCCGTCCTGCTGCTGCGCGCCGACGCCCGGCTCGCCGTCCGCAGCGCCGTCCTCGGCCTGGCCGCCGTCGTCGTCCTGATCGGCGGCCTCGGCCTCGGCGCCTCCGGGGTCACCGCCCGGATCAGCTCCATCGGCTCCGTCTCCGCCGCCCCCGACCAGTCGGTGTCCGACCGCTACGACCTCTGGTCCACCGCCGGGCGCATCTGGCAGGACCACCCGGTCGGCGGCGCCGGACCCAAGGCCTTCCAGCAACTGCGCGACAGCCACGCCCCGTTGCGGCTCTCCTCCGGCAGCGACGCCGCCGACGCCACCATCGGCTTCCAGCGCGAGCCGCTGCTCTCCCCGCACAACATGTACTTCCTGGTGCTCAGCGAGCAGGGCCTGATCGGCATCGTCGCCTACGCCGGGCTCTTCCTCGGCCTGCTGATCGGCTGCCTGCGCCGGGCCCGCGGCGCCGGCCTCGCGGCGCTCGCCCTGCTGGTCTGGGTCCTGGTCGACTTCCTCTACGCGGACATCGGCGGTACCACCACCGTGCTGACCTCCGTCGTCCTCGGCCTCGCCGCCCGTACCGCCCGCGGCGCCACACCGGAGGCGACCTCCCGATGACCACCGACCGGCCGACCGCGCTCACCCCGACGCTGCCGGCCCCCCGCTCCGCCCCCGCCGCCGGGGCACCCGCCGCCCCCCGGCGCGGCTTCCTCGCCAAGGCCTTCGGCGTCACCGCCGTGCTCAGCGCCGCCGGCTCCGCCCTCGGCCTGCTCCGCGACCTGCTGCTGGCCCGCTACTTCGGCGCCAACCAGGGCACCGACGCCTTCCTGGTCGCCTGGACCGTCCCGGAGACCGCCGCACCGCTGCTGATCGAGGACGCCATGTCCTTCCTCATGGTGCCCGCCTTCGCCCTGGCCCTGGTCCTGCGGGAGGAGCACCCCGACGGCCCCGACCCGGTCCGCCAGCTGGTCCGCGCCACCCTGCCCTGGCTGCTGCTCGCGCTCAGCGCGCTCTCGCTCGGCGCCGCGCTCGGCGCCCCCCAGCTGGTCGACCTGCTCGCCCCCGGTCTGGCCAACCCCGACCTCGCCGTCACCTGCACCCGGATCACCGCCTGCACCGTGCTGCCCTTCGGCGTGGCCGGCTACCTCGCCGCCGCGCTCCGGGCCCACCACTGCTTCACCGCCCCGGCCGGCATCTACGTCGCCTACAACGTCGGCATCCTCGGCGTCCTGCTGAGCTGCCACGCGCTCTGGGGGGTCCGCTCCGCCGCGATCGGGGTCGCCCTCGGCAGCCTGCTGATGGCCGGTCTGCTGGTCGCCCCGTTCCTGCGCCGGCTGCGGGCCGGCCGCCCCGCCGGCGCCCCCGCCCGGCCCGGCGGCCGGGAGGTGCCCCCGGGCGCGCGCCCCGCGCTCGTGCTGATCCCGCTCGCGCTGCTGCCGGTGGCCGCCTTCACGCTGACCCGGCAGGCACAGGTCTTCATCGAGCGCTTCCTCGGCTCCGCGCTGCCGCCCGGCACCATCTCGCACCTCAACTACGCCGCCAAGGTCTCCCAACTGGCCATGACGGCGGCCATCCTGATCTGTACGGTCACCTTCCCGCTGGTCGCCCGGGCGCTCGCCGCCGGGGATCTCACCGCCGCCCGCGACCGGGTCGAGAAGGACCTCGGCCAGGCGGCCGCGGTCGTCCTGCTCGGCACCGCCTTCCTGCTCGCCTGCGCGCCCCCGGTGGTCGCGCTGCTCTTCCAGCGCGGCGCGTTCGGTGCCCAGGACACCGCCGCCACCGCGGCCGTCATCCGGGTCTACAGCGTCGGCCTGCCCGCGCAGGCGCTGATCGGCGTGATGATCCGCCCCTACTTCTCGCTCCGCCCGGTGGTCCGCCGGGCCGGCGACCCGCGCAGCGACGACGGCGGCCGCCGGCTGCTCGACTGGTACCCGGCCGGCGCCATGGTGTTCGGCCTGGTCGTCACCGTCGCCGTCGGCCTGCTCGCCACTCCCCGCTTCGGCGCCCTCGGCCTGGCCGCCGGGAACGCGGCCGGCATCACGACCACCGCGGCGCTGCTGCTGCGCGGCCTCGTGCTGCGGGGCATCGCGCTGCGCCTGCGGCTCGTCCTCGGCGGCCACGCCCGGCTGCTCGCCGCCGCCGCCGGCGCGGCCGCCCTCGGCACCCCCGCCGCCGGGCTCCCCGCCGACCCCCTGCTCTCGACGCTGCTCGGGGGCCTCACCGTGGCGCTCGCCTTCGCCGCCCTCGGCACCGGCCTCGGTGCCCGCGAGGTGCGCGGACCGGTCCTCGCCGCCGTCCGGGCCCTGTGCCCGCCATCCGTTGCCGATGAAGGGAAGCCTCCCCATGGACGTTGAACGGGGATCCGTCCGGTCGGTGCTGTCGGGCGTACGCCGCGCCGGCGCGCCGACGGCAGCCGGTCCGCGGAGCGAGGCACCGCGCGCCGGTGCCCGCCGCCCGGAGGCTCAGCTGCCCCGAAGTCGCCACCCCGCCAGCCGGGCACCCGTCCCGGAGAGCACCTCGCCGTGGATCCTGATGTACCACTCGGTGGCCGTCGAGGAGGACGACCCGTACCAGCTGACCGTCAGCCCCGAGCGGTTCGCCGAGCAGATCGCCTGGCTCCACCGGCGCGGGCAGCGCGGCGTCTCGGTCCGCGAGCTGATGCGGGCCCGGGCCGCCGGCCGGGCCGACAACCTGGTCGGCCTGACCTTCGACGACGGCTACGCCGACTTCGGCCGCTTCGCCGTGCCGATCCTCCAGGCGTACGGCTTCACCGCGACCGCCTACGTGGTCGCCGACCTGCTCGGCCGGGCCAACGACTGGGACGTGAAGGGCCCGCGCAAGAAGCTGCTCACCGTCCAGGAAGTCACCGAACTCGCCTCCGCCGGCTGGGAGATCGGCTCGCACGGCCTCGGCCACCAGGCGCTGCCCGGCCTGCCCGCCGAGGTGCTCGTCACCCAGACCAGGGAGAGCCGGCGCGCGCTGGAGGAGGTCGTCGGCGGTCCGGTCACCGGCTTCTGCTACCCCTACGGCGCCGTCGACCTGCCCGCCACCCTGGCCGTCCGCGACGCCGGTTACGACTACGCGTGCGCCATCGCGCACTCCCCGCTGACCGGCCGCTACGCGCTGCCCCGCTGCTACGTCGGCGACCGCGACGGCGCCTGGCGGCTGCGCGCCAAGCGCGGCCGGCACCGCCTGCGCGACACCGTCACCGAACTGCGCCGCAGCCGCCTCGCGGCCCGCCCCGGACCGAAGGGCCGCGCCGCCGCCGAGGGCGAGGACCGGCAGGGGGGCGCGGGAGCCAGGAGCGGCGGCAACGGGTCGGAGCGCCCCGCGGGGGAGCGGGCGGGTCGACGGGGGGCCGGCCGGTGAGGGTGCTGCACATCGTCACCGGCCTCGCCTCGGGCGGCGCCGAGCGCCAGCTCCAGCTGCTGCTGCGGCACCTGCCCGCGCACCAGCACTGCGAGGTGGTCGCGCTGACCAACCCCGGCACGGTGGCCGCCGCGCTGCGCGCCGAGGGCGTCACCGTCCACCACCTCGCGATGCGCGGCAACCGGGACGTCGGTGCGCTGCCCCGGCTGGTCCGGCTGATCCGGTCCGGCCGCTACGACCTCGTCCACACCCACCTCTACCGGGCCGGCCTGTACGGGCGCCTCGGGGCCCGGCTGGCCGGGGTCCGGGCGGTGGTGGCCACCGAGCACTCGCTGCACGCGGGGGTGATCGAGGGCCGCCCGGTCACCCGCGGCGTCAAGGGCCTCTACCTGGCGGCCGAGCGTCTGGGCACCACCACCGTCGCGGTCTCCCGGCAGGTCGCCCAGACCCTGCACGCCTGGGGCGTGCCGCCGGCCCGGGTCGAGCTGATCCCCAACGGCATCGACACCGCCCGCTACCGCCGGGCGGCCGCCGACCGGGCCGTCACCCGGCACCGGCTGCGCGCCGACCTCGGCCTGCCGCAGGGGAGTTGGGTGGTCGGCGGGGTCGGCCGGCTGGTGCCCGGCAAGCGCTTCCACGTCCTGCTGGAGGCGCTCGCCGAGCTCGACCCGGCCGCCCGGCTGGTGCTGGTCGGCGAGGGCCCCGAGCGGGTCGCGCTGGAGCGCCGGGCCGCCGAACTCGGCGTCCGGGACCGCCTGGTGCTCACCGGCGAGCGCGACGACGTCCCCGACCTGCTCGCCGCGCTGGACGTGCTGGCCGCCCCCTCGACCGAGGAGACCTTCGGCCTGGGCGTCCTGGAGGGCCTCGCGGCCGGCCTGCCCGTCCGCCACAGCGCCTGCCCGGCGCTGGACGAACTCCCGCCCGCCGCCGCCCCGCAGGCCCGCCGGATCCCCTCCGACGCCGCCGCCTACACCGCCGCACTGCGCGAGCTGCGCCTCCTCGACGACCACCGCACCGAGCCGCTGCCCCGGCCCCCGGCGGTCGGCCACTACGACATCGTCCGGGTGGCCGCCGACCTCGGCGCCCTCTACGACCGCCTGGCACCCGCTTGAGCCGCCGGCAGCCTGGGGCGTTCCAGAAACGCCCGAACCCCCGGGCCGCCGGCCGGGCGGCCCGCATATCCAAGGAGCACCCCATGTCCGAACCGCGCCGAAGCGTCCGCAGCCTGGCCCGCCGCTGGTGGCCGGTGGTCCTCGCGGTGCCGCTGGGCGCCGCCGCCGGCGCCGGGTACGCCGTCGTCGCCCACCCCTCGTACGCCGCCAACTCCTATGTGATCGTGGTGCCGGAGAACCAGGGGGAGGCCGCCACCGCGATCAACTTCGCCCAGGCGTACGGCCGGCTGGCCGGCCAGCCCCAGGTGCTCGCGGCCGCCGCCGCCGAGACCGGGCACAGCCGGGCCGAGCTGGAGGCCCTGGTGCACGGCACGACCTCCCCGGACGCCCCGATGATCGAGATCACCGGCACCGGGGCGCGGCCGCAGGAGGCGGTCCGGGCCGCCGACGCGGTGGCCCGCTCGCTGGTCGCATTCGCGAACACCAGCAACAAGGAGACCGGCGTCCGGCTGGTCCCGCTGGCCGCCGCCGCCGAGCCGGACAAGCCGACCACCCCGTCCGCGCAGCTGGACGTCGCGGTCGGCGGCGCCGCCGGGGTGCTGATCGGCGCGCTGGTGATGATGACCCGCCGCCGGGGCACCGAGCCGGTGCCGGACGCCGTCGCCCCGCCCGGCACCGGGCCCGCGCCGACCACCCCGCGCCCGCGCACCGAGGAGGCCCCGGCCCGGGCCGCCGAGGCCGCCGCCGAGCAGGCCCCGGCGGAGCAGTCGCCCCCCGGGCAGCCGGTGGCCGACGGGACGTCCGCCGGGAAGACGCCCGCGGAGAAGACCGCCGCCGGGAAGGCGTCCGCCGAGAAGACCGGCGCGGAGAAGACCGGCGCGGAGAAGGCCCCGGCCAAGGAGAAGAGCGCCGCCGGGAGCGGCCGATGAGCACCGAGGCGCGGGTCACCGCCGGTCTGCCCGCCCAGGCCGGCGCGCCCCGCTGGACCACCGAACTGCGCCGGGAGGACGACGCCCTCGACGCCCTCGCCGAGGAGTGGGACGACCTGGTCGCCCGCTGTCGGACGGCCACCTTCTTCCAGGCCGCCGTCTGGCAGCGCTCCTGGTGGCGCCAGTACGGCCGCCCGGGCGAGCTGCTGGTGCTGCTGGTCCGCCGCAACGGCCGGCTGGTCGGCGCGGGAGCGTTCCAGCGCCGCCACGGCCCGCTCGGCGGGCTGACCGGGCTCGGCGACGGGCTGATCGACTTCACCGACATCCTGCTCGACGACTCCTGCGCGGACCGCGCCGCCGCCGAGTTCGCCGCCGCCCTCCCGCTCACCCGCCCCTGGCACAGCCTGGAGCTGCGCGAGGTGCACCCCGAGGCGGCCGTCCAGCGGGTCTTCGAGCAGTGGCGCGGCCGGCGGCGCCGGTTCACCGACTCGCTCTGCCAGTACCTGCCGGCCGTCCCGATGGAGCAGCTGCTCAAGCGGGTGCCCGGGAAGACCGCCCAGCGCAGCCGGGTGAAGCTGCGCAAGATCGCGGAGGCCGGGGTCGAAGTCCGTTCCACGCCGCCGGAGGAGGTGTCCGAGGCCCTGGACGGGCTGTTGCGGCTGCACTTCCTGCAGTGGAGCGAGCGCGGGGTGACGCCGGAGCACCGCACCGAGCGGTTCGCCCGGCACCTCGCCGAGTCCACCACCGGGCTGGTCGCCACCGGCCGCGCCGCCGTCCACCAGTACTGGCTGGAGGGCGAGCTGGTCGCGGTGAACCTGCTGCTGCTCTGCCCGTCGTTCGGCGGCCTCTACCTGTACGGCGCGCACCCGGAGCTGCGCGAGCGGCTGGACATCGCCGGCCTGCTGTTCGGCGCGGCGCTGGACGAGACGGTCGGCGCGGGGATCCCGGTGCTCAGCCTGCTGCGCGGCCAGGAGCCGTACAAGCAGCGCTGGCGGCCGGATCAGCTGCCCAACCAGCGGCTGCTGTTCGGCCCGCGCGGAGCGGCCCCGGCGGCCGCCGCCCGGGCCGGCTCGGTACGGGCCCGGCAGGTCGCGGTGCACGTGCTGCGCACCCGTCTGCCGAGGCTCAAGGAGGCGCTGGCGGCCCGCCGGCGGAGCTGACCGCCCGCCGGCGGGCCCGGCACCGGCCCTCAGCGCCGGGCCGGCAGATTGTTCGGTGCGGGCGACGGCGACGCGGACGGCGAGGGCGAGCCCGACGGCAGGTCCGGCGCGGTCGGCGCTGCGGACGGTGCCGCGGTGGCGGAAGCGTCCGCGGTCGGCGAGGACCCGGTCGGAGCGGCGGCGGACGGCGTGGCGGGGGCGGAGGGAGCGACCCCCGGCGCCGCGCCGGGCGCCGGGGCCGCCACCGGCGCCCCCTTCGACCCGGCCATCAGCTGCTTGAACCGGCTGCTGGAGCGCGGGTTCTGCCCGCACTGCCAGAACCCGTGCGGGCAGTAGTCGGTGACGGTCTGGTAGCTGGTGTCGTGGGTGCGGATCCACTCCACCATCCGCTGCACGAACTCCGGGTTGTCCCCGTTGCGGAACAGCCCCCACTCCGGGTACGAGACCGGCTTGCCGCGCTTGGCGGCGAACTCCACCTGGTCCTGCAGCCCGTACGGCTCGCGGACGTAGTCGTCGAAGGTGGCGCCGGCCGGCTGGTCGTAGCTGTCCATGCCGATGATGTCGACCACGTCGTCACCGGGGTAGCACTTGGTCCAGGGGATCGCGTCCAGCCCCCGGTTGGGGGTGAAGTCGAAGCGGAACCGCTGCCCGGGCACCGAGCGCATCACCGAGACGATCCGCCGCCAGTACGCCTTCCAGGCGGTCGGGTCGGGCTTGCAGCGGTGGGTGTAGGTGACGCCGTTCATCTCCCAGCCGAGGGTGAGCACGGTGTCCGCGCCGCCGAGCGCCACCAGCCGGCGGGCGAGCCGCAGGAAGTGCCGGTCGAAGTCCCCGCGGGCGCCCTGGGCGAGCAGCCTGGCCACCTCGCCGTCCGGCACGTTCGCCTCGTTGGGCACGAGCATCGGGACGCCGAGGATCAGCATCCGGGACGGGTCGGCCAGCCGCCACTGCGACCACATGCCGAGCACCACCGGCTCGCCCTCGACGTCCGCCCAGCTGTTTCCGGCCAGATAGGTGTGGCCGACCTGCACGTTGGCGTTGTTCAGCCACTGCGCGTAGCGGCCCAGCTGGGGGATGTACTTGTCCCAGGAGCCGACGAAGGCACCGAACGGCGCCTCGTGCTTGGGCCGCTGGACGGCCGGCCGGGGGGCGGCGCCCCGGGGCTGGAAGGCGTCGGAGGAGAGGGCGTGCCGTTCGGTCTGGCTGAGCGGCGTCCCGGCGGGGACGCTCGCGGTGGTCAGCATCAGCAGGGCGGCGGCAGCCAGCGTCAGGCGGCCGAGTCGCATGGTCTCTCCTCCGGGCGTCACGGGGCGGGGCAGGGGGACGGACCGTGATGCCCCACTCGCAGACAGTAGGCCCCGAAGGCGTCGGAAAAGCCGAATGTCACCCTAAAGTGGGCGATATTCGAACGCCGACTGCCGCAATGCGGCGTGTATCACCTCTGTAACAGTCCGAACGGCCCTGGGAGCCCTACTCCGGCAGGCCGCCCGGCGTGCCGTGCGGTCGGCCGGGGCCCGACGGCGCAGGTGGGCGGGCGGATCGGGCGAACGGCGCGAATCGGCCGTCCGCACATCCACCGTTCGGACGCCGGGCCGGGTCCGGCTGACTCGTGAGGGTGTCGAAAGGTACGCTCCGCCCGTGTCCTGGAAGCCGCTGCGTGTACTCACCCCTCGATCGATCCTCCCTGCCCTGGCGGTGCTGCTGGTCCTTGTGGCGGGCGCGGCCGCGCACGCCAACAAGCCGGTTCCGTTCGGGGACCGGGTGGCCGAGCCGGGTGGCGCGAGCGCCGGCCCGGTCGGCACGCAGTCGCCGGGCGCCGACGGTCTGGAGCTGAAGGTGGGCCCCGGCCTGGAGGCCTACAACCGGGCCACCGGCGAGCACGCGTGGTCCTACCGCCGCGAGGGCGCCACCGCGCTGTACCTGTCGATGGCGGGTGAGAGCGCCGTGGTGGTCTGGGACGACGGCCTCGTCACCTCGGTGCGCCCCGGCGACCACGAGGTCCGCTGGCACCGCGCGGTGCCCGGCCTCGAGGACTGGCTGAGCGGCGCGGGCGAGCCGGGCGCCGACAAGCGCACCGACGAGCAGCGCAAGCAGCTCCAGCGGGAGCGGGCCGCGGCGGCGCTGTACACCGTCCAGCAGTCCTCGCCCTGGGTGGCCGTGGTCACTCCCGACCTGACCATGGGCTTCCGCGACGCCGACGGTGACCTTCGCTACAACTCCAAGCCGGCCGGCAACTGCGCCTACGACCCGACCCGCACGGTGGGCACCGACTTCGCGGTGCTCGTCCCGCGCAGCTGCACCAACAGCACCGGCCAGCCCGTCTCCGGCGGCGTCACCGGCTACCGGCTGGACAGCACCGGCTGGCAGCTCAACGCCGGCCCGACGGTGTCGCTGAAGGCGCTGGACGGCCGCCGGGTGCTGATCTCGGACGGTCCGATCGTCGGCCCGAAGGTGTTCGACACCAAGGCGGCGGCCCCCGAGGCGGCCTGCGGCAGCCCGGCCGAGCCCTTCGCCGCCGTCCGCCCGCAGGGCAGCTGCGCCGTCCCGGAGGACGCCCCGCAGCCCTGAGGCCGGTACCCGCGAGCGGTCAATACCACCGGGCCCCGTCACGGGGCCCGGTAGACTTGCCGTCATGGCTGTTCTCTCCGGGCACTAGCGGACGAGCGGCGCCGCTCCGCGCGGTCCGCCGATCTGCCGACGACGCCCCCTTCCGCTGCCCCGGCCCTGTGCCATGCCCAGGCGCCCGCCCACGTCCCAGGAGTAGTCCCAGCCATGATTTCCGCCAACGCCCTTGAGCTGCGCGCCGGTGCCCGCATCCTGATCGAGTCCGCGAGCTTCAAGGTCGCCCCGGGCGACCGGATCGGTCTGGTCGGGCGCAACGGCGCCGGGAAGACCACGCTCACCAAGGTGCTGGCCGGTGAGGGCCTGCCGGCGTCCGGCACGGTCACCCGCTCCGGCGAGGTCGGCTACCTCCCGCAGGACCCGCGCACCGGCGACCTCGACGTCCTCGCCAAGGACCGCATCCTCTCCGCCCGCGGCCTCGACACCGTGCTGAGGAAGATGCGCGAGAACGAGGATCGGATGGCGAACGGCAAGGGCGCCACCCAGGAGAACGCGATGAAGAAGTACGCGCGCCTGGAGACGGAGTTCCTCACCAAGGGCGGGTACGCCGCCGAGGCCGAGGCGGCCACCATCGCCGCCGCGCTGGGCCTGCCGGACCGCATCCTCGCCCAGCCGCTGCACACCCTCTCCGGTGGTCAGCGCCGCCGCGTCGAGCTGGCCCGGATCCTCTTCTCGGACTCCGACGTGCTGCTGCTCGACGAGCCCACCAACCACCTCGACGCCGACTCGATCGTCTGGCTGCGGGACTTCCTGAAGACGTACAAGGGCGGCTTCATCGTCATCTCGCACGATGTCGAGCTGGTCGAGACGGTCGTCAACAAGGTCTTCTACCTGGACGCCAACCGCTCCGCGATCGACGTCTACAACATGGGCTGGAAGCAGTACCAGCAGCAGCGCGAGGACGACGAGAAGCGCCGCAAGCGCGAGCGGGCGAACGCCGAGAAGAAGGCCGCCACCCTGAACGCGCAGGCCGACAAGATGCGCGCCAAGGCGACCAAGACGGTGGCCGCGCAGAACATGGCCCGCCGCGCCGACAAGCTGCTCTCCGGCCTGGAGCAGGTCCGGATGAACGACAAGGTCGCGAAGCTGCGCTTCCCCGACCCGGCCCCCTGCGGCAAGACCCCGCTGACCGCCAGCGGCCTGTCCAAGTCCTACGGCTCGCTGGAGATCTTCACCGACGTGGACCTGGCGATCGACCGGGGTTCCCGGGTCGTCGTGCTGGGCTTCAACGGCGCCGGCAAGACCACCCTGCTGCGGATGCTGGCCGGGGTGGAGAAGCCGGACACCGGCGAGGTGATCCCGGGCCACGGTCTGAAGATCGGCTACTACGCCCAGGAGCACGAGACGCTCGACCCGGAGCGCTCGGTGCTGGAGAACATGCGTTCCTCGGCGCCCGACACCGACCTGGTGCAGATCCGCAAGATCCTCGGCTCGTTCCTGTTCTCCGGCGACGACGTCGACAAGCCGGCCGGGGTGCTCTCCGGCGGTGAGAAGACCAGGCTCGCGCTGGCCTCGCTGGTGGTCTCCAGCGCCAACGTGCTGCTGCTCGACGAGCCCACCAACAACCTCGACCCGGCCAGCCGCGAGGAGATCCTCGGCGCGCTGCGCGAGTTCAGCGGCGCCGTCGTGCTGGTGACCCACGACGAGGGCGCGGTCGACGCGCTCCAGCCGGAGCGGATCATCCTGCTGCCGGACGGCGTGGAGGACCTCTGGAGCCCGGCGTACAGCGACCTGGTGTCGCTGGCCTGACCCGGGCCCCGCTTGCGTCCAGCATGGAGTAGACGCCTCATCCACTCTTTGGACCAGAAAAACTAGTACTTACGGCGTGTCCGGGAATGAAGAGGTCCGGGATTCCGTTTGAGAAGCTTCCGTCGGCCCGCCACTCGATCGTGGTCGGGCCGACGCTGCTGATCAGCTCTTTCGCGCCGAATGGCGGTATCACCCCGGGGGCGTGCACTCTGCGTGAGCGCCCTTGTGCGCTCGGATCACCACCGACGGACCGCGCATTCCCGGCATCGACCTTGTCGAATGGGTGGCCAGGAGGCGGTGGATGGGTGATCATGGGAATCTGACCGAGCAACGCTACGAGGAGGCACGGGTGGCCGAGACTCTGAAAAAGGGCAGCCGGGTGACCGGTGCCGCGCGTGAGAAGCTCGCGGCCGATCTCAAGAAGAAGTACGACTCCGGGGCGAGCATTCGCGCTCTCGCGGAGGAGACCGGTCGCTCCTACGGCTTCGTGCACCGGATGCTGAGCGAGTCCGGAGTGATCCTCCGGGGCCGCGGCGGTGCCACGCGGGGCAAGAACAAAGCTACTGCTGGAGCCAGCTCCTGACGGTCCGTCAGTTCATGGACGGATGACTCGGCGGCAGGGCGCGGGCCGGGGAGACGACGGTTGATCGTCCGTCCCCGGTCAGAGCGAACCGGCCGCCGATCGTCATGCCCGCCGCCACTCGCGCCGGGTGCCGCCCGACCCGTCCATCACGACGTGTGCGGTGGCCCTGCCGCTGCGCGCCCAGTTTTGTTACTCTCCGGTAGCCAAGTCCCTCGCCACCGGAGGTCCCCGCATGACTGCCCCCGCCACCGACCCGCAGGCCCCGAGCCGGGAGCAGGACGGCGTCCGTCTGGAGATCGACGGCGAACTCGCCGTCGTCACCCTCTGTCAGCCCGAACGGCGCAACGCCCAGTCGCCCGCGATGTGGCGCGCGCTGACGGCCTTCGGCCGGGAACTGCCCGGCAGCGTCCGGGTGGTGCTGCTGCGCGCCGAGGGCCTCTCCTTCTCGGCCGGCCTGGACCGCGCGATGTTCACCCCCGAGGGCATCCCCGGCGAGCCCACCTTCCTCCAGCTCGCCGCCGCCGGGGACAAGGACCTCGACGACACCATCGCCTCCTACCAGGAGGCCTTCTCCTGGTGGCGCCGGTCCGACCTGGTCTCGATCGCCGCCGTCCAGGGCCACGCCGTCGGCGCCGGCTTCCAGCTCGCCCTCGGCTGTGACCTGCGCGTGGTCGCCGACGACGTCCGGTTCGCCATGAAGGAGACCTCGCTCGGCCTCGTCCCCGACCTGGCCGGGACCAAACCGCTCACCGAACTCGTCGGCTACGCCCGGGCGCTGGAGATCTGCGCCACCGGCCGCTGGGTCGGTGCCGAGGAGGCCGCCGCCATCGGCCTGGCCAACCTGGCCGTCCCCGCCGCGGAGCTGGACGCCGCGGCCCGCGACCTCGCCGCCGCGCTGCTGGCCGCCCCGCGCAGCGCCGTCATCGAGACCAAGGCGCTGCTCCAGGGCGCGGGCGGCCGCACGTACGACGAGCAGCGTTCGGCCGAACGGGCGGCGCAGGCCCGCCGGCTGCGCGATCTGGCCGGTATCGGCGACTGATCGCACGGTCGTGCCGAAGGCCCGGCTCCGGGGGAGTGCCCCCGGAGCCGGGCCTTCGGCGTTCCGGCCGTCCGCGGGTCGGTGCTCCGGGAGCGGGAATCGTGGCGAAATGCCAGAGTTGGAGCGATTTGCGATATAGCTGGAGCCGTACGACGGGAGAAGCGCCCATGCCTGACACTCCGACCCCCGCCACCATGCACAAGAACCCCCCTGCCCCGGCCGCGCCCGGATCGGGCGCCTCGGCGACCGACGCCGGCCGGGCGGTGGCCGACCGCGAACGCGGCCGCACCGCCCTGGCCGTCGGCGTGGTCGAGAAGATCGCCGGCATGGCCGCCCGCGAGGTCTCCGGCATCCACGCCCTCGGCTCGGGCCTGTCCCGGACCTTCGGCGCGATGCGCGACCGGGTGCCCGGGGGCAAGTCCAGCATCGGGCGCGGGATCAAGGCCGAGGTCGGCGAGAAGCAGACCGCCATCGACATCGCGCTGGTCGTCGAGTACGGCGTGGTCATCCCCGAACTGGCCCGCCAGGTACGGGAGAACATCATCGACGCGGTCGAACGGATGACCGGCCTCGAGGTCGTCGAGGTCAACATCGCGGTCAACGACGTCCACCTGCCCGACGAGCCGGACGTCGAGGAGGAGGAAGAGGAGACCGTCCCCTCCGGCCAGCGGCCCAAGTTGAAGTAGCCCCTCGGTGGGCGCAGCAGAAGACGAGGAGTAGCGGATGAACCTGGCCATCGTCGGCCTGGTGGTGGGTATGGCCCTCGGCTTCGCCGGCTATTTCGGCGGCTTCGCGGCGTTCCTGCTGGTGGCCGCGCTGGGCGTGGTCGGCTTCGTGGTCGGGCGCCTGCTGGAGGGCGACATCGAGATCGGTGACCTCGGCGACCTGCTGCGCGGTCGCGATCGGCGCCGCTGATGGCGTCCCCCGCCGCTCCCGTCGCCCGCCGCCGCGAGCCCGGTGCCCGGGGGCGGCTGCGGATCGCCGACCGCGTCTACGCCCGGATCGCCGCCCGGGCCGCGCGTGAGGCGCTCGCCGACGCGTGGAGCGGCCGGTCGGTGCGCGGCGGGCCGCCGAAGGTGTCCGTCACCGCGCGGGGCACCACCGTCGCCGTCCGGGTCGCCGTCGACCTGCCCTTCCCCGCGGACCTCGCCGCGCTCGCCCGGGCCGTGCGGGAGCGGATCGCCGCACAGGTCTGCGGGCTGACCGGGACGCGGGTCGCCGAGGTGGTGGTGGTCGTCGAGCACCTGGTCACCGGGGGAGCGGTATGACCGGGCAGGCGCCGGACGCCCTCCCGGCGGAGGCCGTCGAGCCCGAGCCGGTGGCCGTCAAGGTGCCCCGGCCGCGGTCGCCGCGGACGGTCGCCGCCGTGCTGGTCGCCACCGCCGTCCTGGTGATCGCCGCCGCACTGCTCTACGACGTGATCGCCGTGCGCACCGGGCACGCCGCCCGCCGCTGGCGGGCCGAGGTCGCCGACGAACTGGCCACCCGCCACCTGGACGACGTCTGGGTCCTGCTCGGCGCCGGGGCGACCGTCCTGCTCGGCGGCTGGCTGCTCTGGCTCGCCTTCGCCCCCGGCCTGGGCCGCTGGCTCCCGCTGCGCCCGCACGGCGGCACCTCCGCCGCCATCGACCGCGCCGGCGTCGGGCACCTCCTGCACGACCGCGCGGCCGGGCTGCCGGGCATCGAGCACCTCACCGTCCGGATCAACCGCCGGCGGGTGAAGGTGGCGCTCACCGGCCCCGCGGACCCGGCCTCGGTGCAGCGGCAGCTGCGCGCGGAGCTGGCGCGGGTCACCCTGGCCCGGCCGCTCCGGCTCGACGTCCGGGCCAAGCGCGGCCGGGGCGAGGGCGGCGCGGCCCCGGGCCCGCCACCGGACGTCGCCGCGGGCGCTCCGACGACCGGCGAGACCGGCGAGATCGGTGGGACTGCCGAGACGGGTGGGACCGTCAAGGCCGCCGAGGCCGCCGAGACCGGCGAGGTCAGCGGGGGCGCCGAGACCGCCGAGACGGGTGGGACCGTCAGGACCACCGAGACCGGCAAGGCCACTGGGTCCAGCGGCATCAGCGGCACCGGCGGCATCAGCGGCCCCGGCGGCGCCGGGTGAGCGGGGTGCCGGCCGGGAGCGGGCGGCGGTGGACGGGGGCGCGGGTGCGGGTCGGACGAGGAGGGGTCTGGTGAGTCGGTCCACCGTCAACCGGGTGCTGCTGGGCGTGGTCGGAGTCCTGCTGCTGGCGGCCGGCGTGCTGGTCCTGGCCGGCGGGCTCGACCTCTACGCCCGGCTCGGGCTGGACATGCCCGGCTGGTGGCCGCTCACCTCGCCCGACCGGCCGGTGGTCAGCGCCGGCTCGCGGACCCGCTGGGCGGACGAGTCCTGGTGGTGGCCGGCCGTGATCGCCGGGCTGGTCCTGGTGGTGGCCGGCACCGCCTGGTGGCTCTTCGCCCAGCTGCGCCGCAGCGGCCCGGCGACCATCGTCCTCCCCACGCCCGGTGCGAGCGGGCTGCGCCTGCGGCTGCGCACCCGGGCCCTGGAGGAGGCGCTGGAGACCGGGACGGTGGCCCTCCCGGAGGTCGAACGGGTGAGCGTCCGGCTGCTGCGGGGGCAGCCGCGGCTGCGGGCCGCCGTGCGGCTGACCCCGGGAGGCGACCCGGCGGAGCTGGTCGAGCACTTCGAGACCGGCCCGCGCAGCAACGCGACAGCCAGCCTGGGCCTGGCCGACCTGCCCGCCGACCTGCGGATCCGGGTGCTGGCGGCGAAGCCGGCCACCGCCCCTGGGCGCGGCGGCCGGCGCAGGCGTCCGCGGGTCGAATAGCCGCGCGCCACCGGCCCGGCGGCGGGTCAGAGCCCGCGCAGGGAGCCCCCGTCGACCGGGATCATCACACCGGTCAGGTAGGAGGCGGCGGGGGAGAGCACGAAGGCCGCGACCTTCCCGAACTCCGCCGGGGTGCCGTAGCGGCGGAGCGGGATGGTGGCGCTGTTGCGGGCCCGGGCGGCGGTGGCGTCGCCGCCGAGGGCGTCCAGCTCGCGGACCCGGTCGGTGTCGATCCGGGCCGGGAGCAGGCCGACCACCCGGATGCCGCGCGGGCCCAGCTCGTCGGCGAGCGACTTGGCGGCCATCGCCAGGCCGGGCCGCAGGCCGTTGGAGATGCCGAGGCCGGGGATGGGCTCGCGGACCGAGGCGGAGAGCACGAAGCCGATCACGCCGCCCTCGCCGAGCCGTTCGGCCGCCGCCCGGGCGAGCCGCAGGGCGCCGAGGAAGACCGACTCGAAGGCGCCGCGCCAGGCCTCCTCGGGGGTGCTGCTCACCGGGCCGGCCGGCGGGCCGCCGACGCTGATCAGCACGCCGTCCAGCCGGCCGAAGCGCTCGACGGCCTCGGTGAGCAGCCGCCCGGCGGTCTGCGGGTCCGCGTTGTCGGCCGCCAGGCCGTGCGCCGCGCCGCTGCCGCCGAGCCCGTCGAGCTCGGCCACCGCCGCCTCGACGGACTCCTTGTTCCGGCCGCTGACCAGCACCCGGGCGCCGTCGGCGACCAGCTCCCGGGCGGCCGCGAGGCCCAGGCCCCGGGTGGCGCCGGTGACCACGTACACGGTGTCCTTCAGTCCAAGATCCATGGCTCCCATCCTGCCGGGTCGGGGGAGCGGCGGGGTAGGGGGCGCGTCGGGCCGGGCCGTCCGGGCCGGGCCGCAGCGCACGGCGGGCCCGGCGCCGACGAGTTTCGGCCGACTGCGTCGGCACGCTGGCCTTGACGCCCGCGTCAAGGTCTACCGTCGTACCCGACGGCGTTCGAACGGCGGCCGGAAGGAATGGTGCGGTCATGCGGATCGGCGAGTTGGCGGAGCGGGCGGGGACGACCACCCGGGCGTTGCGCTACTACGAGCAGCTCGGGTTGTTGCCCGCCCGGCGCGCGGGCAACGGTTACCGCGCGTACGGCGAGGACGACCTGCGGCTGCTGAAGCAGATCCGCACGCTCCAGGACTTCGGTTTCGAACTGGAGGAGACCCGCCCGTTCGTGGAGTGCCTGCGGGCGGGCCACCCGGAGGGGGACTCCTGCCCGGCCTCGCTGGAGGTCTACCGGCGCAAGCTGGCCGAGCTGGACGAGTGCGTCGCCCGGCTCCAGGAGGTCCGTGCGCAGGTGGCCGAGCAGTTCGCCCGGGCCGAGCAGGCCCGCGACGAGCTGGCGGCCGAGGCCGCCTGGCAGACGCCGCAGTGTGAGTTGGCAGTCGAGTGGGAGGAGCGGTAGATGGGGAAGATCGCTGGGGTTCCGGAGGTCACGGACGACACGTTCGCGACCGAGGTACTGGCGGCCGAAGGGCCGGTCCTGGTGGAGTTCACGGCGGACTGGTGTCCGCCGTGCCGCCAGATGGTGCCGGTCCTGGCCGACATCGCGAAGGAGGAGGCGCACCGGCTCACCGTGGTCACCGTGGACGTGGACCACAATCCGCAGACCCAGGCCGCGTACGGGGTGCTGTCGATGCCGACACTGATGGTCTTCCGGGGCGGTGAGCCGGTGAAGTCCATGGTCGGCGCCCGGGCCAAGGTGCGGCTGCTGCGCGAACTGGAGGACGTCCTGTAGCGCTCGGCTACGCCGGTACGGCCTCCAGCCCCACCTCGGCCTCGGCGGCCTCCTTGGCGCGGTCCCTGGCCTCGCGGCGGACCATGACCCCGAAGCCGACCGGGATCAGCGCCGTGAACAGCCACCACTGGATCGCGTACGCCATGTGCGGGCCGATGTCGGAGTGGTTGGGCTCGGGCAGCAGCTCGGGCTGGTCCGCCGGGGCCGGGGTGGTGGCGGTGAGCTCCAGGTAGCCGCCGAGCAGGGTGTCACCGCTCGCCCTGGCCTGCTGGGTGCTGCTGATCAGGTTGAACTGCCGGTCCGGCAGGCCGGCCCGGTCCCGGATGCTGCCGGACGCGGCCTCGTCGGGGCGCAGGCGGCCGGTGAGGGTGACCTCCCCGGCCGGCGCGGCCGGCACCTGCGGGTAGGTGGTGGCGGAGTCGCCGGACGGCACCCAGCCGCGGTTGACCAGGACGGTGCCCTTGCCGTCGGCGAGCCGGAGCGGGGTGACGACGAAGTAGCCGATCTTGTCCCCGCCGGAATCGGTCCGCTTGCGGACCACGAACTCGTGCTCCGGGTCGTACTGCCCGGTGGCCGTCACCGCTCGCCAGGTCACGTCCTTGGGGACGGCGAAGCCGGGTGCGGTCGACAGCGTGTCGAACGGGACCGGCCGGTCGCCGAGGGCGTGGGCGATCAGCTCGTTGCGGGCCACCCGTGCCTCGTGGCGGTGCAGCTGCCAGAACCCCAGCCGGATGGTGGCGGGGATCAGCAGCAGGGCGATCAGCAGCGTGATCAGCCAGCGCCGGGAGAGCAGAAAACGGTACACATGGGCACGGTACGCCCACCTCACAACCGGCTCACGCACCGGGGTGCGGCGCGACCTCGCGCAGCAGTTGGAGGAACGCGTCCTCGCCGAGCACCGGGGTGCCGACCTCGCGGGCCTTGCGGGCCTTGCCGCTCCAGCTGGTCGGTTCGTTGGTGACCAGCAGGCTGGTGAGCCGGCTCACCGAGGAGGCGATGTGCAGGCCGGCCTCCGCCGCGCGGTCCTCCAGCAGCTCCCGGTCGGTCGCGGTGTCACCGGTGAACGCCACCCGCATGCCCTGCACCAGCGGCTTGCCGTCCTCCCAGCGCCCCGGGTTCGGGTACGGGCACGGCGGGCGCTTCCTGGCCTGCCGGTAGGAGGCGCCGGTCCAGGAGGCGCGGCCGGGGGAGGCGGGCTCCTCCGTACCGAGGTCGGTGACGGCCACGCAGGTCTGCAGCGGCAGCGGGACGCCCCCCGAGCGGGCCAGGTGCAGGCTGGGACGGAACGCCTCGGCGAGCACCCGGGCGTCGTCCAGGGCGTTGTGCGCCTGGCGCTGGTGGACGCCGAAGTACGCGGCGAGCGAGGCGAGCTTGCCGTTGGGCAGCGGCAGCCGCAGGTCGCGGGAGAGGACCATGGTGCAGAGCCGCTGGTCCACCGGCGCGAGCAGGCCGGCCCGGGAGAACTCGCGGGAGATCATGTTCCAGTCGAAGAGCGCGTTGTGGGCGACCATGACCCGGCCGCGCAGCCGCTCGGCGAACTCGCCGGCGATCTCCGGGAAGGTCGGCGCGCCCGCCAGCAGGTCGTCGGTCAGGCCGTGGATCCAGACCGGGCCCGGGTCGCGCTCGGGGTTGACCAGCGTGTACCAGTGGTCGGTGACCTCGCCGTCGGCGTCCAGCTGGTAGACACCGGCCGAGATGACGCGGTCCGAGCGGCCGAGGCCGGTGGTCTCGACGTCGACCACCGCGAAGCCCTCGTCGGGGGCGGCGGAGCGCTGGGCGGGGACGGGGACGGTCCGCGGCGCGCCGTTCGTCTCGGGCTGGATCGCATGCATGGTCAAACAGAATAAGCGCCGTCGCGGCCGGGCTCGGTCGAAATGTTCGTACCGACCGGCCGGAATAGAGTGGGACGCGTATTCGTCGTACACCCAGTCGAATACTCCCGGCCGCTCGACACCCCCCACGCGGCCGTCTCTACGAAGGACGAACCCCCATGCGCGCCACCGTGATCCACGGCCCCAACGACATCCGGATCGAGGAGGTGCCGGACCCGGTGATCCAACACCCGACCGACGCCGTGGTGCGCGTGGTGAACGCCTGCATCTGCGGCAGCGACCTCTGGGCCTACCGGGGCGTGGCGGCGCGGGTGGCCGGGCAGCGGATCGGGCACGAGTTCCTCGGCGTGGTCGAGGCGACCGGCTCCGAGGTCCGCGACGTACGGCCGGGCGACTTCGTGGTCGCGCCGTTCGTCTGGTCGGACGGCACGTGTGATTTCTGTCGCGAAGGCCTGCAGACCTCCTGCCCGCACGGCGGCTTCTGGGGCGAGGTCGGCTCGGACGGCGGCCAGGGCGAGGCCGTGCGCGTCCCGTTCGCCGACGGCACGCTGGTGCGGCTGCCCAAGGAGGCGGCGGGCGACGAGAAGCTGCTGCCCAACCTGCTCGCCCTCTCCGACGTGATGGCCACCGGCCACCACGCGGCCGTCACGGCCGGCGTGCGCGCCGGCGCCACCGTCGCGGTGGTCGGCGACGGCGCGGTGGGCCTGTGCGGCGTGCTGGCGGCGTACCGGCTCGGCGCGGGCCGGATCATCGCGCTCGGCCGGCACACCGCCCGGACCGACCTGGCCCGGCGCTTCGGGGCCACGGACGTGGTCGCCGAGCGCGGCGAGGCCGCGATCGAGGCGGTCAAGGAGCTGACCGGCGGGCAGGGCGCCCACGCCGTGCTGGAGGCGGTCGGCACCGAGGAGTCGATGCGCACCGCGATCTCGATCACCCGCGACGGCGGCGCGGTCGGCTACGTCGGGGTGCCGCACGGCGGCAGCGCCGGCGTCGACATCGGCCAGATGTTCGGCCGAAACGTTTCGCTCAACGGCGGTGTCGCGCCGGCCCGCGCGTACATCCCCGAGCTGCTGCCGGACGTCCTCTCCGGCGCCATCGAGCCGGGCCTGGTCTTCGACCGCACCGTCGACCTGGACGGTGTCCCGGACGGCTACCGGGCGATGGACGACCGCTCCGCGCTGAAGGTGCGGATCACGTTCTGACACATCGTCACCACGGGCTCCAGCAGGGGCGGCACCGCACGGCGGTGCCGCCCCTTCCGTTGTCCGGAAGTGGTGGTTTTCGGCCAATTGACTAGCGCGGGAGGGTGAACGAATGGCTGGTCACGGTCAAACCCTTTCGGGGCGGGCACGACCCTCCTAGCATTGCGCGGCGCGCATCCGGACTGTGACGCCCCTCACGTCCGATCGTTCCACTGGTGCGACCACTACGCCGAAGGAGTGAGGAGACAGCGTGGAATCGCCGCCGATCACCACCGCCCCTACCGAAGTCCAACTCATCGAAGAGGGCCAGGAGTTCCGCACCCTTCGAAGCTCCTTCCGGAGCTTCGCGTTCCCGGTCACCATCGGGTTCGTGCTCTGGTACCTGCTCTACGTCCTGCTCTCCAGCTACGCCCCCGCCCTCATGGGCACCAAGGTCGTCGGGCACATCAACGTCGCCCTGGTGCTGGGCCTGCTGCAGTTCGTCACCACCTTCGCCATCGCGGCCTGGTACGCGCGCTACGCGGACCGGCGGCTCGACCCGCCCGCCGCCGCGATCCGCGAAGCCCAGGGCGCCGTGGTCCACGCCCCCCGGGAGGCCGCCGAATGACCCTGCTCGCCAGCTCCGCCACCGAGCACCGCGGTCTGACGATGACCCTGTTCGGGATCTTCGTCCTGGCCACCCTCGGCATCACCGTCTGGGCCGGGCGGCAGACCAAGGGGGCCGCCGACTTCTACGCCGGCGGCCGGGGCTTCACCGGCTTCCAGAACGGCCTGGCCATCTCCGGCGACTACATGTCCGCCGCGTCCTTCCTCGGCATCGCCGGCGCCATCGCGCTCTCCGGCTACGACGGCTTCCTCTACTCGATCGGCTTCCTGGTCGCCTGGCTGGTCGCGCTGCTGCTGGTCGCCGAACCGCTGCGCAACTCCGGCCGCTTCACCATGGCGGACGTCCTCGCCTTCCGGATGAAGCAGCGCCCCGTCCGGACCGCCGCCGGCATCTCCACCATCGTGGTGTCGATCTTCTACCTGCTCGCCCAGATGGTCGGCGCCGGGACGCTGGTGGCCCTGCTGCTCGGCGTCAGCGGGGACGGCGCCAAGCGCTGGACGATCGTCGCCGTCGGCGCGCTGATGGTGGTCTACGTGGTGATCGGCGGCATGAAGGGCACCACCTGGGTGCAGATCGTCAAGGCCGTGCTGCTGAT
>NZ_JBSFNM010000027.1:0-106360 GCF_053587085.1 Kitasatospora sp. NPDC003701
CCCACAGGGCCCGGCCGCCAGGCCACCACCAACCAAGCGCCGCAGGCCCACCACAACCCACACGACGCCACCAACCGCCACCCACCCACACCACCACCACCCACACAGGAGAAGAAGAGGGGCGCAGAGAGAGGGTTGTCAGAATTTCCGGCCACCTTGGTTGGCCCTCTGAGCTGCACCGATGCCACTGGGTGCCCCGGGCGGGGGTGTTGGCGTCAGGAGCCAGGTCAGGAGTTGGGTCGGGAGTCACGTCAGGAGTTGCGTCAGGAGTCCCGAGCGAGCCCGGCCGACACTCCGGGCCCGACCGGGCTTCCTTCGATGCATTCTCCATGGTAGTCTTTCTCTTGTCAGGCCGGGTGGCTCCCGGAAGGCAATCGAACCGCTACGAGCATGGAGGACAGCATGAACCGCAGTGCCCGCAAGGCCGCAGGGATCGTCCGCAACCGTCGCCGCGCCGGTCGGTTGGCCAAGACCTTCGGTCACCGCCCGCGTTCCCTGGCCACCTACGCGCTGGCCGCGTGCGACATGAACCGCCGGACCGCCGAGGGCTGCGCGAACAGCATGCGCACTGTGGCGAAGGCCCTCAAGATCACGGGGGCCCCGGGCACCACCACCCGGACCATCGAGGGCCCGGCCGAGGGCGAGCGGCCCACCACCCGCTACACCCTGGACGAGGTCCGCGACATCGCCGAGAAGTACGCGCCGCGCAAGCCCCCGTACCGCGCCGTCCGCGCCCGGCTGCTGGCCCTGACCGCCGCCTGACAGGCGCCGCCGGGGGGTGGGTGAAACCGCCCCCCGGCATTCCCAAAAACCACCGAAACCCAGATCCGAGAATCGGAGAATTCCCATGAAGAAGAACATCACCGCCGTTGTCGCTGCCGCCGCCGTCATCATCGAGAACGGCATCCCGGAGGCCCACGCGGCCAACGTCGAATTCTCCTACACCGTGAACGGGGTCAGTGTCGTCACCCGCGACAACCTCAGCACCCCCCGCCGGACCCAGGCCCTCGCCCACGTGATGATCGCGTTCAAGGCCGCCGGGTGGATGTTCGAGCCCGGCGCGGGCGTCACCCTCACCGCCCCCGACGCGGTGTACCGCAAGACGGCCAAGAAGGCCGCCGCCCCGGCCCCCGCCGCGCCCGTGGCCGAGCCGAACAGCGACGCCGACACGCTGTTCCCGGCCCAGGAGGCCCCCGTCCTGGCCTTCAGCAGCTGATCTCAGCCGCTGGGGGCGGGGGGCCCAGGCCCCCCGCCCCCAGGCTCCAGCGGCAGCAAGGAGGCGCGCAGCGCCGGGCCACGGTGGCGGCGCCAGCCGCCCCGCCCGGCCCGATGGCCGGGCGGGGCGGCCAAGGGCCGGGCTCGGCCGCCAGGCCGAGCGCGAGGGCGTAGCCCCCGCCCCAGAACAAAGGGGCAGCAGTGCTGCGCCCCGACAGGCCAGGGCCGGGTGCGTGCTACGCCCGGCCCGTTTCAGGAACAGGAAGGGGATGCCCGATGGGCAACGAAGAGCGTGAGGCGTTGAGCGCGGAGTTCCAGACGCTGCGGCGGGTCAGGGAGCGCAGCCCGGAGGAGGAGGCGCGGTTGAAGGTGGTGCGCGCCCGGTTGGTTGAGCTGCTGGCTGTGCCGCCCGTCGGGTACGAGGCTCCCGAGGCCGGCCGGAGGCTGGTGGAGCACGCCCGGGCCCATGGGTGGCTGGTGTTGGAGCAGTGGGGGCGGGCGAGCGACGGTGCGCCGTTCTACGCGGTCCAGGTCGGCCGGGCGGCCGAGGACGAGGAGGCCCGGCGGATCGGGCTTGGTTGGAAGTTCAGCCGCACGTGGCATTCGTGGGGTGCCGCGCCCGGCCGGGTGCGGTTGTTCGGGTCGGGAACGGCGCAGACGCCCGAGGTGCCGAGGACTCATGACGCGCCGTCGGTGCGGCAGATCCGGGAAGTGATCACGGCGAATCCGGTGACATGAGGCGTGAATCACATACATTCAATGCACTTTCCATGGTAGTCTTTCTCTTGTCAGACCGGGTGGCTCCCGGAAGGCAATCGGACCAAACAGCGGAAGGACTTGAATCATGACCACGATCCTGGACCAGCTCGACGACATGATCATCTTGGATCCGGCAGAGGGCGCGGCTGCCTTCCGGCGCGACGCCGAGACGATCGCGCGGCGCCTGAAGGGGTACCGGGATCAGGTGGCCAGCCTCACCGTCGCTCTGCAGCGGGCCGCTCGCAACGAGCGTCGCGCGGTCACCGTGCGGGCGCAGAGCCGCAACGCAGGCCTCGTCGCGAGCGCCAAGGGTCATCTGGCCAACCTGGCGACATTGATCGCCGAGGACGAGAAGTGGGCCGTCGAGTACCTCGTATGGGCCGTGGAGATGGAGGACGGGGGCCGCTAGCCCCACCGGGGGTGCAGCGAGCAGGCTGCGCCCCCGCCCCGCGCGGGTTGTGAGCCGGCCGGGGTACGGCGCGGCGGCCGGCCTGTCCGGACCGCAGCGCGGGGCCCAGTGCAGCCGACCCCCCGTCAGGAGGCGCCGCCCCCGCCCGGAGCGGGGGCGGCGCCCGCCCAAGGACAGACCCCTTCGCACTCTTGGAGACGCGCCCCATGTACGCCCTTCCTCTGTCCGCTCCGATGAGCAGCATGCTTCTCAAGGCCCACCGTGCCCCCAAGGGGGAGATCACGGACGGCGGTCTGACGCGGAGCGCCCTGGAGCGCCGCAAGCTCGCTGAGGCCCGGCTGGAGACCACCGAAGAGGTCGACCGTCACGGCGCCCCCCGCAGGCGATTCCGCTTCTACCTCACCCCTGCCGGGCACTCCGTCGCCCGGCAGATCATCGAGGCCGTCAGGGCCGCTCCGACCCCCACCCCGGGCCCGGGATGCGCGGTCAGCCCCGCTGTGATGGCCCGCCGGCTCCGGCAGGGCTGGGACCCGGAACGCGCCGCCGCCACCCCTGTTGGCCCGGCCCTGCCGGAGCGCTCCGAGGGGGCGCAGCGGTAGGAGGAGGCCTCCGACCGGTCCCCGGCGGGCCGCGTGCCCGCCGGGGGCCGGTCGGGTCCAGGAAGGTCGGGCCGGGCCGCGGCTGGTGGCCCGTCCAGTGCCGCGGGTTGCGCCCGGCGCCGGCCCGCGGACCCAGGGCCGGTTGCAACCCGCTCGCCGCGTGTGGCGTGGATCACCTATCTTCAATGCATTATCCATGGTAGTCTTTCTCTTGTCAGACCGGGTGGCTCCCGGAAGGCAATCGGACCACGACGAGAGGAACCGCGATCATGTCGACTCTGGCGCTGCACACCCCCAAGAAGCCGGTGGAGTACGCCGGGCCGGGCACCCCGGCGCTTCCCGCCCCGCTCCGGGAGCTCCCCGCCGGACTCTCCTACCGGGCGGAGCGGGTCGCCCACCACGGCCTCCACCGGGAGTACGTGGTCCCGGGCAGGTTCGTGGTCCTGATCGGCGGCGAGAGCCCGTGGGCGACCGCTCGGCCGGAGGAGTGCCTGGACACCAGCGGCCAGGGTGTCTGGATCGCGGACTACGAGGTTCTCGTGTGCCTCAGCTGCGGACTGGACTGCACCTGAGTGCGCCGGGGGGCGGGCCGGACGGCCCGCCCCCTCCCCCCGGGAACCGGGGCTCAGCACGGCCAAGCCCGGGGCGGGTGGCTCCCGCCCCGGCATCGAACCGCACACCGCGAGATGGGATCACGATCATGGGAAGCAAGTCGGAGTTCTTCGAGCCGGGCCGCACGTACGTCCTCGCGGACGCATCCCTTGCCCCGGAGGTCCGCACGGTGTTCGAGTGCGTCGCGGTCGCCCCGCACCGGCAGCACGGGGACCTGCGGGCGTTCGGGTTCGCGGGCCCGCTCGGCAACCCGGACCGGTGGTCGTCGGTCGCCTTCCAGGAAGCCCAGTGGTCAAAGGGCTGGGCGGACACGGGCCCCACGCCCGTCCGGTCCGCCGAGCCCGAGCCCGAGGGCAGCGAGGACGAGGACCAGGGCTCGGAGGAGCCGCAGGAGGTCCCGGCGGCGCACGCGGGCACCGCCCCCATCCGGCGCGGGACCCTTGTCCGCTACCACGGCAGCCTGACGCGCCACCACGGCCTGTACCGCTCCGAGCCGTGCGTCTGCCAGCGCTGCGCCTGGGAGCCCGACGGACCCCGGTACGTGCTGCGCGACCGGGCCACCAACGACGTTGCCGTGCAGTGCGTGCGCCGCAAGTCGGTATCCCTCGCCCTCTGAGCCGCCCGCCCGGCGCCCCGCCGCCCCTTCTCTGCCCAAGGAGTCCAACCGATGACCACCCGCCCCGCCCGCGCCCTCCGCCGGCGCCTCCAGGCCATGCGCCACAGCCGCCTGTTCGGCCCGCTGGAGAGGACGGCCCACGCCGTCCGGCGGGAGCTGACGTGGCTTTCCGGATCGCTGGCTCAGGCACTGTCCGAACGCGCCTACACCGTCGTGTTCGAGTACCCCGACAAGCCGCGCGTGCACGTGTACCACGTGTCGGCCCGGTCGCTCGGAGCCGCCGTCCGCCAGGCGGAGCACGCCGAAGCCTGGCGCACGGCCGAGGAGGGGTGGCCGGGCGACAGCCGCCCGGTGCCGGTCGCGATCGCTTCCGAGGGGTGGTGGACCTACTCCGAGGACCGGGCCCGCGAGCACGACGACGCCCCCTGGTAGGCCGCCCCGGCGGGGCGACCCGGAAAGCCGGCGGTCCCCAGGGGGACAGTTCGGACCGACCGCGGGACGGTCCCGCCTTGGAAGGCGCCTTTCCGGCCGGCGGCAGGAACGGCCGTTGCGGGACGTGCGGAAGCGGGCACCCAAGTCGACTCAATGCATTATCCATGGTAGTCTTTCTCTTGTCAGGCCGGGTGGCTCCCGGAAGGCAATCGAACCGCTCCCCCGAGAGGACCCGCACGTGAACGGCAACGGCACGATCATCTCCGCGCAGCCCACCTCCTACTTCCTGGCGCGCTGCAAGCCGTGCGTCCGCCCCGTGCGGACCGAGGTGCCGAACCCGCCGTGCCCGGAGTGCGGTCAGGTGCTGCGCGGTGAGCGGCTGTTCGCCGTCACCCGCGACGAGTCCTGCGACGCGAGCTGCATGGGCGCCGTCGGCCCGTCGTGCTCGTGCTCGTGCGGTGGGGCGAACCACGGCAAGTCGTTCGGGGCACAGTCCACGCGGGCAGCCGACTCCGGCACGGCCGGCTCGCCCCTTCCTCGCGGCCTCAGTCCTTCACCGCGCCCGCCAGCCCGGAGACCAGCTTGCGCTGCACCGCGATGAAGAAGATCAGCACCGGCACGGTCATCAGCGTGGACGCCGCCATGATGCCGCCCCAGTCGTTCTCGTCCGGCTTGAAGAAGACCAGCAGCGCCGACGGGAGGGTCTGGTTGTCGGTGGCGCTGATGATGAAGGTCTTGGCGAAGACGAAGTCGTTCCACGCCGCGATGAAGGAGAACACGCTGGTCGCGGCCAGGCCGGGGGCCACCAGCGGCAGCAGGATCCGCCACAGGATGCGGGTCCGGCTCGCGCCGTCGATCTGGGCCGCCTCCTCGATGGAGACCGGGACGGCGGCGACGAAGCCGCGCATCATCCAGATGCCGAACGGCAGTGAGAAGGCCAACTGCACCAGGATCAGCGAGGCCAGGGTGTTGAGGCCGATGCCCGGCGCGACCCGGCCGGCGTCGCGGAACATGAAGAACAGCGGGATGGTCAGCGCCTCGACCGGGATCATCTGGGCGATCAGGAACATCACCATGATGGTGGTGCGGAACCGGAAGCGGAAGCGGGTCACCGCCACCGCCGCCAGGAAGACCACCACCGCCGAGAGCACCACCACCGAGAGCGCGATGACCAGGCTGTTGAGGAAGTAGCGGCCGAACCCGTCGACGCTCAGCACCTGCCGGAAGCTCTCCAGCGTCGGGTGGGCGGTCCACGGCCTGGGGTCCAGCGACTGCACCTCGCCCTTGGGCTTGAAGGCCGACAGCACCATCCAGAAGATCGGGAAGGCGGTGACGACGGCCACCAGGACCGCGGTGGAGTTGGCGGCGAACCGCCAGCGGCTACGGGCGTTCACAGTTCATTCCCCGTCCGTCGCAGGGTGCGGATGTAGAGGACCGTCGGGATCACCAGGATCAGCAGCATGATCACGCCGATGGCCGCGCCGAGCCCGTACTGGGAGGAGGCGAACGCCTTCTGGTACGCGTACACGTTGAGCACGAGGTTCTGCCCGGCGATGCCGCCGCCCTCGGTCATCACGTAGATCTGGGTGAAGACCTTGAAGTCCCAGATGACCGACTGGATCACCACGACGGTCAGGATCGGCCGGAGCATCGGGGCGGTGATCCGGCGGAAGGTGGTCCAGGTGTTGGCGCCGTCCAGTGCGGCGGCCTCCAGGATCTCCTCCGGGATCGCCCGGATGCCCGCGTAGAGCGTCACCATGACGAACGGGAAGGAGTGCCAGACCACCACGGCGCCGACGATGAGGAACGCCGTCCACTTGTCGTAGAACCAGTTGTACTCGTGGAAGCCGCTCAGTCCGAGGTCGACCAGGGTCTTGTTGACCAGACCGAGGTTGGTGTCGAACAGGAAGCTCCACACCGTCGACCCGGTCATCGCCGGCGCCGCCCAGGCCGCCATCGCGGCGGTGGTCAGCACCAGCCGGGCCACCCGGCCGACCCTGGTCAGCAGGACCGCGAGGGTGGCGCCGACGGCCAGCGTGGCGACCACGCAGAAGGCGGCGAAGCCGATCGTCTGCGTGAGCACCGACCAGAACTGGCCGTCACTCAGGATCTTCTCGTAGTTGCCGAAGCCGACGAAGCTGGTGGGCACTCCCCCGGACGCCTGGGCCTGCCCGAAGTCCAGCACCGACAGCAGTCCGAGCTGGTAGATCGGGTAGGCCACCAGCGGGATCATGATGATCGCGGCCGGCAGGAGCAGCAGCAGCGGTGGGCGGCGGCGCCGGCCGCGCGGGGGCGCGGCCGGGCCGGTACCCCGACGACGCCCGCTCGGGGAAGTCGGCGGCGCCGGGGCGGTCGTGGTGGGTGCGGACACGTACGGGACCTGCTCTCTCGGGGCCTGCTCGCTCGGGGCCTGCGATCAGTGGGCGGCCGCGAAGGCCGAGGTGATCTGCGTGGCGGCGTCGCCGGAGGCCTTGGCCACGTCCGCCTTTCCGGTGACGATCTGCTGCAGCATCGTCGGGATGACGGCCTGCGCGTCGATCTGCGCCCACGCCTGGTCCTGCGGAACGAACCTGGTGCCGGCCGCGATGGTGTCGGTGAACGGCTTCAGGAAGGCGTCCTTCGCGGCGACCTTGGCGTTCACGGACTTGAGGGTCGGCAGGTTGCCCATCGCGTCGTACATCTGCTCCTGGTACGCGGGGCTCGCCAGCAGCTCGGCGAACTCGACCGCCAGGGTGCGGTGCTTGGCCGCCTTCATCACGCCGAGGTTGTTGCCGCCGCCGAACGCCGGGGCGATCGAGCCGGACTTCTCGCCGGGCAGCGGGACGACGCCGTACTTGCCGTTGACCGGGCCCGCGTCGACCTTGCTGCGGCTGGAGTTGGGCAGGATCGCCATCGCGGACTTGCCCGCGGCGAACAGGTCGACCGTCTTGCCGCCGGTGAGGTCGGCGCACTGCTGCGCCGGGCAGCCGTCGGCACCGAAGAGGTCCGTGTAGCGCTTGATGCCGGCCTGCGCGGCGGGCGAGTTGATCGCGGCCTTGAAGGCGGAGCCGTCCTTGGCGGCGATGTCGCCGCCGGCGTCCCAGACGAAGGGCAGCGCACCGAAGGTGTACTTGCCGCCGACCGCGATGCCGAAGGTGTCCGGGTGCGCGGCGTGGATCTTCTGGTTGGCGGCGACCAGTTCGGCGTACGAGGTCGGCGCGCTCAGCCCGGCCTCGGTGAACAGGTCGGTGCGGTAGTACAGCGCACGCACGCCGACCCACCAGGGCAGGCCGTAGGTCTTGCCGTCCAGCACCGCGGTGCTGGCGATCGCCGGGTCGAGGTCGCCCTTGTCCTTCCACGTGCCGAGGTCGGCGCCGATCTCGGCGAGGCCGCCGGCGGCGACGTAGCCGGGGAGGTCGGTGTTGCCGAACTCGACCAGGTCCGGGGCGCTGTTCGGGTCGTTGAACGCACCCTTCATCTTGGCGGCGCGGGCCGAGGCGTCGGTGTCGATGTAGCTGATGTCGACGGTGACACCCTGGTGGGAGGCCTGGAACTCGCTGACCGCCTTGCCGATCACCGCTTCCTTCGCCGCGTTGCCGGCCTCGTTGTACAGCCAGACCCGCAGCGTGCCCGTCCTGTCGTCACCGGCCTTGTCGCCGGCCGGCAGCGCGGTGCCGGGCGAACAGGCGGCCGCCGCGAGGCAGGTGGCGGCGAGGACGGTGGCCGCGGCGGTTCGTCCGATGAGTCGCATGGGTGGAGACCTCCCCTCCCGACAGTTGCCGCCAGGACGTGCGCCGCTGGGGACGGGCACGTCGAAGCAGGCCCTGACCGGGGCCGATGGTGGGTGCGCGTGAACGCGTTGATGTGGGGGTACGGCAGAGCGACCGCTCGGGTGGGCCGCGTCGCCTGCTCGATGCCAGGGACGTTAGGCGGGGGCGCTCGCGGGCAACAAGAGGCCGTTCGGGAAGTTTTGCACTGCACAACGGTGTATCGAAGAATCGATGAACGCGGTGCGAGGGGGTACGGTCTGACCACCGCCGCAGCCCGGCGGTGGAACGAGAGGGGAACGGACCGATGACGGAGACGGGGACCGGGTCGAAGGCCCGGTCGCAGACCGGATCGGGGTCCGGAGCAGGGCCTGGCGCGGAGCCCGGAACGGAACCCGGATCACCGGCCGGCCCGGTCGATCCGGCCGATCCGGCCGCGGCGACTGCGGCGGCCGCGAAGAAGGCGGGGGGCTCCGACCGCAACCAGTCGTCCTCGCTGCGCCGCGCGCTGGCCGTGCTCGGCCACGTGCGCGACCACGGCAACGGCCGCGGCGTACCGCTCGCCCAACTCGCCGAGGCGCTCGGCCTCAACAAGAGCACCGTGCTGCGGCTGACCGGCCCGCTGCTCGACGAGCACCTGCTCGACCGCGACCGGGAGACCGGCTGGTTCCGCCTCGGCCACGGCTCGCTCCGCCTCGGCCAGGCCTACCTGTCCACCCTGGACCTGCGCAGCGTCGCCGCCGAGCACCTGCGGCGCCTGCAGCGCGAGGCCGGCGAGACCGTCCACCTGACCGTCTGGCAGGCCCCCGGCATCGTCTACCTCGACAAGGTCGAGGACGAGACCAATGTCCGGATGGCCTCCCGGGTCGGCAGCCGGGCGCCCGCGTACTGCACCGCGACCGGAAAGGCGATCCTCGCCTGGCTGCCCGACGAGGCCGTCACCGAGGTGGTCGCCGCCGGGCTGCGCCCGGTCACCGCCTGGACCATCTCCGACGAGACGCACCTGCGGGCCGACCTCGCCCGGATCCGCGCCCGCGGCTACTCGATCGACGACCGGGAGAACGAGCCGGAGGTCCGCTGCGTCGCCGCCCCGATCTTCGACCACACCGGCGAGGTGACCGCCGCCCTCTCGGTCTCCGGCCTCACCTCCCGGATGACCGCCGCCCGGGTCCGCTCGCTCGGCCCGGTGGTCGCCCAGGTCGGTCTGCGGATCTCCCGCGAACTCGGCTCCGACCGCCAGCCCGGCTGACGCCGTCCGGAAGAAAGCGGTCCGGAAGAATCCGGCACCCGGAAAAGCGAAGGAGGTCCGGTGCCTGGAAAGGCACCGGACCTCGTCCGCATTGGAGCGCCAGGCCCGGGTTGAACGGACTCTCCCTACTGAAAGTAGGACGTGCTCCGGTAGCACCACTGACGCCTGACGAGGAATCATCTCCCTCGCGACAGGAGAAAGACTAGCAGGTCAGCGGCCCTGCGCCGAACCGACCCCGCCCCGTGGCCGACTGCGGGAAAGCAGAAGAGGCCCGGTGCCTGGAAAGGCACCGGACCTCGTCCGCATTGGAGCGCCAGGCCCGGGTCGAACGGACTCTCCCTACTGAAAGTAGGACGTGCTCCGGTAGCACCACTGACGCCTGACGAGAGATCATCTCCCTCGCGACAGGAAGTACAGTACCAGCTCGGAAACCCCTGCCCGAACCCGAGGAGAACCCCGGATGACCGGTCCGCACCCCGCCCCGCCCGAGGTCGTCGAGTACACCCCGGGCCACCTGATGGACGTCCACCGCCCGGTGGGCGCCGACGGGCCGGCGCCCGTCGTGCTGCTCTGGCACGGGCGGGGCCCCGACGAACGGGACGTGCTGCGGCCGCTCGCCCGGGAGGCGGCGGGGCTGGGGCTGCTGGTACTCGTCCCCGACTGGCGGTCGGACCAGGAGGACGGCGGCCGTGCCCGCCTGCTGGCCTCCTTCGAGTACGCCCGCCGGGAGGCGCCCGCGCTCGGCGGCGACCCGGCCCGGTTCGTGCTGGCCGGCTGGTCGCTCGGCGGGCGCGAGGCCGTCGCCCTGGCCACCCACCCGGACACCCCCGAGGAGGTCCGCCCGACGGCCGCCGTCGGCATCGCCTCCGCCTACGGCCGGCCCGCCGTGACCACGGGCGACACCCCGCTGGCGCACCTCGCCGAGCGGCCCTCCCCCGTCCCGGTCCGGCTGGTGCACGGCACCCTCGACGACCTGGTGCCGGCGTCGGCGACCCGGGAGTTGTACAGCGCCCTGGTCCAGCAGGGCTCGCCGGCGCACTTTCTGGAGCTGGAGTCCGACCACGCCGGTGTGGTGCTGACCGAGTACGACCCGGCCCTCGGGCGCTGCCGCCCCGCCGAGGCCGAGCACGCCGTACGCGCCGGCCGGGCGACGGCGCGGGTGCTGGCCGAGGCGGCCGCGGCGGGCCCGAACGATCGCCTCACCCCGGCGGCCCGGTCGTCGTCCGCTTCGTAGCCGCCGCTCCCTCAGGCCGGGCGGTGCCGGCGGGCGCGGCCGTGCCGGGCCGCCAGGGCGGGGCGCGGAAGACTGCCGGGGAGGGCGAGCAGCAGCGCGGCGGCGGCGAGGAGCAGGAAGTGGGCGGCCTCGGTGCCGGCACCGGACCAGCCGAGGACGCCGTGACGGTGCTCGACGAAGCCGTTGTGGAAGAGCCAGCCGGACAGCGCGATCAGCGGAGCGGCGGCCGGCCGGGAGTACCGGCCGAGGGCGGCGCAGACGGCGGCGAAGGCGGCCAGGGCGACCCAGGTGGGCCGCAGTTCGCCGAGCACGGCGAGCGCGGGGAGCAGCGCGCCGGAGGCGAGCAGGGCGACCGCGCCGGACATGGCCGGCGACAGGCGGTCGGGGCGGGTCGGCGTCATCCGGTCACCGCCCGACGGTGAGCGGCCGCACGCGGACGTGGTGGTGGCGTTCGAGCGCTTCGAGTTCGCGCTGGAGCGGCGGCCTGGGCACCGCCAGGACGGGGCAGGTGGCGTGCCGGATGCAGTACCCCGTCACGGACGGGCGCAGGGCGCGGGCGAGTGCGCCACGGCCGCCGGTCCCGAGGACGAGCACGTCGTCGGCGCGGTCGGCGGAGCGGACCAGCGCCTGGCCGGTCTCGCCGCGAACGGCCTGGCAGCGCAGTCGGACACCCGCCAGGCCGCCGCCGAAGGCCTCGTCCAGGGCCTGCCGGAGCCGGGCGGCGGCCGCGTCGCGGCAGGCGGTGAGCAGGGGCGGGCAGGGGGACCGGCGGTAGCCGAACTCGCCCCCGACCGGCGTCCAGCAGAGCACCGCGAGGACCTCGACGTCGGCGCGGCGGGCCTCGGCCACGGCGCGGTGCAGGGCGGCCAGGCTGCCGAGTGAGCCGCTGACCCCGACCACGATCCGACCCCGCCCGTCGGGCCCGCCGAGCGGGCCGGCCGTGCGGCCCCCGCCCGGTTCGTCCGTCGGCTCGCCCGCGTGGATACCGGCGCCGTTGTCCGCCATGGCCCTGCCCGTCCTTCCGGCTCGTGCTGATGCACTGTCGGATTCAGCAAAGCCGGGCGGCGGGGCGGGGGGCCGTGCGTTGACGGGGCTCTGACGCGCGGGGGGCGGATCCGTACGCCGTCCTGACGGCGCTCCCGGCGTCCGGCGGCCGGCGGCGGGCCCGGGGCGGACGTGGGCCCGGCAGCCGGGGTCAGGCGCCCGGACCGTCCGCCTCCCAGAGGTCGGTGAACATCTTGTCCAGGTGCTCCTCACCGACCGGCGGGACCGGCAGCGGGTGGGTGGCCCGGGTGCGGAAGCCGTCGAGCAGCAGGGCCAGGTAGCGGCGCCAGAGGTCGGGGCGCAGCTCGGTGGTGGCGGGCAGCGCCCGGCAGAGCGGGCCGAGCATGAAGAGCAGGTCCATGGTGACGACGTCGGGGCGCATGGTGCCCTGCTCCTGCGCCCGGGCGACCAGTGTGCCGACCGTCGCCGCGTTCTGCCGGCTGATCCCGATCATCGCGGGGCTGGCGGGGATGGCCCGGGTCACCAGGTCGTTGATGCCCCGGTCGGCGGCGACCAGCTCGAAGATCCGCTCGAAGTAGCGCTCGATCGCGCCCCAGGCGTCCTCGGCGGCCAGCGCCTCCTCCCCGGCGTCCGCGATCAGCGTGGCGGCGCCGGCGAAGACCTCGCCGATCAGCTCCTCGCGGGTCGGGAAGTGCCGGTACAGCGTCGCGTTGCCGACCCCGGCCTCCTTGGCGATCTGGTCCAGCGGGACGTCCAGGCCGTGCCGGGAGAACATGTCGCGGGCGGCGGCCAGCAGCAGGTCACGGTTGCGCTGCGCGTCGCGCCGCAGCCGGCCGGGGGTGCTCGCACTGCTCGATGCCATGGGAGGACCCTAGCAACCGGGCGCGCCCGGGCCGGGCCGGCGGGAGCGGGCGCCGCCGCCCGCCGGCCCGGCCGGCAACGGCCCGCTCAGGCAGGTCCGGCCGCGCCGCGACGGTCCTCGACGTGGACGACGTGCAGGTCGGTGCCGTCCCGATGGCGCTTGGCCCGCCCGTACAGGCCGACCGCGAGGTCCGAGCGCTCGGCCGGTTCCACGGGCCCGACGTAGGTGAGGACGTCGGGGTGGTCCCCGGTGACCACCCAGCCCGCCGCGCCCCCGACGTCGATCACGCCGAAGTCCCCGGCGGGGGAACCGGGATGGACCGGGCCGGCCCCGGCGAGCAGCGCGCGGGCCCGGTCGGCGAGGTCGTCGGCGCCGGCCGGGCCGACCAGCACGACGCAGGTGCCGTGTTCGAACAGCACCCAGGACTTGGCCCGGTCGGTGATGAGTCGGCGCCAGGTGTCGACGAGCGTTTCGGTGTCCACGGCGGCCATCATGCCCAAGGCCCGCGCGGGCCGCGACGGGGTTTTCCGGCTCCGGAGCTGTCGACCCGGTCACACCCGCACGTCGGTCCGGGACGGGCGAGCGGCCGCTGCGTAGGGTGGATCTTGTCCAGGTGGGCGGCTCGGGCGGCGGGGGTGGGGTCTTGGGTACCGGAAGTGCGCTGACGGCGCGTCAACTCATCGGTCTGCTGGTGGATCCGGGCACCTTCCGGAGCTGGGACGAGCCGCTCGGGCCGCCGCCGGCCGACGCCGGCTACCGGGCCGCGCTGGCCCGGGCCCGCGAACGCACCGGGGTGGACGAGGCGGTGGTCACCGGGACCGGGCTGATCGCCGGACGCGCGGTGGCGCTGGTCGCCTCCGAGTTCGGCTTCCTCGGCGGGTCGATCGGGGTGGCCACGGCCGAGCGGATCACCCGGGCCGTGGAACGGGCCACGGCCGAGCGGCTGCCGCTGGTCGCCCTGCCCGTCTCGGGCGGCACGCGGATGCAGGAGGGCTCGGCGGCCTTCCTCTGCATGCTGCGCATCACCTCCGCCGTGCAGGCGCACCGCGCCGCCGGCCTCCCCTACCTCACCTATCTGCGCAACCCCACCATGGGCGGGGTGTTCGCCTCCTGGGGGACGCTGGGGCAGCTGGTGTTCGCCGAGCCGCGGGCCCGGCTCGGGTTCCTCGGGCCGCGGGTGTACGAGGAGTTGCGGGGCGTGGAGCTGCCCGCGGACGTGCAGCTCGCCGAGACCCTGGCCGCGCGCGGCCTGGTGGACGCCGTAGTGGCGCCGGAGGAGCTGCGGGAGGTGCTGCGGCGGTCGCTGGCCGTGCTGGTGGCGCCGGCCGGAGCGCCCACCGCACCGCCTGCCGGGGCCGAGTCCGGGACGGTGGGCACGGCCGAGTCCGGGGCCGGCCCGGAGTCCGCGCGCGCCGAACGGCCGGACGCCTGGGACTCGGTGCGGCGCACCCGCCGCCCCGACCGGCCGGGCGCCCGCGAGCTGCTGCGCCGGACCGCCGAGGAGCTGGTGCTGCTGGACGCGCCCGGCGGCCGCGACGGCGCGCTGGTGCGGGCCCTCGCGGTGCTGCACGGGCGGCCCGCGCTCGTCGTCGGGCAGCAGCGGCAGGGGCCGCACCACGAACGGCCGTTCACCGCCGCCGACCTGCGTGCCGTGCGCCGCAGCGCCCGGCTGGCCGAGCAACTCGGCCTGCCCCTGGTCACCGTCGTCGACACGGCCGGCGCCGAGCTGTCCGCGGGGGCCGAACTCGACGGCATCGCCGTCGAGATCGCGCACTGCCTGACCACCCTGCTCGCCCTGCGGACACCGGTGCTGGCGGTGCTGCTCGGTCAGGGCTCGGGAGGCGGCGCCCTGGCCCTGCTGCCCGCCGACCGGGTCCTCGCCGCCGGCCATGCCTGGCTGGCGCCGCTGCCGCCCGAGGGCGCCTCCGCGATCGTCCACCGGGACGGCACGCACGCCGCCGAACTCGCCCGCTCGCAGGGCATCGGTGCGGACGACCTGGCGGCGGTCGGCCTGGTCGACGCCGTGGTGCCGGAGCTGCCGGACGCCGCCGACGAGCCGGCCGCGTTCTGCGAGCGGCTCGGGCGGGCGGTCGGCACGGCGCTCGGCACACTCGCCGCGGTGCCGGAGGCCGAGCGGCTCGCCGCCCGCGCCCGGCGCCACCGCCGCCTCGGGGACGCGCTCACCGGTCCGGGGGCCGCGCCCCGGGACGCGTCGGCCGGGTAGTCCGGCACCGGTCCGGGGGCCGGCGCGGCCCCGGACCGGTCAGCCCGTCCGGCCCCTCGTCACTTCAGGAACTCGACCGTCACTTCAGGAAGTCGACGTAGTCACCGCCCCGCAGCTTCTCGCCGTTGCGGTCGAAGAGCTGCCACGACTTCGCCGTCTTGCCCGCCGGCCGGGCCACCGCGATCCAGCGGAACGCGGAGTCGCCGACGGTGACCTGCGGCGGCTCGTAGGTCGTGCCGTCCGTCCAGGTCACCGACACCCTGCCGACGTTGGGGTCGAGACGTGCCATCACCACGTCGAGCGGGGCCACGGTGTCGCCCTTGCCCCGGTGGCCGACCAGGCCGCCGCTGAGGGTGCCGATCGTGTCGACGGGCGTCGCGGGCGCGGACGGCGCCGGGACGCTGCCCTCGCTGTCGTGCCCCAGGCGCACGCCGTCCACCGTGAAGTAGGAGTTCACGATGTCCTCCTGGGGCTGCCAGTACCGCTGGACGAAGGCCTCCGTCGGCGCCGTGAGCTCCGGGTCCACCGCGTGGCGCTCCTGCCAGACGGCCTGGGCCTGCTGGTACGCCTGGTCCTGCCGGGCGAGCGGCCACAGCGCGATCCACAGCTTCCACTCCTTGCCGTCGGCGGTGCCCTGGGCGACCACCGTCCGGACCGGGGTGAAGGGGTCGCGCACCGCCGCGGACGGCGAGGCGGTGGCGCCGGCGGACGTGTCGGGCGCCGGGCCTCCCCCGGTGCCGCCCCCAGTGCCGGAGCCGGCCGGCGCGATCGTCCCCACCGAGGTGCTGCCCGCGGAGGCCCCGTGCAGGCCCGCCATCGTGCCGCCGGCCAGGACCACCACCGAGCCGAGCGCGACCGCCCCCACCAGGGTCCGGCGCCGGCGCCGCAGCCGACGGCCGCCCGCCATGATCTCCGGCACCGGCACCGCCCCGACCCTCGCCCCGGCCGCCGCCTCGGCCAGTCCGAGCCCGACCCACACCGCCGTGTCGCCGTCGTCCGCCGCGCCCGCGGCGCCCGTCCGGTCGCTGCCGCCCATGCTCATACCGCACCTCCGACGTGTGTCATGCCCTTGAGTTCCTTCAGCACCGCGACCTCCCGCAGCCGCGCTATGCCCTTCGCCGCCTGGCCGCGCACCGCACCCACCGAGCAGCCCATCGCCGCGGCGGCCTGGCTGTCGCTCAGGTCCTCCCAGTGGCGCAGCACGACGGCCTCGCGCTGGCGCGGCGGCAGGGTGGCGAGCGCGGCCATCAGCGCCGAGCGCTGATCGGACCGAGCGAAGCCGTCCTCCTCGCCGGCCTGCTCCGGCACGGCGTTGACCAGCAGTTCCGGCAGGCGGCGGCGGAACCGGCGGGCGTGCTGGTTCACCAGGATCCGCCGCACGTAGGCGTACGGATCCTCCGCCCGCCGTACCTTCCCCCAGGCCGCGCAGGCCTTCTCCGCCGCGGACTGCACCAGGTCCTCGGCCGCGTACTGCTCCCCGGCCAGCAGGTACGCCGTACGCAGCAGCCGTGGCCAGGCCCCGACGATGAACGCCTGGAACTCGTCGTCCCGGTCGGTCTTCGTTTCTCCCATGAGCACCTCCTCACCCTCCTGAGCCCAGACACGGCCGGAACCGCTTCCTCCAGGGGGCGGATTTCGCGGGGCGCGCTCGGCGGGGCGCAGGCGGCCGGATCCACGCCGGGCGCCCGCGCCGGGCGGTGCGGCACCGGCCCGGTGACGGCCGCCGGTCGGTGACGGCCGCAGGCCGGCGGCGGGCGCGGGTGGCGGACCGGGGCCGGGGCGGGCGGGCTTGCCCGCTACGAACCGGCGGGGCTCACGAGGTCGCGCCGGAGTACTGCGCCGGCCGCACCGGCTGCGGCGCCGCCGTCACGGCCCCGGCCAGCCGGGCCAGGGCGGCGGCCTCCGGACTCTCCTGCGCCGCGCTGAACACGTGCACGACCAGGCCCGTCTCGGCCGGCGCGGCCGGCACGTGCAGCGTCTCGTAGTCCAGGGTGAGCAGCCCCGCCACCGGGTGCCGGAGCCGTTTGCGCCCCGCGCCGCACACCACGATCTCGCCGGTGGCCCAGATCCGCCGGAAGTCCGCACTGCGCGCCGACAGTTCGGTGATGAGCGCGGCCAGCTCGGCGTCGTCGGGGTAGCTCCCGGCGGAGACCCGCAACTGGCCGACGGCCTCCCGGGCCCGGTCCTCCCACTCGGGGTGGACGTCCCGCGAGGCGGGGTCGCAGAACAGGTACCTGGCGTTGTTCCCGTCCCGGCGGCCGGGCGTGCCGAGGCCGCCCATCAGTTCGGCGCCCAGGGCGTTCCAGGCCACCACGTCGAGGCGGTGGGTCGTCGCAAAGGCGGGGAGGCCGGCGGCGGCGTCCAGTAGCCGCCGCAGCTGCGGGCTGACCCGCCCGCTGGGCGCGGTGCCGCTCCGGGCGCCGGCCAGGGTGGCGAGGTGCCGGCGTTCGGCGGTGTCGAGGCCGAGCGCCCGGGCGAGGGCGTCGAGCACCTCGGAGGACGGCTGGGTGGCCCGGCCCTGTTCGAGGCGGACGTAGTAGTCGACGCTGATCCCGGCGAGCTGGGCCAGCTCCTCGCGGCGCAGGCCGCGGACCCGCCGGTGGCGGCCGCCGGCGATGCCGACGTCCTCCGGCGCGATGCGGCCGCGCCGGGCCCACAGGAAGCCGCCGAGCGCCCGCCGGGTGTCGCCGACCCCGTCGATCTCCGCCGCCCCGCCGCCGCCCGCGCCCGCGACGGGTCCCGCCCCGGGCGCCCCGCCGCCGTTGTCCGCCCCGTCCGTACGCCTCGCCCCGCCCACCCCGTTCATGCGTCCCAGTATGGGTGGCCCTGTCGGTACCAGGACCACCGGTCCTCCGGTCGACCAGGGTTCTGGCTGCCCGGCCGCGCCCGGGAGAACGTGGACGGCATGACCGACACCACGCCGCAGCAGCCGAAGAAGATCCTCGTCGTCAGTGCCCACCCGGACGCCCGCTCCCTCAACGCCGCCCTCACCACCTTCGCCGTCGACCGCCTGCGCGCGGCGGGGCACGAGGTGCGGGAGTCCGATCTCTACGCGATGAAGTGGAAGGCCGCGCTGGACGCCGACGACTACCCCGAGCACACCCCGGGCGAGCGGCTGCGGGTGATGGGCGCCTCGGAGCGGGCCACGCTGGCGGGGCGGCTGTCGCCGGACATCGCGGCGGAGCAGGAGAAGGTGCTCTGGTCGGACGCGGTGGTCCTGCAGTTCCCGCTCTGGTGGTTCTCGGCGCCCGCGATCCTGAAGGGCTGGATCGACCGGGTCTTCACCGCCGGGTTCGGCTACGGCCCGGCCGTCCCTCCCCCGTACCAGGAGGGCAGCGCCCTGCCGGGCCGGCGCGCCCTGGTGTCGGTGACGGCGGGCGCCCGGAACACCGCGTTCCTCGACCGGGGCATCCACGGGCGGCTGGCGGACGTCCTGTACCCGGTCCAGCACGGCCTGTTCTGGTTCACCGGCATGGCGCCGCTGGAGCCGTTCGCGGTGTACGAGGCGAACGACCTGCCCGAGGAGCGGTTCGCGGCGGCGAAGCGGGAGTACGGCCGGCGGCTCGACGGGCTCTTCACGGACGAGCCGGTCCCGTTCCGCTCGCTCGTCGGGGGTGACTACGGCCACGACATGCGGCTGCTGCCGGGGGTGGAGGCGCCGGGGACGAGCGGACTGGACCTCCACGTCCGCCCGCGCGGCTGAGCCCCCGGGCCGCCGGCCCGGTCCGACCCGCCCCGGTGTGGCGCCGCTCTCAGATCGTCTGTACCCGCAGTGGTGCCGGCCGACCGGTCCGTGACGGGCCCGGGCGGGCCGCCGGTGAGTGCGCTCACACGCGAACGGCCGCCACGACGGGCGGTAGTGGCCGCGGGAGGGCGGCCCGCCGGACCGGCTGCGGCGGGCATTCGCCGAGGTCGGCGGGCACGACGGAGGCGGCCGCGGCAGGCCCTTCGAATCCACGGCGCGACCCCCTGCTACGACGACGAGTCGTAGTCAGGGGGTCTTGGCGACGGCCGATCCGGTCTGGCAACAATGGCTCAGTCGTCAGCCGCTCCGGCACCTGTCCCGCCGGAAGCGGCTTACTGCCGAGTCACGCCCCGCGACCGCATCGGCCCCTGTCCGGCCAACGGTCGAGGCGGGGCGTGACACCGGCCCAACCCGATTGAGGTCTTCTCCTTCATGCCCGCTTTCAAGCTCCGTATGCGCACTTCTGCTGCTCTTCTTGCCGGCGCCGCCGGTCTGACCGCCCTGGGCGCCGGCCTGGTGCCCGCCACCGCCTCGGCCGCGACCGTCTCCCCGCAGGCCATCGCCGCCCAGATCGTGCCGGCCGGCCAGCTCGCCTCGTTCAACCAGATCATCTCCCACGAGTCCAGCTGGAACGTGACCGCGACCAACCCCAGCTCGGGCGCGTACGGCCTGGCCCAGGCGCTGCCGGGCTCGAAGATGGCCTCCGCCGGTGCGGACTGGAAGACCAACCCGAAGACCCAGATCAAGTGGGCGCTGGACTACATGAACTCCCGCTACGGCAGCCCGAACGGCGCCTGGGCGTTCTGGCAGACCCACCACTGGTACTAAGCCGTACCCGTGTAGGCCGCGCGTTCCCGGGCTCCTGACGCACTGAGCCACCGGGCCGACCGGCCGGTGCTCCGCCGGGCGCCGGACGCCGCAGCCAGACCACTGTCCCCCCTCACCCCGGGGATCGGACAGGGATCACCGGGGTGACCGAGAGGGCCCGTGCACGCGCGATCCGCGTGCACGGGCCCTCTCGCCGTGTCCGGGCCGGCCGGGGCCACGGGCCGCCGGGCCCGGCGGACCTCCGACCACCGCCCCGGCGCCGGACCCGGCCGGGCGTCAGGCGCCGTCCGGGCCCTCCAGGCCGAGCAGCGCGCGCATCCGGCGGTACTTGGCGGCCAGTCGCTCGGCCGTCGGGGCGTCCAGCGTGGCCAGCCGGGCCGGGCTGGAGTTGTGCGCCAGGTCGGCCCGCTTGACCACCAGGGCGCCGGGCGTGGCCAGGATGCGGGCCGCGTACTCCTCCGGGGGCTCGCCGGGGCGCTTGGTGAGGGCGTCCACGATCGCCTTGGTGCGGTCGGACAGCGCCGCCGCCGCGAGCCACTCGCGGGTCAGCACGTCGTCCTCGATCGCGTCGTGCAGCCAGCCCGCCGCGATCTGCTCCTCGCTGCCGCCGCGCTCCGCCACACCGTGCGCCACCGCGGCCAGGTGCTCGCTGTAGGGGTGGCCGTTCTTGTCGACCTGCCCCTCGTGGGCACGCCGCGCGATCGTCTCCACCTCGGCCAGGCTCAGGTTCTCCACCGGGCCATGGTAGGCCGCGGGCCCGCGCGGGAAGCCCCGCCGACTCGGCCGGGCGGGCGTCTGGTTGACTGCGGCGGTGCCGGGGAACCCCCGGCGCGCCCCACCCACCGGACGCCCCGGACACCCCCGGACCACCCGAGGACCCATGCCCAGCCTGCACCCGCTGCTCTCCGGTTTCACCCCGATCTGGGCCCTCATCGGGGCCGGCTACCTCGTCGGCCGCAGCGGACTGCTCGGGCCGCAGGCCGGGTCGGTACTGAGCCGGTTCAGCTTCCATCTGGCCATGCCCGCAGCGCTGTTCCTGATGATCGCCCGAACCCCGCTGAGCCGGTTCGCCAACCCGTCGATGCTGGCCTTCGCCGCCGGTACGGCGCTCGCCGCTGGCCTCGGCCTGCTGGCCGCCCACCGGCTCTTCGGCCGGGGGCTCGCCGAGGGAACGATCGGCGGGATGGCCTCCGGGTACGTCAACTCCGCCAACCTCGGCATCCCGGTGGCCGTCCAGGTGCTCGGCGACGCCTCCTTCGTCGGGCCGGTGGTGCTGTTCCAAACCCTGCTGGTCACACCGATCGTGCTGACCGTGCTGGACACCGGCGACGCGGGCCGCCGGGCCGCGCTCACCCTGCCGGTGCGCAACCCCATCCTGCTGGCGGTCGCGCTGGGCGCCGTGGTCTCCGCCACCGGCTGGCACCCGCCGGCCGAGCTGACCCGCTCCTGCGAACTGCTCGGCGGCGCGGGCGTGCCGACCGCCCTGGTGGCACTCGGCATGTCACTGCACGGCCGCCCGGCCGCCACCGGCACCGCCCGGTACGCGGAGGTCGGGGTGACGGTCGTGCTCAAGACGCTGATACAGCCGCTGGCGGCGTTCGCCGTCGGGGCCGGTCTGCTCCACCTGCCGCCCCACCAACTGCTCACCGTCGTCCTGTTCTCTGCCCTCCCGACCGCCCAGAACGTGTTCGTCTACGCCGGCCAGTACGGGCACGGCACCGCGCTCGCGCGGGACTCGATGCTCTGCTCCACCCTGGTGTCGATGGCGACGCTGTCGCTCGTCAGCTGGGCGCTGGGCCCCGCCTGAGCCGGGCCGCCCGGCCGGTGCGGGCCCGGTCCGTGCCGCCCGGACCGCCACGGGGCCGACACAAACCCTCCCGACCTGTACAAGACGCGTGCGACCGGGCCGAAAACATCGCCTCCCGAACAGCGCGGTGCAATGCTGGCGAGCATGACTCACGCCAACCGTCCACCCATGGTCAAGCGTCAGTGTCCCGCCGTCGTCACGCTCCCGCAGACCGATGTGGAGCACTTCAACAACCTTCCGCAGGCGGCCTTCATGATGGAGCAGCACCTGCGGTGCGAGCTCGTCGCCGGGCACGAGAGCACCCACTCCGCCCTGGTCCAGGGCGTCGGCAACGACCTGCACTGGGCCTCCTGGCCCGTGTACACGGTCGAGTTGGCCCCGCGCTGCCCCGCCGAGGCCGGGCTGAAGGGGCCGGAGCACATCAGGGAGCCCGACATCTGCCTGCTCCGCGAGGGCCACCCGGGGGACCACTACGGGGAGAGCTGGTTCTGAGCTCCCCCGGGGCCGACCCCGCACCACCGGCCCCGAAGGACGGTCACCTCGCCCCTGCGGCCCGGTCACTCCTCCCGGGCGGTGGCCACCACCTCGGTCATGGCCAGCAGGAACCGCCGGGCCGTCGCCAGCTCCGCCGCGTCGAACCGGCCCATGGCGGCCACCAGATCGGCGATCAGCCCGCCGAAGAAGTCCTGCCCGAGCTCCATCGCCCGTTCCTCGACCACCAGCCGGACCTTGCGGCGGTCCCCGGGGTCGCGCTCACGGCGGATCAGGCCGAGCCGCTCCAGGCGGTCGACCAGGCCGGTGGTGCCCGCCGAGTTCAGCCGCAGCGCCTCGCCGAGCCGGCCGGGCGTCACCACGGTGCCGGCGCGGGCGGCGTCCAGCAGGTGGATCAGCGCCCGCAGGTCGGTCGGGTGCAGGCCGTGGCGGCCGGCGAACTCCGAGCCGAACAGGTCGAGTTCGACGGTCAACCCGCGCAGCAGATGGATCAGCCGCATCGGCTCCTCCGGTTCGTCCACCCTGTCGTCCTTCCTCTCCGGGTCCTGTGGGACTATTCTCTCGCTCAGCGAGATTATTGTTCAGCGAGTCATTTTGCCACCCGCCGGAGGGCTGCACGATGTCAGCACCCGTCTCACGCACCCCGCGGGGCGCCCGGGCCGCCGATCCGGCCGGGGCCGCCCTCGGAGAGTTCCTCGCCGCCTACGACGCCGCACTGGCCCGCTGGCCCGTCCCCGTCGAGCCGCTCACCGTCCGGACGCCGCACGGCGCCACCCGGGTCAACGCCTGCGGCCCCCGCGACGGGCGGCCGCTGGTCCTGCTCCACGGCGGCGGCGCCACCTCCACGGGCTGGGCGGACACCGTCGGGCCGCTCACCGCGGCGGGGCACCGCGTCCTCGCCGTCGACCTGATCGGCGACCCGGGGCGCAGCGTCCACGACGGCGCCCCGCTCGGCGGCGTACCCGGCCTGCTCGGCTGGCTGGACGCGGTGCTCGACCGGCTCGACGTGCCCGAGGCCGACCTCTGCGGCCACTCGTACGGCGGGTGGATCGCCCTGGAGTACGCGCTGCACGCCCCGGCCCGGGTCGGCCGGCTCGCCCTGCTCGATCCGACCCAGTGCTTCGCGGGCTTTCGCCCCGGCTATCTGCTGCGCGCGCTGCCGCTCTTCCTGCCGCCCCGCACGGCCGGCCGGGCCCGGTCCTACCTGGACTGGGAGAGCGGGGGCAGCGGGCTCGACGCCGGCTGGCGCGAGGTCTACGCCCTCGGTCACGCCGGCTTCCCGGCCTCCCGGGTGGTCACCGGGCCGCGCCCGACGCGCGATCGACTGCGTGCCCTCCGCGCCCCGACCCTGGTCCTGACGGCCGGGCGCAGCCGCGCCCACGACGCCGCCCGCGTGGCCGCGGCGGCCCGCGACGCACTGCCCGTCGCCACCGTCGCCGTGCTGCCCGGGGTCTCCCACCACAATCTGCTCACGGCCCGGCCCGCCGAGCTGACCGGCCGCCTCACGGCCTTCCTCTCCGGCGGGGCGTGACCCCACCGCACCGGGGCGGCCGCTCGCCGACCGCCGTGATGCGGTCCCGAAGCGGTGGCCGCCTCGTCGGGCCCGGGGCGCTCGACGTGCGGCGCGCAGCGGCCCGGCCGCACGCCCCCGCCCGGCCGGGCAGCCCGACCGTCGTGGCGCGGGCACCGGCACGTCCGCGCGACAGCGGGGGCCCGGCCGCACGACGCCACCGGGCCACCGCCGGCCTCACTCCCCCGGCGGTGCCGGTCGGCCGGCCCCGGCCAGCCCGTCGATCAGTGCGCGCAGGGCCGTCGCCAACTCGCCGCAGTGCGTGCCCGGTTCGCTGTAGCCCAGCTCCGCCAGCACCCGGGCCAGGGCCGGCAGGCGGGCCGGGTCGACCGAGGCGAACGCGGTGCGGCGCTGGTTCGGCTCGCGCGGCGGCCTGACGGGGTGTTCGGAGAGCAGGTCACCGAGGACCAGCTGCCAGCAGGCCCGGAACGCCTGCATCGCACGGGCCGGCGGGAGTCCGGCCGCCGCGAGGTCGGCGAGGCAGGCGTCGGAGAACGGGAACGCGTTCTCCGCGACCATCTCGCCGCGGATCAGGATGTGCGGCACCCAGGCCTGCCCGGCCATGTAGTCGTGCGCGTCGACCAGCCGGCGCAGCAGCCGGTCCGTCGGGTCGGCGCCGGGGACGTCCACCGGCAGCCCTTCGGCGATCTGCTCCAGGACGGCCAGCAGCAGGGCGTCCCGGTCGGCGACGTGCCGGTACAACGAGGCCGGTGCGGTGCCGAGTTCGGTGGCGACCGCCCGCATGGTGAGGGCCTCGATGCCGTCGCGCTCGATCACCCGGCGCCCGGCGGCGACCACCCCGGCCGTGGTGAGACCGGGCCGCGGCCGGCGGCGCCCGTACCGGCCGCGCTCGGCGACCTCCCCGGCCCCGTCCTGTTCCGGCCCTCGGCTCTGCTCCGACATCCCGTCATCCTGCCACGCGCCGCCGCGCCGCCCACACCCCTCCTCACCAGGCACGGTTGACCCTCCTTGAAGTTAGGCTTACCTTACGCGAACAACGTTCGCATCGGAGGTCATCATGCCCGAAGCCACCCCGACCGCCCTCGGCGCCACCGCCCCCGCCCATGGCCACCCACCCGCCGCCGGCCGCACCCGGCCCGGTGTCGTGCTGGCCACCGTCTGCCTCTGCCAGCTGATGGTCACCCTCGACGCCAGCATCGTGAACATCGCGCTCCCCGCGATGGGCCGGGCACTCGGCCTCGCCGACAGCGCGCTGCCGTGGGTGGTCAACGCCTACGCGCTGGCCTTCGGCGGCCTGCTGCTGCTCGGCGGCCGGATCGCCGACCTGGTCGGCCACCGCCGCGCGCTGCTCTCCGGGCTGGTGCTGTTCGGCCTCGCCTCCGTCCTCGGCGGCTTCGCCCAGACGTCGGCGCAGCTGGTCGCCGCCCGCGCCGGACAGGGCGTGGCCGCCGCGCTGCTCGCACCGATCAGCCTGACGCTGATCATGGTGACCTTCACCGAAGGGCCCGCCCGGGCCCGGGCGCTGGGCATCTGGTCGACGGTCACGGCGGGCGGCAGCGCGCTGGGCGTCCTGCTCGGCGGCGTCCTGACCGATCTGCTCGACTGGCGTTGGGTGTTCTTCGTCAACCTGCCGATCGTCCTGGTCGCCGCCCTGCTGGCCGGGCGGTCCCTCCCCGCCGTCCGCCCGCCGCGCACCGGCCGGCCGGACGTGGTCGGCGCGGTGCTCGGCACCGCGGCGATGGTGGCGCTGGTCTACGGGCTGATGGAGACCGACCGCCACCCGTGGGGCTCGGCCCGCACGCTCGGCACCCTCGGCGCGGCCCTGCTGCTGGGCGCCGCCTTCCTGGCCTGGGAGGCCCGGTTCGCCACCGCACCGATCGTGCGGCTCGGCATCCTCCGGGTCCGCACGGTCTGGGTGTCCGGCCTGATCGTCACCCTGCTCGGGGCCGGGATGCTGGTCGGCTTCTACTTCTGCTCGCTCTACCTGCAGAACGTGCTGCACTACGGCCCGCTGGCGGCCGGCGCCGCCTTCCTGCCGTTCTGCGCCGGCACCATGGCGGGCAGCATGGTGGCCGCCCGGCTCACCGCCCACCTCGGCGGCCGGGCGGTGCTGACCACCGGTCTGCTGCTGGCCGGTCTCGGCATGCTCTGGTTCGACGGGCTCGCCGTGGACTCCGGCTACCTCACGGCCTTCGTCGGCCCCTCGCTGGTGACCAGCGTGGGCGTCGGTCTCTGCATGGTCGCCAACACCTCGATGGGCACCTCGGGGGTCGACCCGCGCGAGGCCGGTCTGGCCAGCGGGCTGCTCAACGCCGGCCGCCAGTGCGGGGGCAGCATCGGCCTGGCCGTGCTCTCCACCCTCGCGGTGGCCACCACCCGGCACGCGGCCGAGGGCGGCGACACCGCACCGGCCGCGCTGGCCGCCGGGTACGACCGGGCGTTCGTCGTGACGGCGGTCCTGCTGGGCCTGGCCGCCCTGGTCGCCGTGGTGTTCGTCCCGGCGCCCCGGCGCGCACCCGCCGCCGGCGGGAGTGCGGCGGTGGAGCCGGCCGCGCGACGCTGAACGGGCCGGGGCCGGGGCCGTGCACCGCAGCCGGGCCACCCACGCGTCTCCCGTCCACCGGCCGACCGCTCCCGGTCGGCCGGTGGACGGCGGTTCAGCAGGCGGTTCAGTAGATCAGGTAGCCCGGCCGGTGGCCCTCGTCCTCGATCTCCCCGGTCGCCTGGGCCCGCAGCTTGCGGGACAGCGCCTCCAGCGCGCGCGAGGCCGCGACCTCCTCACCGATCCGGGCGAGCGGACGGTCCTCCGCGCTCTTGAGCGACTCCCCGTGGGCGCTGAGGCCCGGCGCCCTGGCGCCGGTCAGCCTCGCGTCGCATCCCGTGTGCACACCGTCTTCCTCGAAGCTCAGCTCCACGTCCCACTGGTTGTGCATGCCACACCTCCTGGCGCCTGCCCCCGTCGCCCTTGCTCAGGCCGGCACGGATGCGGACCCCGTGGCGGCTGCTCACACCAGCGTGCGCCCCCGGCGCCCACGGCGGCAAGCGCGGCCGGGGCCCGGGCCGCGCTTGCCGGCGCAGGGCCGGTCGGTCGGCACGCGCAGGGCCGGTCGGTCGGCACGCGCAGGGCCGGTCGGTCGGCACGCGCAGGGTCGGGCCGGCCGGCAGACAGCCGGGCCCGCAGTGGGCCGGACGGCGGCGGGCGCGGCCGGAAAGGCCCCGGCAGGCCCGCGTCCCGGCGGTCCGGGCCACGCCCCGGCGGTACGCTGGCGGGAGCGCGCCGCGACCGCCGTCGAACCACGGACCGCCGGTCCGGCGCGGGCAGCGACGTCCGGGTGGTCCCTTCGTGGTGGTCTTCCTTCTCGCACTGAGCGCCGCCTGCTGCCTGGGCCTCGGATTCGTCCTCCAGCAGCACGCGGCACAGCGTGCCCCGCGTGCCGATCTGCTGCGCTGGCGGCTGCTGCTGGACCTGGTGCGGATGCCCGAGTGGCTGCTCGGCACCGGCTTCATGGTCAGCGGCCTGATCCTCTCCGCGCTCGCCCTCAACCAGGGCGAGGTCTCGCTGGTCGAACCGCTGCTCGCCACCAACCTGCTGTTCGCCATGGCGCTCTCCCGGGTGCTGACCCGGCAGAGCCTCGGGCGGTCCGGCTGGGCCGGAGTGCTGCTGCTCGGGCTCGGCGTGACGGCCTTCATCCTGGCCGGCCGCCCCACCGGGGGCGGCGCACCGGCCGGGGAGCTGCGGCACTGGCTGGTGGTCGGCACGGTGGTCGGGCTGACCCTGCTGCTGGTCTCGATGGCCCGCCGCTTGCCGCTGTTCGAGGAGGCCACCCTGCTCGCGCTGGCCGCCGGCCTGCTCTACGGCCTCCAGGACGCGCTCACCCGCACGACGACCCTGCGCCTCGACCACGACGGGCTGGACGCCGTCCTGGGCAGCTGGCAGCCGTACGCCGTGGTGGCGGCGGGCGTGGTCGGACTGCTGCTGGTGCAGAGCGCGTTCGAGGTCGCCCCGCTGCGGATGTCCCTGCCCGCGCTGACGGCGGCCCAGCCGATCACCGGGATCGTCTGCGCGGTGGGCTTCCTCGGCGACCGCCTGCGGGTCACGCCCGGTGCCCTGGCCTGGCAGGCGGCGGGGCTGGTGGCCGTCGTCGTCGGCGTGGTGGTGATCGGCCGTCACCCCGCGATGCCCGGCAGCGGCCGCACGGTCGCGGCGAGCGCCGACTCCGACGGCCCGGAGGACGGCCCGCACGACGGCCCGCACGACGGCACGCGTGACGCCCCGCACGACGGCACGCACGACGCCCCGCACGACGGCACGCACGACGGCACGCACGACGCCCCGGACGGCGGCGCCGACAGCGCCGGCTCCCGGTAGCCGGCGCGGCGGCGGAACGGCGGCGGCCCATGTGCTGGAGCGCGCAGGCGGACCTCGTCGCCGGCGGGGTGGTGTCGGGCATCGGCGTCCTCTGCCTGGTCCGGACCCACCGCGCCGGACGGCCCGAGCGGCTGCCGCTGGCGGCCCTCCCCCTCGTCCTGGGCGCGCACCAGCTGATCGAGGCCGCGGTCTGGCTCGGCACCGAGGGCGACCTCCCCGCCGGGCCCGCCGGGTGGGCCCGCACCGCCTGGGCCGTGATCGCGCTGCCGCTGCTGCCGGTGCTGGTCCCGGTGGGGGTCCGGTGCGCCGCCCGCGATCCTGGCCGCCGGCGCCTGCTGCTGCCCTTCGTCCTGCTCGGCCTGCTCGTCGCCGTCCCGCTCGCCGTGGCCGTCGCGACCCGCCCGGTGGCGGCCACCGCGCACGGCCACACCCTCGGCTACGCCGTCGGCATCCCGCACCCGGCCCTCCTGCTGACCGGCTACCTGGTGGCGACCGTCGGCTCGCTGCTCCTCAGCGGTGACCGCCTGCTGCGCCGGCTCGGCCTGCTCACCGGCGCGGGCGCCGTGCTCTGCGCGCTGCTCTGGCGGCTGGCCTTCGTCTCGACCTGGTGTGCCCTGGCCGCGCTGGCCAGCCTGCTCCTGCTGCACTGGACGGCCCGTCCGCCCCGCGGCGGCGCCCCGGTGCCGGGGCCACCGGCACCGCTCTGACCTGCGGGCTCACCGCCTGGAGCCGCCCTCCCGGGCTCAGAGCGGCGCCTCCGGCGGCATCCGGTGGACGCCCGGCAGCCGGTTGTCGAGCTCACCGGGCTCGAAGCGGCACATCCCGACCGCGTGCCAGAACTCGCCCACGACGTCGCCCTCGTACTTGTACGCGCCGGACGGCAGCAGCGCCGCCCAGCCGTCGGGCGCCCCGAGCAGGGTCGCGCGGGCCGTGGGCACACCGGTGGCGGGGACGTCCCACAGCCGCACCGTGCCGTCCTCGCCCCCGCCGGCCAGCAGCGAGCCGTCCGGGCTGAAGGTCACCGCCAGGATGCGGCCGGTGTGCCCGCGCAGCCGGCCGAGGTCCCGGCCGGTGCCCGGGTCCCAGAGCCGGACCACCCGGTCGTCCCCCGCCGTGGCGAGCAGCGGCCGCCGGGGGTGCACGGCCGCCGTCCAGAGCCGGCCGGCGTGGCCGGTCAGCCGGTGCGCGATGCCACCGTCGGCCCAGACCAGCGCGTCGCCGTCCCAGGAGGCGCTGGCCAGCCAGGAGCCGTCGGGGGCGAACGAGACGCTGTACACCCGGTCGCGGTGCCCTTCGAGCCGGGCCTCGATCCGTCCGGCGCCGATGTCCCAGATCCGGACGGTGCTGTCGTCGCAGCCGGTGGCCAGCCGGCGCCCGTCCGCGCTGAACGCGATCGAACGGACCCGGCCGCGGTGCTCCCGCAGGGTGGCGACGTGCGCGCCGGTGCTGCGGTACCAGATGCGCACGGTGTCGTCGTCGTTGGCGGTCGCCACGAAGACGCCGTCCGCGCTGAACGCCTCCGCCCAGACGTGCTCCGTCTCGACGTCCATCTCGCGCAGGTACTCACCGGTCAGCGCGTTCCAGAGGTAGAGGTCGCCGTCGTTGCTGGCCGTCGCCAGGACCGGCCCCTGCGGGCTGAACTCCGCCGAGACCAGCCGGCTGCTGCGGCCCGAGAGCTCCCTGATCCGCCGGCCCGTGGCGGGCTCCCAGAGCCGCACCACGCCGTCGTTGCCGCCGGCCGCCAGCACGGTGGCGTCCCCGCTGAAGGAGAGCGAGCCGATCCGGCGGCCGTGGCCGCGCAGCAGTTGGCGGCTGCGCCCGGAGGCCGGGTCCCAGAGCCGGACGGCGCCGTCGTTGCCGCCGGTCACCAGCAGCGGGTCCGCCTCCGACCCGCCGGACCCGGTGCCGGGGCGGAACCGGCAGGCCCAGACCGACCCCCGGTGCTCGGGGGGCTGACGGCGCAGGGCCGTCACCCCGCGCCCGCCGCGGGCGGCCGGCCCGACCCGCCAGACCCGGACCACGCCGTCGCTGTCCCCGGCCGCGAGCCGCCCGCCGTCGGCGTCGAAGGCGACCTGGTACACCGCGCCGGTGCAGCCCTCCAGCCGGCCGGCCGGGGTGCCGTCGAGCGGGTTCCAGAGCCGGATCTGACCCGCCGTGTCACCGCTGGCGAGCACGTCCCCGTCGGGGTGGAAGGCGAGCGTGTAGACCCGGCCGCCGTGCCCGTCGAAGGTGTGCAGCAGGCGGCGCCCGGCGACGTCCCAGACCCGGACGGCCCCGCCCGGCGCGTCCGGGTCGGTGCCTCCCGCCGCGTCCGCACCCGCGTCGCCGGTGGCCAGCAGTGTCCCGTCCGGGCTGAACCGGGCGCGGAACACCGACCCCCGGTGCCCCGGGAGCTCGGCGACGCGCCGCCCGGTCGCGGTGTCCCACAGGCGCACCCCGCCGACCCGGTCACCGGTGACCAGCAGGGCGCCGTCCGGGCTGAACACCGCGGTGTAGACGGGTGCGGCGTGCCCGGTCAGCCGGCGCAGCGGCTCGCCGGTGGCGGTGTCCCAGAGGGTGACCGTCCCGTCGGCGTCGCCGCTGGCGAGCAGGGCGCCCGCCGGCCCCAGCGAGACCGGCCAGACACCGCCCGGGTGGACGTCGAGCCGGTGCAGGCACTCCCCGGAGACCTGGTCCCAGAGCCGGACCGTGCCGTCGGCGCTGCCGGTGGCCAGCACGTTCCCGGCGAACTTCACCGCGTAGACCCGGCCGATGTGGTCCTTGAGGGTGCGCAGGGCGACCCCGGTCACCGCGTCGCAGACCAGCACGCTGCCGTCGGCGCTGCCCACCGCGAGCAGCTGGCCGTCGGCGCTGAAGGCGACCGGCTCGGGCAGCCGGGTGGTGCGCACGTCGAAGCCGTACGGGACGCCGACCTCCGAGGGCCGGAAGCCGGCCTCGACGGGCAGGCCGGGGGCGATCGCCGCCGCGCGCAGTTCGGGGGCGGCCAGCACCTCGTCGTCGGTGACGGCGCCGATCAGGGCGGCCCGCTGCCAGCGGCTGCCCCGCAGCCGGGCCCCGCGCAGGTCGGTCCCGACCAGCCGGGCCCCGCGCAGGTCCGCGCCCGAGAGGTCGGCGCCGGACAGGTCGGCCGCGTCGAGCCGGGCACCGGCGAGGCGGGCACCGCGCAGCGAGGCGCCGGCGAGATTGGCACCGAGCAGCCGGGCGTCGGTGAGGTCGGCCTGACCGAGGTCGACACCGGAGAGGTCCCGGTGGGAGAGGTCCTCGCCGGCCAGCGCGGCGCCGCGCAGGTCGGTGTGGGCGGGCACCCGGAGCCGGGCCAGCACCTTGACGGCGTTCAGCCGTGCCGTCCCGTCCGCGTCGGCGGCGCCGTCCAGGACGCCCTGGGCCCACTGCTGGCAGAGCTGGTGGTCGGCGAGGTCGCAGAGGAACTCCACCGCCAGCCGGCTGAGCGGGCGCCGGGCGAGCAGCTCCGACTCGCCCCGCCCGAGCGCGGCGGCCGCCGCCCGGGCGACCAGCCACTCGACCACGGAGCCGTGGATGAACTGGAACACGCCCTCGTCGGACCGGACGAGCAGGCTGCCCGACCCCACCGCGTGCGCGATCTGCGGCGCGGGCAGCCGGCTCCCGGCCAGGCCGGTCAGCACACCGGAGAGGTCCAGCAGCTCGTCGTACGGCACGGCGGTGCGGCTGCTCTCCCAGAGCCGCAGCGCGAGCGCGGTGACGGCCTCCCAGAGCTGGTCCAGACCGAGTCCGGGCGCGGCCCCCGGGCCGCCCTGGCCGCGCCGCTCCTCGAACTCCAGCCAGGCGGTGAAGACCTCCTGGTAGAGACCGGCGGCGCTGAGCGCCCGGCCGGCTCCCGCGACGGCCCGCAGCCGGTCGTGGTCGAGGTCCGCGACGAAGCTCAGCAACCGCGGGTTGCGGCAGAGCGCGAGCAGGTCGGGGATGGCCTCCAGCAGCCGCATCCGGCGGTCCGCCGCGGCCTCGTCGCCGTAGCGGTTGGCCAGGTAGCCGCGGATCTGGCCGGTGGTGAAGTCCTGGACGGCGATCAGCCGCCGCTGCGGGAGCAGGCCGACCCGCTCGCCGAGCGCGGTGAGCACCTGCTCCTGGGAGCTGAAGTGCTGGGTGCGGCTGCTCACCACGATCTTGGCGTTGTCCACGGCGGCGTCCAGCAGCACCTGGAGGTGGTCGGCGGCGCGCTCGTAGCTGACGCGGTTCAGCAACTCGTCGAAGCCGTCGAACAGCAGGACCACGCGCCCCTGCCGGAGCATGTAGCGGAAGGCCCGGAGGTCGATGGTGTCGACGCCGTGGGCCGTCAGGTGCGCCGCCACCAGGCCGTCGAAGGAGTGCGCCTTGTCCAGCGCGCTGAGGTCGATGAACAGCGGTGTCAGATGCGGGAGTTCGGCGGGGATGCGGCGGGCCAGCTCGCGCAGGGCGAAGGTCTTCCCGTGCCCGAAGTCGCCCAGCAGCAGCAGGAACCGGCCGTGGTCGGAGTCCAGCAGCCGGAGCATCTCGTCGACCAGGCCCTCGCGTTCCTCCCCGCCGGGGCGCTCGGCGTTCCGGTAGCGCTGCGGCAGGTACAGGCCGGGCTGGTACCGGCCGTCGGCGGCCAGCCGCGCGCTCTGCGCCGTGACGTGGTCGCGGAGGTCGAGCAGGCCCTGGAACTCGATGAAGCTGCGCAGCCGGACGCCGCGCCGCCGGGCCCGGTCGCGCAACCCGCGCGGTGGCGGCGGGCCGTCGTGGACGAGTTCGGCGTCCGGGGCGGTGCCGGTGGCGTGCACCTCGTCGACGAAGCGGTCGACGTCCTCGTCGGTGGGGGTGTGCGCACAGACCGCGACCCGCTGCTGCCGGACGAACCCCGACTCGTTCCAGGTGACGAAGAGCTGGGGCGGCGACCCGGCGACGGAACGGATCTGGGCGCCCTGGTGCCGCGTCCGGCAGACCTCGGCGACCCTGGCCAGCAGGGTGTCCAGCGGGGAGGGCAGCTCCCTGGTCTCCCGCTCGGCCCCGGCGGGCGGCGGGGCGGCGTCCGCCGGGAGGGCGGGAGCCTCGGCCGCCTCGGGCGGCGGCGGGAAGGCCCGGTGGGACCGCCGCCAGGCGGCGGCCGTCCGCCGGGGCCCGGCGGCCGGTCCGGCCCAGTGGGTGAGACCGTCGCGGGTGAGCTGCAGCAGTTGGTGGGCGCCGGGGGCGGTGGCGCCGACGACCGTCAGCTCGCCGGTGGAGGTGGGCAGCGCCTGGAGCGGCGTGCGGGAGTCGGCCGGTCCGTGCATCAGCAGGTGCAGCCGGGGCGCGGTCAGCCGGGTGAAGCGGTCGGCGTCCCGGAGCGGCTCGGTGTCGTGGCCGGCCCGGACCGACCGGGTGCCCGCCGCCCGGGGCGTGACCGGGTGCCGGACACCGCCGATCCGCAGCCAGCCGTCGTTCTCGTACGGGCGCAGGGCCTGGGCGAACCAGGCGGCCTGCTCGGGGCCGAGCCAGCCGTACCGGTCGTCGGCCCGATGGCTGTGGGCCATCGAGGAGTTCAGGCCGGCGACGACCGTCCCGAGCTCGGGGACGGGGAAGAGCGTCCAGGGCCGGTCGCTGTCGAAGACCACGTCCAGGCCCTGGTAGAACTCCTGGAACAGCCGGGTGTAGTGCCGCCACTTGGGCCAGTACGGCGGGGCGGGCCGCAGCTCGTCCGCCTCGCAGGTGGCGAAGTAGGCCCGGGAGGCCGCCTGGTTGACGTCCTGGCCGCCGGGGACGATCGCCACCCGGTGGGGCTCCAGCCCGAGCAGGGCGCGCATGCCGGTCAGGAAGGCGAGGGCCTGCTCGCACTCGCGGGGGCTGCCGGAGGCGGTGAGGTCCCCGGTGACGACGACCAGTTCGGGTGCCGGGGCGCCCGCGTCGGCGAGCTCGACCAGGTCCTCCCGGACGGCGGCCTGGAGGTCCACGGGATCGTTGCCCCGGCCGAAGGCCGGGCCCGCCAGGTGCAGCACCGTGACCGACTCGCGCCCGCCCGCGCGGCCGGCCGCCGGCGGGTACTCGGGCGGCACGGACGGCCTGCGCCGGCCGGACCGCTCCGTCCCCCCGACCGGCCTCAGCGCCGACGCCTGCGCCGCTGTCTCCTCCGCGCGCGCCCGGGCGGTGGGCGAAGCGGCGGGCGAAGCGGCGGGCGAAGCGGCGGGCGGACCGGTGGGCGGGCCGATGGGCGAAGCGGTGGGCGGACCGGCCGCGGCGCCGCCCGGATAGCCCGGCCGCAGCTCCGGCCGGGCCCGGCCGTCCATCGCCTGGCCGACCCTGGTGAGCAGCAGCCCGCGGGCCCGCGCGGGCTCGGTGACACCCACCAGGTCGATGTAGGTCAGGGTGGCGAGCAGACCGTCCACCGGGATGTCCTCGATCCGGACGGTCAGCAGCCGGCGCTCCGGAGCGTCGGGATCGGCGCGCAGGGCCGCCTGCCACTCCATCCGCCCGTACCGCGAGCGCTCGTAGTTGCGCGAGAGCAGGGCGATGACGGCGGCGGACTCGGTGACGCCCCGGTCCATGAAGTCGACGAAGTTGGTCCCCGGGACGAAGTCCCACGCCTGCAGGAAGGCCCGGTAGCCCGCGTCCTCCAGGGTCCAGGCGATCCAGGCCGCCCACCGTTCGTCGGCCGGCGAGTAGCTGATGAAGAAGTCGATCGGCCCGGGGCCGCCCGGGTTCACGTCAAAAGCCCCCATGGAGCACAGCTTATGGCCGATCGTCGACGGACGACCCCGGTTCGACCGCACACTCGACCAACCACCGCTCGTATGCGACCCTGACGTCCGTGTTTGCCAACCCGCCTGCCCTTCGACGACTGCATCCACTCGACTGGGTGGCTGCGGCGCTGCTCGCGTGCGGGCTGCTCTTCCTCGCCACCGGACTGCTTCCGACGGCCTCCGCCGGGGCCGCGGTCTCCCGGATCGCACCCCTGATCGCCTTCCTCGGCACGGTCATCGTGCTCGCCGAACTCACCAGCGCCGCCGAAGTGTTCGACGTCCTGGCGGCCGGGGTGGCCCGGACCGCCCGGGGCAGCTACGCGACGCTGTTCCTGCTCTGCGTGGCGCTGGCCTCCGTCACCACGATCACCCTCAACCTGGACACCACCGCCGTCCTGCTCACCCCGGTGATGCTGGCCCTCGCCACCCGGGTGGGCATCGCCCCCCTCCCGCTGGCCATGACCACGGTCTGGCTGGCCAACACCGCGAGCCTGCTGCTCCCGGTGTCGAACCTGACCAATCTGCTGGCCGCCGAGCGGGTCGCCCTCTCACCGGCCGGGCTGGCCCGGGTCATGTGGGCGCCCCAACTGGCCGCCCTCCTGGTGACCATGGCCTGCCTCTGGGGCTTCTACTGGCGGCGGGGGCGGCGCGGCTCACTCGACTACCGGCCGCCGCCGGCCCACCGCCCGGCGGACCTCGTGCTGTTCAGGATCTGCGCGCTGACCTGCGCCGGGTTCCTGCTCGCGAGCCTGCTGGCCGACCTCCCGCTCTGGGTCGCCTCGGGGGCGGCGGCCCTGGTGGCGGTGGTGGCGTTCGCCGTACGACGGCCCGGGGCGCTGCGGGCCTCGCTGGTCCCGTGGCGGCTGCTGGTGATGGTGCCGGGGATGTTCCTGGTGGTGCAGACCGTCGACGCGCACGGACTGCACCGGGTGCTCGCCGCCGCGATCGGGACGGACGGCGGGGTGCTCGGGATGTTCCGGGCCTCGGCGGTGGGCGCGGGCCTGTCGAACCTGCTCAACAACCTGCCCGTGTACCTGGCCGGCGAGGCCGCCGTACCAGCCGGCAACCACCAGCAGTTGCTCGCGCTGCTGATCGGCACCAACATCGGCCCGCTGGTGACGCCCTGGGCCTCGCTGGCCACCCTGCTCTGGTACGAGCGCTGCCGGTCGGCCGGTCTGCGGGTGCCGCTGCGCGGCGTCGCGGCGACCAGCGCCGTGCTGGCCGTGAGCGGCGTCGCGCTGGCCACGGCGGCGCTCGCCCTGATGTCGTGACGCCGGGCGCGGGGCTCGGGGCGCGGGTGCCGGGTGACGGGTGCTGGGCTCGGGTGCCGGGTGCTGGGCTTGGCTTTGAGGTGTGCCGGGCGCCGGGCCCCGCACCGCCGGTGCCCTCAGCCGCTCCCGGTCGCCGAGGCCCGGGCCACCAGGTCCAGCAGGTACGGGACCACCTCCGGCCTCCCCGCGACGAAGCTCCGCGCGGTGTCGGGCTGTCCGATCCGCCGGCTGAACCGGCCGCCGTCCAGCCGGCGGATCACCACGCCCGCCTCCGCCGCGAGCAGGCACCCGGCCGGCAGGTCGATCTCCTCCGGCAGGTAGCCGACGAAGCCGTCGATGTCCCCCCTGGCCAGCATCGACCAGGCGAGGAGCGGCGCCCACAGCTGCAGCAACCGCCGGGATCCGGCCTCCAGCTCCGCCTTCAGTGCCCGGAGCAGCCGGTCACCGGCCGCGATGCCGTGCCCCTGGGTCCACGCGAGCACCGGCCCTGCCGCGGCGGCCGCACCCACCGACCGGGCCGCCCCGGCCCCGCCGCACAGCCGCCCCCGCGGACCGAAAGCACCGGCCCCGGCGACCGCCCACCACGTCCGGCCGATCACCGGGTCGTGCACGACTCCGACCACCGGCTCATCGTCGACGCAGAGCGCGATGCCCACCACATAGGCCGGCAGCCCGATCACCACGTTGTTGCTGCCGTCGAGCGGGTCCACCAGCCAGGTGCGGCCGGACGCCGGGCCGCCCGACCGCCCGTCCGTCACCCCGCCCTCCTCGGCGACGATCCGGTCGCCGGGGAAGCACTCCGCCAGCCGTCTGGTCACCAGGGCCTCGGCCAGCAGGTCGAGTTCGGTGACCACATCGCCGTCCTCGCCCTTCGGGCAGACCCCGAAGGCGTCCAGGAAGCGGGCCCGCAGCAGCGCCCCCGCCTCCTCGGCGGCCTGCACCGCGACGCGGCACTCGAACGCGAACGCGGCGGCGCCGTCATGCGGCCTGGTCCGGTCCACTGATCCTCCTCGCTGCCTCTCCGGCGATCCGCGCCGTCTGGGCGGCGTCGCACAACCGCCGCACCACCCGGCGGGCGGGCCCGTCGACGGGCCCCAGTACGACATCCACCGGCCCGGGTACGGACCGCCCCAGCACCACGGTGGCCGCCGGCGCGCCCGCGGCGAGGAGCGTCGCGTGGAACTCCCCGGCCGCCAGGGTGTACGTCTCGCCGCGCGCGCTGCGCTGCTCGCCGACGGGCTCCCAGCGCACCAGGCGCGGGGTCGGCCGGATCTCGTCCGTGCCCGCGCGGCTGTGCACCTCGAACGCACGGTGCGTCGGCCGCCGAGGCTCGTCGAACACCCGGACCTTCAAGTTGCCGACCCGCCCGTACAGCACACTGCTCTTCAGCTCCCAGCTGTGGCAGTGGATCTCCGGCGGGCCCGCCACCCGGCTCGGAGCCGGCGTGAGCGGCCCGAAGACGTGCACGCACACCCCGCACTCGCCCTCGCGCAGGACGGGCAGGCAGTAGAAGCCGAGCGGGTGGGCCACCGCGCGCAGCGGCCTGGTGCCCGAGGCGATCTCGGTCAGGATCCCGCCGACCAGCCCGTCGAGCCCGCCCGGTTCCCCGGGGGCGCCCGGCCCGCCCGGCTCCCCGGGCCCGTTCACACCGTTCGGCCCGTTCGGTTCGTTCGGCCCGTTCGGTTCGTTTGGCCCATTCGGTCCGTTCGGTCCGTTCGGTCCGTTCGGCCCGCCCGGTGCGGGCGAGGACGCGGTCCGCCCGGCGGCCCGGTCGAGTCTGGTGAAGAGGTCCATCGTCTCCCGCCTCCGGCGGCTACCTGCGGTAGGGGTTCTCCGCGTGCAGCGCCCTGTCGATGATGTCGCCGACGTCGCGGTCCGAGAAGGCCGCGGGCAAGGGGATGCGGAGCTGCTCGAAGAGCCGCCGCGCCTCGTCGACGGTGGGGTCCTCACCGAGCGGCTCCGTGTCCCGCAGGTCGAGCTTGAGCGCCTGCTCCCGGTAGTGGTGCAGCTCGGTGACGTAGTAGTCGTAGAGCGGACGCCCGCGCTCGATGTAGAGGCTGACCCGCCGCGGGTCGTCCTGGGTGATGATCAGACACGACGCGGAGAGGTCGAAGCGCAGCGTCGGGACGACGGACGACAGGTGGACGTCGATCTCCAGGGTGTCGAGCCGCTGCCGGTACCACGAAGCGGCCAGCACGGTGGCGTACGACTCCTTGCGGGTGCGCTCGACACTCCAGCCGTCCTGCGCGACGGGGCCCTGCCGGATCCCGAAGGTCTCGCGGAACCGCGAGTAGGCGGCACAGGCCCGTTCGTCACCCGGGTGCACGATATCGATCTTGACGGTGAGCGAACGGCGCCGGCGCCGCGCCTCGCGCACGCACTCGGGCAGGGTCACGGCCCGCAGGTAGGTACCGGTACCCCCCTTGAACACCCACCGGTCGGTGTCCTGCCGGGCCCCTTCCAGCGCCCGTTCGAGATCCACGCCGGCCAGCTCACGCACCGAGGTCAGACTGTCCAGCGCCTGCCTCGCACCGGCCGTGGCCTCCCGGATGTCGGAGATCCGGCGCTTGCGCTCGGCCAGCGACCCGTACACCACCGCGGCCAGCACCAGCAGCGTGGCACCGGAGACGACGTTCTCCCCGAGCCCTCCCCCGAAGAGGTCGAGCAGACCGACGGTCAGCGCCCCGCAGAACGCGACGACACCGTCCGAGTTCCTGAGCGCCCAGGCGATCGCGCCCTCCAGTCGCCGCCCGGGCCCCGAGCCCCCGTTCGCCACCCCGCACCCCCGTCCTTCGCCCACCAACATGGTAGGTCCGCAGCACAGTTGACGACCAGGCAGTTCGACGCCCGAACGGCGCACGGAGGGCGCCCTTCGAGCACGGAGGGCGCACGCCCGAGGCTCCGGCCCCGCCCGAACGACGCGGACCGCCGCCGCCCCCGCGTCACGACCGGGGGCGGCCCTCCGTCCCCGCCCGGGCGGGGAGGCGGCGCAGCCGGACCAGGGTGAGCCAGGTCTGCGCATCGGGCTCCACGTAGGCGGCCCGGACGCAGTAGCGCCCGGCCGCCAGGTCGATCCGCAGGTGCTCCTGCTGAGGGCACTCCTCACCCGTCCACGCCGCGTCGAACAGCACGACCGGCCCCGGCACCTGCCAGATCACCTCCGGACCCCAGGCCGCGGCGAGCAGCGCCGCATCGACGCTGCCGAGCAGGGCCTCCTCGGACTCCGCCGCCGACCAGCGCACGAACACACCCTGCTCCGGGAGCCAGGCCGTCGACGCCGGCTCGTCCGCCAGGACCAGCGCCTCACCCGACCCGAGCGGGAGGACTCCGGTCAAGCCCTCGACGGCGCAGGCCCGGTCGTAGTCGTCCACGGGCTCACCGCCGCCCGCCGACCCCGACCAGCCCGCGAGCGCCGCCTCGGGGACGACGACCAGCGGACCGCCCAGGGACTCCACCCACCCGACCGCCCCGGACGCCTCATCCACCACCATGCGCGGAGGCTACCGGCAGGGAGTGACGATCCGCCCCGGCGCTCGACTCCGTGGCGCCCGGCGGCGACTGCGCGGACACCGTCGGCCGTTCGGGCTCGCGGGGATCGGCCGCCGGACCGCGACCGCGCAGGCGGTCCATCTCCCGCCACTCCGGACGCAGGGCCGCCAGCGAGGTGGTGGCGAAGTACAGGCCACCACCCACCAGCAGCACGGGTATCAGTCCGGAGAGGGCCACCGCCGCCCCGGCGAGCAGGCCGCCGAGGGGGATGCCGGCCCAGGCCAGGGAGTCACCGAGGGCGCCGACGCGGCCCAGCAGGTGGCGCGGCACCCGCTCGAAGGTCACCGCCCCGAGGATCGGGTTCAGGAAGCCGGAGCCGAACCCGCCCACCGCGAAGACCGCGAGCACCACACCGATCGGCGCGTCCAGGGCGAGGACGAGGAACCTCGGCGCCCCGCAGAGCAGGAAGCCCGTGAAGAACACCACCCGGCGCGGGAGCCGGTGGGCAACGGCCGCGGCGATCAGGCTCCCCGCCACCGCCGCGATCCCCCAGGCGCTGCCGGTCAGCCCGATGGCGGCCGGGCCACCGCCGGACTCCCGGGCCCAGAGCGGCACCAGGACCGTCATGAAGCCCGCATCCAGCAGATTGGTCACCGCGATCATGACGATCACGGTGAGCAGCAGCGGCTCGCCGCGCAGGAAGGTGAAGCCCTCCCGGAACATCTGCCAGTAACCGGCCGGCTCCTCCCGATCCCCGCCCTTCGCGGACCGTCCGGACGGCTCGGCCGGCTCGGCCGGTACGGACTGCGGCGCGAGCGCGGCTCGGCCCATGCCCCGGGGCAGCGCGAACAGCACGACCAGCGCCCCCAGCCCGAAGGAGACCGCGTTCACCGTCAGGCCGGCCATCGGGCCGAGCAGTGCGATCAGCCCGCCGCCCACCGCCGGGCCGACCGTCGAGGCCAGCCGCTCGGTGACACCCGAGAGCCCGGTGGCCCGCTCCAGCGGCACCCGGGCGTGGTCGGCCGCCTCGGGGACCATCACCTCCTTGGCCAAGTCCCCCGGGCCGCGCACCGCGCCGACCGTCGCGACCAGCACCAGCAGCAACCAGAACGGCAGCAGCCCGACCCCGTGCAGCAGCGGCACCAGGCCCGCCGCGACGGCGCTCACCGCGTCCGCCGTCCAGGAGACGACGCGCGGGCCCAGCCGGTCGACGACCGGCCCGGTGAGCGCCTTGACCAGCACGTACGGCGCCATCTCGACGAAGGCGACCACGCCGGTCATGGTGGCGCTGCCGGTGGTGGCGAGGACGAACCAGGGCAGGGCGATGGCCGAGACCCGGGTACCGGTGAGCGAGACGGCCATCGCCGACAGCACGCCGACAAGCGGCCGGATGCTGCGCGGAGCGGTGGCCGCGACGGCGGTCGACGCGGTCATCACCGGACCCCCGGCCCCTCGGGCCCGTCCGCCGCCCCGTCCTGCGCAGCGTCGTCCTGGTCGGCGTCGTCCTGCGCAGCGTCGTCCTGGTCGGCGTCGTCGGCGGGCTCGGGAAGCACCTGAAGGACCACCGCCACCCGCTCGGCGCCCGCCGGGGCCTCCTCCGCGTCGATCTGCCGGTAGCGCCCGACGACGGCGGCCAACTCCTCCGTCAGGCTGCGCGCCTCCTCGGGCGTGAGCCGGAGCTCCAGGTCGCTGAGGTCGAGCGCATGGCGCCAGGCGCGCGGCATGGTCTCGTACCCGTTCAGCGCGCGCTGGGCGGTCAGCGTGTGCGCGGCGACGACGGACCGCAGGTACCCGAGGGCCGCCTCCGGCTCCTCGTCCGCCAGCGCCATGTCCGTCCACACGGTGAGCAGGTGGACCGCCCGCCACCACCGCTCGCGGGCGTTGCCGCGCTCGGTGTCCTCGGCGACGAACCCGGAGGCCGCCAACTGGCGCAGGTGGTAGCTGGTCGCGCCCGACGTCAGCCCCATCTGCTCGGCGAGCCGCGTCGCGGTGGAGGGCCCGCCCCTGCGCAGCAGCCCGATCAGCTGCACGCGGACGGGGTGGGCCAGGGCCCGCAGGCCCTTGGCGTCGAGCACGACGTCACGCTGCGGGTCGGGACTGTGCGGCCACCGCTCTTCTTCGGTCATGGCAGCAGAGTAGAACCGCAAAGACTTCTTCGCAAAGGGTTTTTGCGAAGAAGTCTTTGCGGTTCTCCCGGCCGGCCCCGCCGACCCACACACCCCTGCCCATGTCCCCGGGCGCCCCGGCCCCACCGGCCCCACCGGCCTCACCGGTCGCCCCGGCCTCACTCGCGGGCGACCGCCAGGACCAGGACCACGGTGAGACCGCCGCCCGGGGTCGGTTCCACCGCCAGGCGCCCGCCGGCCGCGCGGACCAGGCCGTCCACCGCCGGGCCGGCCGCACCGCCGGAGCGCAGCCCGGCCAGCAGCCACTGGCGCGCCTCCGGCAGCGCGCTCTGCCCGCGGTCCACCACCCTGAGCTCCACCCGGGCCCGGCCCCCGCCCGGACTGCCGCCCGGACCGCCCGCGCCCGCCGACCCCCGCGGGGCGCTCGCCACGTCCGCGCGCACCAGCACCCTGGCGCCCCACGGGCTGCGCCGGATCGCATGATCGATCAGTCCGGCCAGTGCCGACTCCAGCCGCCGGGCGTCCGCGACCACCACCGGCAGGCCGGCCGGTATTCGGACCGCCACCTGCCCCGCGCGGCCGCCGCCCCGCAGCACCCGCTGGACCACGTCGGCCACCTGGACGTGCGGCGCCCGCGGACCGCAGCCCTCCGCCCGGTCCGTCCAGTGCACCCGCTCCAGCTCCGGGCGGGTCAGTTCGCGAGGCCCGGCCATCACACCGGACGGCGGCCGCCCGGGGCCGCCGGCGGGGCCGAACCCCGCCTCCTCCCCCGCACCGGTCACGCCCCCGCCGAGGCCACCGCCCCGACCACCCCCACCCGTGCCACCGAGCGCGCCGAACCCGCCGAGCGCCCGGGCGCCCGACGCGACATAGCCCCAGAGCTTCCCGCGTGCCATCGCCCTGCCCCTCGTACTTCACCGATCACCGTCGCCAGCCGCGCGGCGGACCGGACCGGGCCGCGTTCCGGGCCCCTTCGCCAAGCCTGCGCCCCCGGCCGCACGGGTGACAATCCGGCTCCGGGGCACGAACCGGGCACAGTACCCCGCCGACCGGCCGGAACCGAACCCGCCGACCGGCGGGGTCCCCCGCCACCGGCGCCGGCGCCCGATCGAACCGGCCCCACCGCCTCCACCGGCGCCCGGGCACACCCGCCCGGCCCGCCCGGCCCGCCCGGCCCGCTCGGCCCGGCGAACCTAGACTGGCCCCATGACCCGGCTCAACGACCAGGTCCAGGAGCTGCTCCAGGAGTACGCCGACCTGATCTCGATCACCGGAGGGGACGCCTTCCGGGCCCGCGCCTACGAGAAGGCCGCCCGCGCGGTGGGCGGCCACCCGGAGGACATCGCCGGGCTGGACGCCAAGGGCCTCCAGCAGATCCCCGGCGTCGGGAAGTCCACCGCCGACAAGATCGCCCAGTACCTCGCCACCGGCCGGATGGAGGCCCTGGAGACGCTGCGCGCGGCCATCCCGGCCGGGGTCCGCGAGATGACGGCCATCCCCGGCGTCGGCCCCAAACGCGCCCTCGCCCTCTACCGCGACCTCGACATCGCCTCCGTCGACCAGCTCGCGGAGGCGATCCGCGCGGACCGGCTGAGCACCGTGGCCGGCTTCGGCGAGCGCAGCGGCGAGCAGATCCTGCGCGGCATCGAACTGATGCGGCAGTCCGGCGGCCGGACCCTGCTGGACGCCGCCACCGAGCAGGCCGAGCAGATCGTCGCGGCGATCGCGGCCGTGCCGGGCTGCACCCGCTGCGCCTACGCGGGTTCGCTGCGCCGGATGCGCGAGACCGTCGGCGACATCGACGTGCTCGCCACCGCCGAGGACTCCGCGCCACTGATGGCCGCGCTCGCCGGGCTCCCCGCCGCGGCCGAGGTGATCGTGCGCGGGACCACCAAGACCTCGGTGCGCACCGCCAAGGGCCTCCAGGTGGACCTTCGGGTGGTGCCGGAGGAGGACTGGGGAGCGGCGCTGGTGTACTTCACCGGCTCCAAGGCGCACAACATCCGGCTCCGCACGATCGCCGTCCGGGCCGGGCTCAAGCTCTCCGAGTACGGCCTGTTCGACGCCGAGAGCGGCGAGAAGATCGTCTCGGCCACCGAGGAGGAGGTCTACGCGGCGCTCGGTCTGCCCTGGATCGCGCCACCGCTGCGCGAGGACCGGGGCGAGATCGAGGCGGCCCTGCGCGGCGAACTCCCGGAGCTGGTCACCGAGGCGGACCTGCGCGGCGACCTGCACTCCCACACCGACCTCACCGACGGGCTGGCCAGCCTGGAGGAGATGATCGACACGGCGGCCGCCCGCGGCTACGCGTACTACGCCGTCACCGACCACGCGCCCGACCTGGTGATGCAGCGCATGACGGACGAGAAGATGCTCGCCCAGCGCGAGCGACTGCGCGAACTGGCCGGCCGCCACCGGCGGATGCGCCTGCTGCACGGCACCGAGCTGAACATCGGACCGGACGGCGGGGTGGACTGGCCCGCCGAGTTCCTGACCGGTTTCGACGTCTGCGTCGCCTCCGTCCACTCGCACTTCGGAGCCGACCGCGCCACCCAGACCCGCCGGCTGATCCGCGCCTGCGAGAACCCGCACGTGCACGTCATCGGCCATCTCACCACCCGGCGGATCGGCCGGCGCGGTCCGATCGACGTCGATCTCGACGCCGTCTTCCGGGCCGCCGCCCGGACCGGGACCGCGATCGAGATCAACAGCTCGCCGCAGCGGCTCGACCTGCGCGACGAGGACGTGCTGCGGGCCAAGCGGTACGGGGTCCGCTTCTCGATCGACAGCGACGCCCACTCAACCCTGCAACTGGCCTACCCGAAGTACGGGGCCGGCACCGCCCAGCGGGCCTGGCTGACCACCGAGGACGTGATCAACACCTGGCCGTGGCAGCGCCTGAAGCGGTTCCTTCGCAAGGACGCCCTGCGGTAGCACCCGGCTGCCGCACCACCTCCTACCAGGCTCCTCCCTCCGCCGACATGGAAGAATTGCCCCGATTCATCACGAAAAGCCCTGGTGCGGAGCGCGCGAGAAGAGCACTATGGAAGTGGACCTGCGAGGTAGCTGAGGGAGTTCGACCGCAGGAGGCAGTGGCGACAGATCGAGACGGATCAGGGTCTGCCGCTGGTACCTCGGTCGACGATCGAACTGTGAGGCCGGAGGACGTGACGTCCGGAGGCCACCCCCTCCTCGCAGGTCCCGTGCGCCCCACAACGGCAGGCCCGCGACGCAGTGCGCGTCGCGGGCCTGCGGCCGTACGGAGAAGGTGGTCAAGCGGTATTGGGGTGGATCATCCACCGCTGGTTGGCGTTGGCAGTGGCGGTACCGCTGCTGTCGCGACTGCACTGCCAGATGCCCAGAACGGTGCCATTGGCGTCGTTCCAGCCGGGCAACTCCAGGCAGGCGTTCGACGCGGGGTTGTACAGCGTGCCGTCGCCGCGGTACGTCCAGACCTGCCCGCGAGTGCCCCGGCAGTCCGCGATAGCCACCGGCGCACCCCAGTCGGTCCGGTCGTCCCGGACGGTGACGCACCGACCACCAGTGCGCAGGGTGCTGTCGGCGGCGAAGGTGAACTTCTGGTTCGTGCCGTTCCAGCAGTCGTAGAAGCCCAGGGCGCCTCCGTCGGGTGCGCCGTAGCTGTCGATGCAGCGGGTCGGGTTGTGGGCAGAGTTGATGTTGTAGCTGACAGGCCGCGCACCCGAGATCTCCTGCGCCGCGCCGAACTGCGGCAGCCCGCCCTCGGGAGCACTGCCCAGGTACTGGATCACCCGACCGTCGGAGACGGTGACGTTCAGGTCGGGGTACCCGTCGGCGTTGATGTCACCGGGCGAGTCCACGTTGGTGAAGACGTCCGAGGCAAACCCGAGCGGCAGCACGGTTCCGGCGGTCGGGACCGTCCAATGCTCGCTCGCGCCGTCGTGGCACTCCCAGATGCCCAGGTGATTGCCGGCGGTGGCATCGGCCCGGGGGACGTCGAGGCACTTGCCCGATTGCGGGTTCTTCAGCATCGACGAGTTGGGAACGGGCACCCATTTCTGGGCAGGGCCGTTGTTGCAGTCCCACAGGCTGACGGGTGAGCCGTCCTCGATACTGCCTCCGGTGACGTCGAGGCACTTGCCGAGGACGTGCAGCGAGCCGTCGGCGCCGAGGGTGAACTGCTGGTTGCCGCGGCCGCCCTCGGCGCACTCCCACAGTTGGGCGACCGTGCCGTTGGCCGTCCTGCCGTGGTCGATGTCGGCACACATGCTCTTGCCGTTGGCGTCCTTGAGCGCGGACACCAGGGACTGGCGGGCAGGCGTCGCCAGGCGCGGGAAGTTCGGCTTGAGCGCCCCGGTGGTGTCGATCGGCAGCGGCAGGCTGGTGACGGCGCCGGTCACGCTGTCGCGCACCCACAGCGCCGGCTCGCCGTTGACGTCGCCGGGGTACAGGAGGGTGAAGCCGCTCCAGTCGTCGGCGGCACCGAGCTTGACACCGGCCTCGAAGCGGCAGTCGCCGGTCGCGCTGGGCGCGTAGTAGAGCAGTTGGCCCTTCTCGATGGTGACCAGGTAGGGCTGCCCCGCGCCACTGATCGTCTTGACGGCGGTCATCTGGGTGATGTTCTGCCAGGTGCCGTCGATGCCACGGTTGCACTGACCGGCGGTCGTGCCGATCTGGACGGGGAGCTGGGTGAAGTGGCCCGTCACGCCCTGCGGCACCATCTCCGCGTCGTTGACGAAGTAGAAGAGCTGCTTCTCGGCCTTGTCGTAGACGATCAGGTCGTCGACGCTGTTGCCGGTGAACGAACCGCGGTGCGCCAACAGGAAGTTGTTCCAGCTGTCGCGGCGGGGGCTCCGGTCCTTCGTGGAGGCGGTTCCGGGCTGGGCCGTGAAGTCGCTGTTCCCGGCGAGCAGGCTCAGCGAGCCGTCGGACGCCGGTACGAGGTAGTCGGGGATGTCGTCCCCGGTCACATCTCCGGCGACGGCCTTGGTGGCCGGATTCCACGGAGCGTAGAACTCGTACATCGCCCACTCCGGCTGGGAGTTGCCCGCCAAGTCAACGGCGCGGACGTACAGGCGGTGCGCGCCCCAGTTGTCACGGTTGAGCGAGATCGGGATGTCGGCGTAGGCACTGCCGTCGGCCGCGACACCGTCCGTCGCCTTGCTGCCGTAGCCGTTCGGCGAGCTCGTGTCGTCGAGCGCGTACTGGAACCCCTGGACGCCGCTGGCCATGCAGCTGCCGCGGGTGCAACCGCCCGGCACCGGGTCGGTGCTGGTCACTCGGATGGTCAGTTCGGGATCACCGGCGTGGCCGGTGGGCTTGATGCCGCTGCCCAGCGGCGGGAACACCGAGGAGGGGGCGATGTTCGCGAGCGTCGGCGCGCTGAGGTCGACGTTGAAGTAGCAGAATCCGGTCGGAGGACTCTCCAGGATGCCGTCGCTGGACCGGACGTCCCAGACGTACTGGTGCCCGTCCTGCAGCACGAAGCCCAGGTTGGCCTCGCCCCAGCCACCACCCGGGGGGATGGGCTGGCTGGCGCGCCAGACGCCGTTGCCGGGCGCCCCGTTCTCACCTGCGGTCATGTTGTCCCAGACGTGGAAGTTGACCGCGATGTTGGTACCGGGCATAGGGGTCCTGGCCCAGGCCTTCAGCCAGACGTCGGACGTGCCGTCCGGCAGCGGCACCGTCCGGCCGAACCAGCCGGTCCGGTCGTCGCCGCACTCCGAGTCGGGGTTCTTCGTCCGGGGGCTGATGTCGATGTCGCTGGGGGTGTACGGCGCGATGTCGTACGTGGCCAGGATGTACGGGTTGGGGAAGATCCGCATGAAGTGGTGGACGTCGGTCGACGTGCTCTCGTCGCCGATCAGGCCGACCGTCCACCGCTGGATGCCCTGCTGGGCCACCTCGCGCAGCTCGTTGGTCACGGGGAAGACGACCTGCTGCGCTCCGCACCCGTCGTAGGCGCTCTTGGGCCACTTGGCATCACCGAGGTGCCGGTAGATCTCCGGCTGCCGGTTCCAGGTGGTCGCGCCGTCGATGCCGCCGGTCCACTTCAGCCAGACCGGGGCGGTGGCGTTGCAGTCGTGCGCCGCCGCATAGGACTCGGTGAAGTACACGTTGGCCTCCGCGATGTACATCTCGCGCGTCACGCCACTCGTGTCGAACTCGAAGTACGAGCGTTCCATGCCGTAACAGTTGGGCCGCTCGTAGTGCTGGTAACCGACGCCTTGGCCCTTGCTCTGGGGCTTGTCGTAGGTCGACACGTTGGCGCACTCCGACGCCGACATGACCTGGGCGAAGTGGTTCGTTCCCATGGCCGGCGTCGGCTGGAACGTCGGGTCGATGTACAGCGGCCAGACGGTGCCCTTGCCCGCGAGCAGGTCGGCGTCGGGAGTCAGTGTCAGTGCCGAGGAATCGACGCTCACACCGATCGGCTTCACGTGCGCGCCTGCCCCGGGAGCGTCGACCGACGACGAGCTGCCCGCGTCGACCGACGGCGTGCCGTCGGCCGGAGCGCCCGCCGCGAAGGCTGCAACGGCCTTGCCCGCCGCCCTGACGGGGGCGGGGGCGGGGGCGTCCGAGGCCGAGTCCCACATGATCGGAGCGGACGCGCGGAAGACGGGTGCGCCACCCGCTGGGGCGGCGGAGATGTTCCCGTGCCCGTCGTCGGAGACGACGAGGTTCTTCGTGGCGGTGCCGAACCGCAACGACTTCAGTGCCGGGTTGGCGGCGGCCGTGGCGTTCCTGACGACCAGCACCTCGCGGACCGAGCCCTGGTCACCTACCTCGACACGGAGGTCGACGCCCGGCAGGACCTCGGCGTAGACGGCGGTGTCGCCGTCCACGGTGGGCGCGGGAAGGTTCACCGGGAACGTCAGCGCGAGGCTGCGACCCTGCCGATCGGTGAGGGTCGCCAGTGGTCCGGTGCCGCCGCCGGACACGGTGACACCGGACGGCGTGGCCTTCGGCGCGAACGTCCCGTCCGCACCGCGGACGAGCGCGGCGTCGACATCGGCCCACGCGCCGTCCTTCTTCACCCTGGCCGGCAGCAGGTGGCTCGTGCGGGCGAGCTTGCCGGTCGGCAACGCGACAGTGAGGGAGGTTTCGGTCGTCAGTTCCTCGACAGGGACCGACTTCCCGATGGCCTTCGCCTTCTTCAGCGCGGTCTCCACGGCGCTGACGGAGGGCGTCGGCCGGGCACTGTCCCGGCCCGGGGCCGGCGGAGCGACGGGAGCCGGGACGGCCGCGACCGCGACTCCGGAAGTTGCCAGGACGAGTCCCACGGCACACAGGGGCGCCAGGCGTCTCGCCAGTCGACTCCGCAGCCATCTCGGTGGACGGGATATTCGCATGGTGTGTCAGTTCACCTTCACAGCGCGGCTCTCTCCACCCCAGAGGCGACTGGCGTGACCCATGTCACGCACATCAGTGGGCAGGGAGGGCCTTTGTCCAATTTGATGCCATTTTCCGATTGGCCATCCGTTGATGTTCCATCAATTCGGCCATCAGTAAGCAATCGAACGGTATTGCGTCCGGACACGGACTGGCAATACGGTTCCGGCGATCACCGTGGGACTCCCCTGCCTTCGCAATCAACGCAGGTCACATCCCCATCTCATTTCCATTAACACGGAGCAACGCATGCAATCCGGCTGGGGACGATCCACCGACTGTTCACGAAGAGGGGGTGTCCGCTGGCGAAATGCGTTGACGATCACCGCACTCACCGCCGCGCTGTCCCTCGTTGTTCCACTGGCCGGCGATGGAATCGCCTGGACGGCACGCGCCGCCGATCAGGAAACGGAATCTCCGCTTCCCGAACTCCCCACCGTCGGAGGCCGTGATGCCGAAAAGAAGCGGAATCCCGAACCGCTCCCGCACCCCGCGGGCTCCCGCGACCTGCAGTCCTTCAAAGCTGCCCCCGTCCAGTGGCCCGAGCAGGCCACGGTCACGGTCGATCTGAAGAACCGGCCCGACATCGTGCGCGGCAAGGACGGGAAGGACGCGGCCGTCCGCGTCGGCTCCACCCCGGTCCTGCTCGGCACGGACACCACCGCGCCGAACTCAACCGCCAAGACGCAGAGCGCTCCCGGCGGCGACCCGCAGGAGCCGGCTGCCGGTGGACCGGGCTCCGTCGAGGTCAAGGTCGCCGACCGGACGCTGGCCAAGCAGGCGAACGTCGACGGTCTGCTCGTCGGGCTCAGGCGAACCGACGGTGGGGAGGAGACCGCCGGTCTTGACGTCTCCCTCGACTACAGCTCGATCGCCGACGCCTACGGTGGCGGCTACGCCTCCCGGCTGCGACTGGTGACCATGCCGGCTTGCGCGCTGACGACGCCGCAGCTCACCGAGTGCCGGACCCGCACGCCGATCGACGGCACCCTGGACCCCGCCACCAAGCGGATCACCGGCAAGGTCGTCCTCCCGGGCGACACCACGGCTCCCGCTCTGGCTCCCCCTGCCCACAGCTCCCTCGCGAAGGGTTCCCCGGCCGAGGCGCCCACCGCCACGGCCTTCAGCCTCGCGGCACCGGCCGGCGGCGGAATGGCGCTCGCGGCGGTCCCCGATGTCGGCGGCTCCCAGGGCTCCTTCGCCGCAACCGACCTCTCGTCCTCCGGCTCGTGGACGCAGAGCGCCTCGGGTGCCTTCACCTACTCCTACCCGATCTCCGTGCCACCGTCGATCGGCGGGGAGGTCCCCGGGGTCGAGCTCGCGTACAACTCCCAGTCCGTCGACGGCTCGACCTCGGCCCGCAACTCGCAGGCGTCGTGGATCGGTGACGGCTGGTCGTACAGCCCGGGATTCGTCGAGCGCTCCTACAAGTCGTGCCAGAACAGCGGCATCGACGGGTCCGGGGACCAGTGCTGGACAGGCTGGAGCGCCACACTGTCGCTCGGCTCCCACTCCGGTGAGCTGGTCCGCGACGACAACGGCGTCTACCACCTGCTGAGCGACGACGGCACCCGCATCGAGCGCCTCACCGGCGCCTCCAACGGCCTGTGGCAGGGCGAGTACTTCAAGGTCACCACAACCGACGGCACCGCCTACTACTTCGGCCTCAACCACGCCCCCGGCACCACCACCGACGGCGCCACCAACAGCGCCTGGGGCGCTCCCGTCTTCCACCCCAACAGCGGGGACCCCTGCTACACGGCCGCCAAGGGCAAGAACTCGCAGTGCGACCAGCAGCCCGGCTGGCGGTTCAACCTCGACTTCGTGGTCGACCCCAACGGCAACCTTCAGCGCTACGACTGGGCCACCGAGACCAACCGCTACGCCGTGGGCGCCGGCCAGGCCGCCAAGACGGGCGGCTCCGGAACGCTGACCCCGTACACCCGCGGCGGCTACCTCAGCCGGATCTCCTACGGCTACCAGCTCGCCGACGCCGTCGCCGGCCGTGAGCCCTCCGCCCGGGTCACCTTCGACATCGCCGAGCGGTGCGTGGTCTCCGACACCACCTGCCGACCGGAGAACCTGTCCGCCACCACCGCCAAGGACTGGCCGGACGTCCCGTACGACCTCGCCTGTCCCGAAGGCTGGGTGACCAGCGGCACCGGCGCCAACGTCTGCTGGATCGGTGCGCCGACGTTCTGGTCCACCAAGCGCCTGCGGAGCGTCGGCACCGAGCTGCGCACCCAGGGCGGCTGGCAGAACGTCGACCGCTACGACCTGAAGCACATCTTCTCCAAGGCCGGTGCGATCATCGACCCGGTGACCGGCAAGCCAGGCGACCCGAACTACGGCGACGGCTCGCTGCAGTCGGTCATGTGGCTGTCCGAGATCCGGCACACCGCCCTCGACACCTCCGCCGGCGGTTCGGGCCCGATCACGCTCGACCCGGTGACCTTCGCGGGCACCGAGCTCAACAACCGCGTCGACGGCCTCGACCCGCCCGCGCCGCCCCTCTACCGGCCGCGCATCATCGGCATCAACACCGAGTCGGGTACCCAGATCGCCGTCACCTACCGCGACCCGGAGTGCTCGCGGACCAAGGGAGTCATGCCGGCCTCGGCCGACACCAACACCCTGGCCTGCTACCCGGTCTACTGGACCCCGCCCCGCGGAGCCGTCCCGATCGCGGACTGGTTCCACAAGACCCTGGTCGCCAAGGTCACCGCCACGGACAACACCACGGCCGCCTCGCCGGCCCGGGAGACCTCCTACACCTACAGCGGTGGCGCGGCCTGGCACCGTGACGACTCCGACCTGACGGACGACAAGTACCGCACCTGGAACGAGTTCCGCGGCTACCGCACCGTCACCACCACCACCGGCGCCACTCATGGCCCGGACCCGCTCGGCCAGACGTCCGTGTCCTACTTCCAGGGCATGGACCAGGACTACAGGGCCGACGGCACGCTCCGCAGCGTCAAGCTGAGGAACTCCCTCGGCGAGGAGGCCGTCGACTCCGCCTGGCTCTCCGGAACCCCGCAGGAGGTCATCACCTACCGGGAGGCCGGCGGCCCCGCCATCGCCAAGCAGTTCACCGGCATGGCCGTGGCCGACAAGGCGATCGCCACCCGGAAGCGGTCGGCCTGGAGCTCGGATCCGAAGAAGCCGCTCTCCAAGCTGCCGGACCTGGAGGCGCGCCGCGCCAAGTCGTCCGAGGGGCGTTCCAGCACCCTGCTGTCCGACGGAACCTGGCGGACCGGACGCACCGGAACCACCTTCGACGAGCTCGGCCGGGCCGCCACGGTCGAGGCGCAGCCCGACGTGACCAGTCCGGACAACCGCAGCTGCACCACGACCGTGTACGCGGCGGCGCCGGCAGGCAATCCGATGATGCTCGCCTACCCCAGCGCCGTGAAGACCGTGGCCGGACCGTGCGGCACCCCCGCCTCCGCCACCACGGTCGTCAGCGACCGCCAGGTCGTCTACGACGGCAGCGACGACCCGAAGAACCCCGGAACTCCCGGCGTCCTGGGACAGAACGGCCGAACGTTCGGGTACGCCACGGCCACCCAGAACGTCACGGAGTACGACGCCCAGGGCAAGGCCGTCTACCAGACCCTCGCCGCCCAGGCGTACGACGGCTACGGGCGCGTCGTCCGCAGCGTCGACGCGACCAACGGCGTCAACTCCAGCTCCTACAGCCCCGCCACCGGTGTACTGCCGTCGGAGGTGTCGACGGTCAACGCGCTCAACTGGAAGGCCAGGAGTGTCGTCTCCCCGGCCCGCGGTCTGGTGACCCAGGCGGTCGACGCCAACGACCGCGTCACGGACTCGACCTACGACGCGCTGGGCCGCCGCACCGCTGTCTGGCTGCCCGGGAACTCCCGGTCGAAGGGCAGGCCCGCGGACCGGACGTTCGAGTACGACACGCATGGTGTGAGCAGCGAGCCGAACTCCCGGGCCGCGGCACCGACCGTCACCACCAGGGTGCTGCACGAAACGGGGAACTGGGAGACCTCCGTCACCATCTACGACGGCTTCCTCCAGCCCCGTCAGACGCAGAGCATGCCGGCCAACGGCGCCGCCGGCCGGGTCCTCACCCACACCCGGTACAACAGCCTCGGCCAGGTCACCAAGTCCACGGCCGCCTGGTACGACAAGGACCACGGAGGCCCGAGCACCGCCCTCTTCGAGGAGTGGGACGACGAGGCGCCTTCCCAGACCCGGTTCCTGTACGACGGCGCCGGCCGACGGACCGACAACGTGCTCTACTCCCGGGCCAAGGAGCTCTGGCGGACCAGCACGGCCTACCCGGGTGCCGACCGAACGGTCAGCACCCCTCCGAGCGGGGGCACGCCGAGCAGCGTCTACACCGATGCGCTCGGCCGGACCACCGCCTCTGTGCTCCACGGCGGCAATGGCACCGGTGACGTCACCACCCGGTACACCTACGACCAGCGCGGCCAGCTCGCCACCATCCAGGACGACGCCCGCAACACCTGGTCGTACGGCTACGACATCCAGGGCCGGCGCGTCTCCCAAGCCGACCCCGACACCGGCACCTCCACCACCACGTACGACGAGTTCGGACGCGTGGCGAGGACGACCGACGGTCGCGGCACGCAACTGTCGTTCACCTATGACCAGCTCGGCCGTGTCATCGGCCGCTACGAGGGCGACAGGACCAACGACCCGAGCAAGCTGCTCGCCTCCTTCACCTACGACACGCCCGCCAGGGGCTATCCCACCTCCGCCACCCGCTACGTCGGTGGCGCGAACGGGGACGCGTACGTGCAGAAGGTGAACGGCTACACCGAGCGGTACCAGCCCACCGGCACCACGACCACCGTCCCTGCCAGCGAGGGCAAGCTCGCCGGCGACTACAGCCAGACCCTGTGGTACCAGGACAACCTCGGCCTTCCGTCCGGCGTCACGTACGGCACGGAGGGCAACCTGCCCGCCGAGGGTTACGGCTACTCGCGCAACGACCTCGGGTACGTGGTCGGCTCCGGCGGTCGGGCCAGAACCCTCCAGCTGGTCAACTACGACCCGCTGGGCCGGATCCTGCGCTCCCAGTTCGGCGAGGAGAACCACCTTCTGCGCTCCGGCGCGCAGTACGACGACGTCACCGGTCGGCTCACCAAGAGCGACGTGATGTTCCAGGAGGCCGACGCCAACCCGGTCTCGTCCACCTCCTACGGGTACGACCAGGTGGGCAACCTCACCTACACCTCGGAACTGCAGTCCTCGAGCGGCGTCGACCAGGCGTTCGACACCCAGTGCTTCCGCTACGACGGTCTGAACCGCCTCGCGGAGGCCTGGACCGACACGTGGGGCGTTACGACACCGACCGCTGGCGTGGTCTCCCAGTGCAATAACACCAACCCGGGTCCGGCCACCATCGGCGGTCCGGCCCCGTACTGGCAGACCTACCAGTACAACCAGCTCGGCGACCGGACCCAGCAGGTCAAGCACGACGTCACCGGCGACACCGCTCGCGACATCACGCAGACCAGCAGCTACCCCGGCGAGGGCCGCGTCCCGGCCGCCAAGCCGAACACCGTCACCAACGTCACCTCCCGCACCGGCAAGGCCACCGTCCGGCTGACCTCGGGCCAGGCCGCAGACAACGGCACGGCGCTCTGCATGGACGTCTGGGGGGCCCGGACGGCCGACGGCACCTCCGTGGGCACCTGGACCTGCCACGACGGCGGATCCGAGAAGTGGACCCGCCCGGGCGACGGCACCCTGCGTGCCCTCGGCAAGTGCGCCCGACCGGTCGGCGGGAACGGCTACGCGGGCGCCAAGGTCGAGCTGGTCACCTGCGACGGCAGCAACAGCCAGCAGTGGACGGACGGTGCCGACGGCGCCCTCGTCCACTCCTCCACGTTCTGCCTGGAGATCCCCGGGGCGATCCGGACACCGGGCGCCCAGCTCGGCCTCTGGACCTGCAACGGCCTCCCGCACCAGAAGTGGCCCGCCAGCGTCAACGCGCCCAGCGGCCCCACCTACACCGCGAGCCTGACACCCCAGTACGACGCCCAGGGCAACACCACCTCACGAAGCACCACCGCCACCACCACCCTGCCGTCGGCAGTCGCCACCAGCGGTACCCCGGTCTGCCTGGACGCCACCGGCGCCAACAACACCAACGGCACGCCGGTGGAGACCTGGACCTGCAGCGACGGCAGCGCCCAGCAGTGGACGCTCGGCACGGACGGCACCCTACGCGTCCTCGGTGCCTGCGCCCGCCCGGTCGACGGCAAGGCCACCGAGAGCGCCGAGCTGGAGCTGTGGACCTGCGACGACAGTGACAGCCAACGCTGGCACACCGCCGCCGACGGCTCTCTCGTCCACCAGTCCGGGATGTGCATAGACATCCCGTGGAGCAGTGCCGCTCCGGGCACCCGCGTCACCCTGTTCACCTGCAACCAGGCCGCCGCGAACCAGAAGTGGGGGGACCACAGCAGCAAGCCGACCAACGGCGCCGCCCAGGGGTTCACCTACGACGTCGAGGGCCGCACCAAGACCGTCACCACCCCCGACGGCACCCGCACCAAGACCTCCAGCTACCTCTACGACGCCTCCGGCAAGCTGCTGGTCCAGCGCGGAGCCGAAGGCACCATCCTCTACCTGTTCGGCGGCGCCGAGCAGATCATCCTGTCCGCCGACGGAACAACCGTCAGCGGCAACCGCTACTACCCCCAGCCGGACGGGACGACGGTCGTCCGTTCCAGCGCCGGAGCGCTCACCTACCAGTTCCACAACCCGCAGAACACGTCCACCCTCCAGGTGGACGCGGCGACCAAGGCCATCACCCGACGCTCCTTCGACCCGTACGGCGCACCTCGCGGACCTGTCCCGGCCACCTGGTCGGACAACCGCAGCTACGTCGGCCAGCCGCTGGACGGCGCCACCGGTCTGAACCTCCTGGGCGCCCGGAACTACGACGCCACGCTCGGCCGCTTCCTCACCGCCGACCCGGTGCTGATGGCCGGCGACCCCAACCAGATGGGGGGCTACACCTACGCCAGCAACAACCCGGTCAACCTTGCTGATGCCGACGGCCTCTGGCCGAAGTGGATCAGCTCCACGGCCAAGGCCGTCGGGAAGACCGCTGCTGGCTTCGCCGACGCAGCCATCGGCTTCATCACCGTGAACAGCTTCTACGCGGCCGGAAACAACATCCTCTCCGGTGTCAACGAGGCGGTCGGTCAGCAAACCGGCGTCCCGGTCTTCGCGGGGATCACCCCGATGCAGACAACCGAGAACCCGGTCGCCGACCTCTTCGGCATCCCGCACGACGACCCGTACTACGTCGCCGGACAGGTCATCGAGACCGTCGTTGAGGTCGCCAGCGACGGCGTCGGCCTCATCAAGGGCGCGAAGGCCGCGACTAAGGCGATCAAGAATGCCGGCGGTATCAAGAAGGCACTGACCGGCCTCTTCAAGGGCGCGTCCAAGGCCGAGCCGACTGGCCCCACCGCTCCCAAGACCGCCCAACCGACCACCCCCAAGACCACCCCCTCCGACCCGAAGCCCCCGGCCACTCCGAAGGCCGAACCGACACCGCCCGAGGAACCCCTCGGAACCCCTTGCAGCTTCACACCCGACACGCCCGTCCTGATGGCCGACGGCTCGACCAAGCCGATCGCCACCATCAAGCCAGGCGACCAGGTAGAAGCCGCCAACCAGTGGACCGGCAAGAACCAGGACGGCCGCGCGGTCACCGCGAAGTGGTCGCACGACGACGACAACCTCGTCGACGTCACCGTCAAGGCCGGCGGCATCACCAGCACCATCAAGACCACGTCCAACCACCCCTTCTGGGATGACACGACCCACGACTGGGTCATGGCCGGCGACCTCACCGTCGGACACACACTCACCACCCCCGACGGCGCGTCCGTCACCATCACCGCCGTACGCGCGATCCACGGCCAGGCCCGCATGTACAGCCTGACCGTCGCCGAACTCCACACGTACTATGTGCTGGCGGGCACCACGCCGGTCCTTGTGCACAATTGCGGCGAGGTGGCAGTTGACACAAATCCTGTAACGGATGCTCTATCCGGAGCGAAGACCGCTGAAGTGGATGCCGCTTTGGCGGGGCGTGCGCCAGTGCTTTCGCCGACTGCGCATCGTGAACTCCTCGAAGGAGGGCACTCGGCAGAGGAAATTAGTAACTGGCTGTCGGCGCGGGGAGGGCGAATGGGTCCGGACTCAACTAGTGATGGTGTTGCTGCGCTGCAAGCTCGGGTCAAGGCCTTGTGGAAGGGCGCGTCAAAACCAGTGCTTCGTGGCGACGATGCTTCGGTCTTGCATTCGGCAATTCAGGATGGACTGTCGATTATCACGAATGACAAGAAGTTCTATAAGAGAATCAATGATCTCGGATATTCGAGTGAGCGATATTAGTTGACCATGCCGGGGCGGTTCGCTCGGCAAACCTGCGAACCGCCCCAGTGGGCGAAAGTGCTGGCATAAGGCGGCTTGATGCGTGAGGATGAACTTAATGAGATCGACGAGGTGTGCGCCGCGGCCACTCCGGCTCCTTGGTTCGTCAGGGCATTGGATGATGACTATGCCATGAACCTTGTGGCGGTGAGCACCGTCCCGGATACTGGCCAGGCGGAGAGGTGGCCTAACTTTGATCACCGAGACATAATTGCTGCAACGCTGATTCAGCATCCGCGCTATGTTGACTCTGGCGATGAGCGCTGGGATGAGAATGCAGCCTTCATTGCAATGGCACGAGAGGCCGTGCCGCGCCTTGTAGATGAAATTAGGCGCCTTCGAACCCTGCTTGCAGAGAAGGGGAATTGTTAAAATGCACCTTCTGGGCTGGATGATCTGTCGCTGACAAGGGCGTCCTGTTTCGTGTGATATTGATGCGTGCAGGAAGCTAGTCGAGGGCGTGCGTACCAAAGCAGCCCCGCCGGTATCTTCCGGCGGGGCTGCTTTGGCTGTCAGGGTGGTTTGACGGCAGCAGTTGACGGCAACGTCAGCGGCCAGGGGTTGCACGAAGCGGCGGGTCGTCGCCGTTGCCGGGGTCTGTAATGACCCCGGAGGGCTTGCTGAGAGTGCGGCTGAGGAGGTCAATGGCGTCGCGCTGGAGACGGAGGCGGACGTGCGCGTACACGGCGGCGGTGACGCCGATGTGGGCGTGGCGAGGAGTTCTTTGATGACGACGAGTTCGACGCCTTGCTCCAGGAGGAGGGTCGCGGTCGAGTGCCTCAGGTCGTGGAACCGGATCGCCCGGAGGTGGGCGCAGCGGAGGAGCGCGTTGAAGTGGAGTGCGAGGGTGGCGGGTTCGATGAGGCGCCCGTCGGGTCGGGTGAATACGTACCTGCTGTCCATCCAGTTCGCGCCCGCGCTCTGCCTCTCCAGGGCCTGCTGGGCGCGATGGGCGCGCAGCGAGGCGACACAGGCTGCCGGGAGAGCAATACGGCGCTCGGAGCTGATGGTCTTGGTTGGCAGGGTGGTCAGGCAGCTTTGTTGGTGCGCTGGAGGGTGCGGAGGATGGTGGCGGTGCTGGCGTCGAAGTCGAGGTCCTCCCCGACCGCGTCCGAGATGACGCTGGCCGAGACACGAGCGGTGGTGACCCGGATGGCACCGGCGAGCATGGTGACCATGGCGAAGGGCGACGGGGGCTGGGTACTACCCTCCGAGCCATCCAGTCGGATGACGACGTGGAATTGGACCAGGCCGCGTTTCTGGTACGCAGCGACCTTGGCGAAGGAGACGCACCACACTGCGCGGGCGGCCTTCTGGGTCAGGCCGAGCCGGGCGGCGATCTCACGCCGCAGGCAGCTGGTGGAGCGCGCCCACAGCAGCATGGAGGCGCGGGCGTTGAACAGCACGGCGCCCGCGTAGTCGTAGGTCTTGGGCTCCAGATGGGTGCCGAGCAGCACGTCCGTGGGTTCGTGGAGCCTGCCGCAGCGCAGATAGAGACCACCTCGACGACACCGGCGGCCGGGAGAATCGAGAGTACGACGGCAACCAGCCAACCGGTCCAAGCGACCTCGGGCACCCGCAGTACGACCAGGCCAACCCCGCCTGCAGGCACCGCACGGTTGATGCCGCCCGCCGAAGCCACTGCACGCATCCCCGGCATCGAAGCCCCGCGCACCGACCAAGACGACTACCGCACCGGCCGGTTCCGGGGCGCCTTCGGTCGCCCCTCCCGAAGTGCCGGGGCGCGGTAGCGTTCATCGCCACCACTCACCGGCAACGTCACCGGCCGGCACCCTGCCGGCCCGCCCCGGAGGACCGAGCGATGACCGACGACCGCCCGCCCGCAGGCAGCGCCTCCGCCGCCTCGACGCCGGGCCGGCCGCTCCCCCGGGCAGCCGACCGATGACCGCGCCCGACTACCGCCGACTCGCCGCCGTCGGACCGTACTTCGCCCTGGATGCCGCCGCCTCGCCCGCCGAGGCCCCGCCGACCGGGTTCCGGCCGCTGCGCGAGCTGTACGCGCAGGGGCCTGACGCGCCGCTCGCCGAGCGGGTGCGCGTGGTGGCCCGCCGGCTCGGCACCGCCGAACTCCGGGTGGCGGCCTCGATCCTGCACCTCGGACTGGCCGCCCGGTTCTGCTCGGTGGGCCTCGGCGCCGCCGTCCTGCTGGGCACGGTGCCCGCGCTGGACCCCGACCGCGCCCACGTACACGTGCCCGAGCAGGGGCCGATCGACCTGTGGACGCCGTACGAACCGGCGCAGCCGCACCGGGCGGACGACGAGCAGCTCGCCGACCGGCTGCACCGCGTGCTCCTCCAGGGCCAGTTGACGCTGCTCGCGGCCGCCGTCCGAGCGGCCGTACCGCTTTCCGGCAAGCTGCTCGACGGCAATGCCGCCTCCGCGTTGGCGGGGGCGCTGCGCATGCTGGACGCCCATGCGGCCCCCGGTCGGGCCCGCGCCCTCGTCGCGGAACTGCTGCGCCGGCCGCCGCTGGCCGGCACCGGAACGCTGCGCACCTCCGGCTTCCGGCGGAACAGTTGCTGCCTCTACTACCGGGTCGGCCCCGGCGCGGGCGTCTGCGGCGACTGCTGCTTCACCAGCCCGCCCCGCCGTACCTGATCCCGGCGCCGCGGCCCGTGCCCGGCCTGTCCGGGGCCGGGCACGGGCCGCCGATCCCCACCCGGCGCCGATGCCCGTGGCGACGGGTGAAGCCTTCCGACGGGCGCGGTCAGACAGCGACCGCCTCCTCCATCTCCTCCTCCGCCTCGGCCGCCGCCTCGACCGCCGCGTCGGCCGTCCGGTGGGCGAGGGCCCGGGCGCGCTTCTCGTACCGGGCCGCGCCGGCCATCACCGCGCCGCCCAGCAGCAGCCAGAGCGCCAGCGTCAGCACGTGCCCGCCGAGCCCGGCGCCACCGTCGAAGTAGAGGATGCTGCGGGCGCCCTCCATGAATCCGGCGCCGGTCCAGAACGCGTGCAGGCCACCGAAGAAGCCGTTCTGCAGCTCGGGTCGGTAGATGCCGCCGGAGGTGGTGAAGTTCAGCATCACGAACAGCACCATCATCGTCAGCGTGGTCCACCGCTTCAGGAAGCTGTGCAGACCGATGCCGATCGCGATGACACCCGCCGAGTACAGCCAGCCGAGCGCCCAGACGGCCGCCAGGTCGTGGTCCACCACGTGGAAGACCGGTCCGGCGGTGACGATGCCGATCACGCTCACCGCCAGCGAGACGGCGAGGCCGACCAGGGCCCGGATCCGCATGCCGAGCGCGGCGCCGGCCGCACCGATCACCGCGACGCTCGCGTAGGAGCCGATGCTGAGCGCGACCAGCAGGAAGAACAGGCCCTGACCGGTCGGATCGCCCTTGCTGGGCGTGGTCAGGTCGGTGACGGCCAGCGGCACGCCCTGCTTGTCGGTGACGTTCTGGAACACCGCCTCCGCCGCCATCGCGGAGGTGTCGGACCCACCCTTGGCGACGATGAGTTCGGGGCTCCGGGCGTCCGGCAGGAACGCGCCGACCAGCTCGCGGTCCCGGAGTTGCTGCTCGGCGGCCTCCCGGGTGGGCAGGGTGCTGACGTCGAGCGCCGGGCCGGCCTTGGCCCGGACGGCGTCCGCGAGGCCCTGCGCCTGCGCGGAGGTGCCGACGACGGCGACCTTCAGGTGGTGCGGCTCGGGCTGGTGGAACGCGCCCTGGTAGGCGAGCGCCATGCCCAGGCACATCAGCAGCGGGGTGAGCAGGTGGACGGCGAGGTGCTTGAGCGAGTGCCCCAGGGTGGGCGCTGCCGCGGTGGTCTGGGGTGAGCGCATGGCGTTCGTTTCATCCTCCGGTGCCGCATCCAGAACAGATGGTAAATGCAACCATCTGGATGCAGTGTACAACCATTACCGGGGCGCGCGAAAGCCCCGGCCCCGGCACGGCCCCGGCCCCGGCACGAACCCCGGCCCCGGCACGGACCCGGCCCCGGAAGCCCCGCCCCGGCTCAGCCCAGCTCGAACACTCCGTACGAGAACCCGTCCGCCCGCAGCTCGCCGTCGACCACCCGCACTCCCTGCACGTCCAGCGGCCGCACCCGGGCCGGGCCGACCGCCCCGGAAGCCCCGGAGCCCCCGCCCGGCAGCGCCGACCCGAGCGGCACCGCGCCCGGCTCCCGCCGCGGATTGACCACGACCAGGTACCGCCCCGCCCGGGTGTACACCAGCGGGTACCCGGCGCTGCGGACCTCGACCGTGCCGCCCGACCCCAGGCCCGGGTGGGCCCGTCGAAGCGCGATCAGGCGCCGGACGGTGTGCAGCAGCGACGTCGGGTCGGCCCGCTGCGTGGCGACGTCCGGGCGGTGCGGATCGGAGTCGACCGGCAGGTAGAGCCGCTCGGCGGGCGCGGCGGAGAAGCCCGCGTTCGCCCCGGGCTCCCACTGCATCGGCGTGCGCGAGCCCGCCCGGTTGTACTGCGGACCGAGCACGCTGCCCTCCACGTCGGGCAGCCCGGGCAGGTACCGCATGCCGATCTCGTCGCCGTAGTAGACCGCCGGCAGGGTGGGCCAGGTGAGCTGGAAGGCGAAGGCCGGGGCGAGCTGTTCGGCGGTGCGCGGGCCGGTGGCGAGCCGGGAGAAGTCGTGGTTCGCGGTGGGCAGCGCGATGTACCCGGCTCCGTCGGTGAGTTCGGCGGCGTCGCGCCAGGCGTCGAGGAAGGTCCGCGGGGTGCCGCGGCCCTCGGCCTCGAAGTAGCAGGGGTCCTGCTTCCAGTGCTCCTCGACCGTGCCGGCGCCGTTGTTCCAGAGCGAGCGCAGCGGCAGGCCGTGGTCGGCGCCGCCGAACTGCAGGAAGAAGTCGGCGTGGAACCCGGCCGCGACCGCGGTGGCCGGGTCGCCCCACTCCGCGAGCAGCGCGGCCTGCGGGTGGGCGCGGTCGAGCCAGTCGCGCAGCTCGGTCCAGAGCTTGGCGGTCTCGACGAACCCGGGGTCGTCCTTGACCAGCGAGGAGGCCATGTCGACGCGGAAGCCCGCCAGGCCGAGGCCCAGCCAGTGCGCCATGATCCCGCGCAGCGCGGCGCGGTTGGCGCGCGGGCCGTCGGCGTCCACCGGCTGGCGCCAGGGCTGGTCGGAACGGCTCTGCGCGTAGCCGAAGTTGAGCGCGGGCTGGCAGTCGAAGAAGTTCGGCCGGTACCAGCCGGGGCGGCTGCCGGGCGAGGCCACGAAGCCGTCGACCGGCCGGTCCGACCAGATGTAGCGGTGGTCGCCCGGATCCTCGGCGGCGGCCAGGAACCAGGGGTGCCGGTCGGAGGTGTGGCCGGCGACCAGGTCGAGCAGGATCCGGATCCCCCGGCCCCGCGCCGCCTCGACCAGCGCGGCCAGGTCCTCGGTGGTGCCGTACCGGGGGGCGGGCGCGAGGTAGTCGCTGACGTCGTAGCCGGCGTCGCGGAACGGCGAGGCGAAGCAGGGGTTCAGCCAGACCGTGTCGACGCCCAGCCAGGCCAGGTGGTCGAGGCGCTCGGCGATGCCTGCGAAGTCGCCGATGCCGTCGCCGTCGGAGTCGGCGAAGGTCTGCGGATAGATCTGGTAGAGGACGGCGTCGGCCAGCCAGTCGGGGCCGGGGCGGGTCGAGGTCATGGGGTGGATCCTCCTGCCGGGTGCCGGGGGCCTGGCCCCCCGATTCTCGTCCAATCCCGGCCGTCCCGACAGTCCCCCTCCGGCACTCCCCCTCCCCGGGACCCGATCCCGGGCCGCCCCGGCCCCGCGGCCGCCCCCGCCCCCGCCGGCCCCGCAGGCCCCGCGGCCGCTCCGGCCCCGACCCCGCGGCCGCCCCGGCCCCCGCCGGCTACCGGCCGCCCACCGCGCAGGCCTGGGTGAACACCTTGGCCCGGCGGGTGATCTCCGCCCAGTCCCCGGCCGCGACGACCTCCGGCGCCACCACGTCCGTCCCCGCACAGACCGCGAGCGCACCCTGCGCGCGGAACTCCGCGGCGTTGCCCGCGTTGACGCCGCCGGAGGCGACCAGCGGAACGTCCGGGTACGGGCCGCGCAGGTCCTTGAGGTAGCCGGGCCCGAACGCCCGGGCCGGGAAGATCTTGACGGCGGCGGCGCCGAGGTCCACGGCCCGGGCGACCTCGGTGGGCGTGAGCGCGCCCAGCACGACCGGCACCCGGGCGGCGTGCGCGGCCCGGGCCACCTCCGGCCGGAGCCCGGGCGTGACCAGGAACGAGGCGCCGACGGCGATCGCCTCCTCGGCCTGCTCCGCGGTCAGCACGGTACCGACCCCGACCCGCCAGCCCTCCCGCGCGGCGCGCTGCAGATGGGTCGTCACCTCCGGTGTGGTGTAGGTGAATTCGGTCAGGTTGATGCCGCCCTCGGCGAGCGCGGCGCAGAGTGCGGCGGCGTCCGGTATCCGGGGAGCGCGGACGACGGCGATGACGGGCGAGGCGACCAGCACCGCCCGAAGGCGGGCGAGCACGGAAGGCGTGGGGTTCATAGGGCTCGGGTTCCTCGATCGGTTCGGCGCAGGGCGCGCCCGGGCCGGGCGCCCGTGGTGCGGCCCTGCCGGACGACGGCGGTGCCGTTGACGTAGACGTGCTCGATTCCGGCGGCGGGCCGCCGGGGGTGCTCGAAGGTGGCGGTGTCCTGGACGCGTTCGGGGTCGAGGAGCACCAGGTCGGCGTGGAATCCGGGAGCGATCCGGCCGCGCCGGTCCAGCCGCAGCCGGGCGGCGGGGCGGCCGGTCATCCGGGCGATCGCCTGCTCCAGCGTGAGCACGCCCAACTCCCGCCCGTAGTGCGCGAGATAGCGGGGGAACGTCCCCCAGGCGCGCGGGTGCGGCCGGGCCCCGACGAGCAGACCGTCACTGCCGACGGTGTGCGCGCGGTGACGCATGATCGCCCGGACGTTCTCCTCGTGGCCGACGTGCTGGAGGATGGTGGTGGCCAACTCGTCCCGTTGCAGCAGGTCGAGGAAGACCTCCGTCCCGCTGCGGCCCTGTTCGGCGGCGAGTTGGGCGACGGTCCGGCCGACCGCACCCGCCAGCTGCGGGTTCCGGACGCCGGAGAGCTGGATGGTCGCCCAGTCGGTGACCACCCCGTGGCAGCCGTCGCTGCCCTTCTCCTCCACCTCGTACCGGATCCGCTCGCGCGCGGCCGCGTCGCCGAGCCGGGCCAGGGTGGCCTGCGGGCCGCCCTCGGTGGCCCAACCGGGCAGCAGGGCGGCCAGCGTGGTGGAGCCGGGCAGGTACGGGTAGCTGTCCAGGGTGAGGTCGATGCCCTCGTCGAGCGCCCGGTCGACGAGGTCGAGCAGTTCGCCGGCCCGCCCCTGGTTGACGCCGAAGTTCATGGTGGCGTGGGTCAGGTGCAGCGGGCAGCCGGACCGGCGGGCGATCTCCACCATCTCGGCGTACCCCTCCAACGCCCCGGCGCCGTAGGAGCGTTGGTGCGGTGCGTGGAAGCCGCCGTACTCGGCGACCACCCGGCAGAGCGCGACCAGTTCGGCGGTGTCGGCGTACATCCCGGGCGTGTAGGTCAGTCCGCTGGAGAGGCCGACCGCCCCCTCCGCCAGGCCCTGGGCCAGCAGTTCGCGCATCCGGTCCAGTTCGGCGGGGCTCGGCGCCCGGTTCTCCCAGCCCATCGCGAGCATCCGCAGCGAGCCGTGCGGGACGAGGTAGCAGGCGTTGACGGCAGGGCCGGTCCGGTCCAGCCGGTCCAGGTACCCGCCGACGGTGCGCCAGTCCCAGTCGAAGCCCTCCGGGTCACCGTTCCAGCCGGCGATCTGGCGGCGCAGCGCCGGTAGCGTGCCGTCGTCCACCGGTGCGTACGAGAGCCCGTCCTGGCCGAGGACTTCGCAGGTGACGCCCTGGGTGACCTTGGCGGGGTGGTCGGGTTCGAGCAGCAGGGCGAGGTCGGAGTGGGCGTGCATGTCGATGAAGCCGGGGGCCAGCACCAGACCGTCGGCGTCCACCTCCCGGGTGGCGCCGAGGCCGTGCCCGACCTCGGCGATCCGCCCCTGCCCGATCCGGACGTCGGCCCGGTACCGGTCGGCGCCGGTGCCGTCGACGACGGTGGCCCCCTTGAAGACGAGGTCACCGCCCGAGGACCGGCCACCCTCTCCCGTGGACTGACGATCCATCAGAAATACGTCCTGACCAGGCCGGTGACCTTCGGGTCCGCGGCGGAGGCGTCGTCCAGCACCGGGAGCAGCGTCCACTTGTCGAAGGCGGTGCACGGGTGGGAGACCCCGAGCCGCAGCACCGCGCCGATCGGCGCGAGGTCGCCCGCGTCGCGCAGGAAGGCGTGCTGGTCGTTGAGCGCGGTGATCCGGGCCGCCGTGCCGGTCAACACCGGTCCGCCCCGGACGAGTTGCGGCTCCGGCAGGCCCTCGTCGAAGGGCAGGTCGCGCTTGCCGGCGTCCAGCAGGGCCAGCTGCGGCTCCGGCCGGGAGACCACCCGCGCCCAGCCGTGCAGGGCGCCGCGGAAGGGCGCCGGGCCGGCGCCCCGGACCAGCGGCGAGATCCCCCGGTAGAAGCCGTCGTCGTGGGCGATGTAGGCGCCCGAGCGCAGCACCACGGCGGCCTCCGGCAGCGCGGCCAGCTCCTCGACCACCAGGTCGAAGTAGGCGCTGCCGCCGGCCGTGACCACCGGCGGGGCCCCGTCGGCGTAGGCGCCGGCCAGCCGCCCGTGCAGGTCGGCGAGTGCGCGCAGGTAGCCGCGGACGGTGGCCAGGCCGTCGGCGCTCGCGTCGTGGGCCAGCGCACCCTCGTAGCCGCCGATCCCCGCCAGCCGCACCATCGGTGCGCGCAGCACCGCGGCGGCGACCTCCACGGCGGCGTCGACACCGCGCGCGCCGGTGCGCCCGCCGGGGCCGCCGAGTTCGATCAGCACCTCGACCGGCCGTTCGGCGCCGGCCGCCCGCAGTGCCTCGTCCATCAGCCGGACGCTGTCGGTGGAGTCCACCCAGGAAACGAACGCGAACGACGGGTCGGCGGCCAGCTCGGCGGCGAGCCAGCCGAGCCCGGCCGGGTCGAGCAGGGTGTTGGCCAGCAGGATCCGCTGGACGCCGAACGCCCTCGCCACCCGGACCTGCGGCAGGTTGGCCAGGGTGATGCCGTGGCTGCCGGCGTCCAGCTGCGCCTGCCAGAGCGCGGGGGCCATGGTCGTCTTGCCGTGCGGGGCGAGCGCCACGCCCGCCTTGGCGCACCAGTCGGCCATCGTCCGCACGTTGTGGTCGAGCGCCGCGGCGTCCAGCGTGAGCAACGGGGTGCCGAACCCGGCGAGGGTGGGCCCGGTGGCGAGGTAGTCGCGCACGCTCGACCCCCAGGCGGCGGGCGGCAGCGCCTTGAACCGCCAGTCGAGCACCTCGTCGGCGAGGGCCGCCACCGCGTCGGGGTCGATGCCCGGCCCGGTGCCGCTGCTTACGAAGGTCTGGTCCACCGTCTTCTCCTTACGTGTTGCAACATGTGCAACGAGGGTTGCACATGCTGGCATCACGGTTCTAGCATCGGCGCCGGACGAAGGTCAACGGACACGGTCAGCCGCCGCACACGAGGAGCCCACCAGATGCCCCGACAGGACGCCGCCGCGAGCTCGGGCACCCCGCCGCTCGACAGCCCGACGGCGGGCAGCCCGGCGGCACGGGGCACGGCGGCGAACCGGCCGAAGGCGGACCGGGCGGCAACGGACCGGGCGAGGGCGGACCGGGCGAGGGCGGACCGGGCGGCAACGGACCCGGCAGCAGCGGACCGGGCGACACCTGGGCAGCGGCCGGCGACCCCGACGGCGGTCTGCGTCGGCGAGTCCATGGCCGTGCTGCTGCCGGACCGCCCGGGCCCGCTGGAGGAGGTGGAGAACTTCCACCTCTCGGTCGGCGGCGCCGAGTCCAACGTGGCGGGCGCGCTGGCGGCGCTCGGCGTGTCGAGCGCCTGGATCAGCCGGGTGGGCGACGACGGCTTCGGCCGCCGCCTGGTCGGCGAGGTCGCCGCCCGCGGGGTGGACGTCTCGGCCGTCGCCGTGGACCCGCACCGCCCGACCGGCCTCTACCTCAAGGAGGTCGGCGGCTCCACCGGCGCCCGCCACGACCTCGGGCCCGGGCGCAGCCGGCTGCACTACCACCGGCGCGGCTCGGCCGCCTCCGCGCTCTCCCCCGCCCTGCTGGAGGACCCGGCGGCCGTCCGCCTGCTGGCCGGCGCCCGACTGCTGCACCTGTCCGGCATCACCGCGGCCCTGTCCGACGACTGCCTGGCCCTGCTGCGCGCCCTGCTCGCCGAGCGCCGCCCCGGCCGGCTGACCAGCTTCGACCTGAACTGGCGCCCCGCGCTCTGGCTCGACCGCGACCCGGCCGTACTGCCCCCGCTGCTGGACGCGGCCGATCTGCTGCTGCTCGGCGCCGACGAGGGCGAGGCCGCCTTCGGCACCGGCGACCCGTCGGCGCTGCGCCGCCGCTTCCCCTCCCCCGCCACCGTGGTCGTCAAGGACGCCGCCCGGACGGTCACCGCGCTGGAGCGGGACGGCACCGCCGTCACCGAGCCGGCCCTGGCCGTCGAGGTGGTCGAGGCCACCGGCGCGGGCGACGCCTTCGCGGCCGGCTACCTCGCGGCCACCGTGCGCGGCCTGGACCAGCGCCGCCGGCTGCGGCTCGGCCACCTCAGCGCCGCCTGCGCGCTCACCGCCCACGGGGACCAGGCCGAGCTGCCGCCCGAACCGGTGGTCGCCGCGCTGCTGGACGCCTCCCCCCGGGACTGGGCCGCCACCCGGATCTCCGCGGATGGCATCGTGTCCCCCGTACTGCCCGCGGCGGTGCCGCCCGGGCCGGTCCTGTCCGCGACGGCGGGGCCGGTGCCCGGGGGCGGTGCCTCCGACCCCCGACCGGCCGCCTCCCCGGCCCTTGGAGCACGATGAGCCAGACCGTCACCCGCGCCCTGCGCATCCTCGCCGAGCTCGGCGAGGGCGAGCGCTCCCTGGACCAGCTCGCCGAGCTGCTCGGCGTGCACAAGACCACGGTGCTGCGGCTGCTCCAGAGCCTCGAAGAGGAACGATTCGTCTACCGCGACCCGGCCTACCGCTACCACCTCGGCGCCGGCCTCTTCGCCCTCTCCGGCCTCGCCCTGGAGCAGCGCGGCGTGCGCCGGATCGCCGCGCCGCACCTGGCCGAACTGAACGCCGCCACCGGCCAGACCGTGCACCTGGCCGCGTACGAGGGCGGCGAGGTGGTCTACATCGACAAGTACGACTCGCGCCACCCGGTCAGGATGTACTCGCGGATCGGCCTGCGGGCGGCCCTGCACAGCGCCGCCGTCTCCAAGGTGCTGCTCGCCGACCTGCCGGTGCCCGAGCGGCGCCGGGTGGTGGCCGGCATCGACTTCACCCCGCACACCGCCCGCACCCTGACCACCCCCGAGGCGCTGCTCGCCGAGCTGGAGAAGGTCGCGGCCCAGGGCTGGGCGCAGGACCACGCCGAGCACGAGGCCTTCATCAACTGCGTGGCCGCGCCGATCCGGGACGCCAGCGGACGCGTCGTCGCCGCCGCCTCGATCTCCGTCCCCGACGTCGTCCTCCCCTACGAGCAGGTGCTGGAGCTGCTGCCCCAACTGCTCGCCACCGCCCGCGCCGTCTCCGCCGACTGCGGACAGACCCCCCGGACCGGCTGACCCCGGCCGACCCCGGCCCCCCGAACCAGCCCCGAACCGGCCGACCCCCGAACCCCGAACCAGCCCCGAACCGGCCGACCCGCCCCACCAACCGAGGAAGCTCATGAGCGACAAGACCGAGATCCGCACCGACGGCGCCCCCGCCCCGGCCTGGATGTTCTCCCAGGGCGTCCGCAAGGGCCCCATCCTGCAGGTCTCCGGCCAGGGCCCGCAGGACCCGGCCACCGGCGAGTACCTGCACCACGGCGACGTGAAGGCGCAGACCCGCCGGACGCTGGAGAACGTCAAGGCGATCGTGGAGGCCGGCGGCGCCACCATCGAGGACGTGGTGATGTTCCGCGTCTACCTGACCAAGCGGGCCGACTTCCCGCTGATGAACGAGGTCTACGCCGCGTTCATCGAGGAGAACATCGCGCCGGGCGGGGTGAAGCCCTGCCGCACCACGATCTTCGTCGAGCTGCCGCAGGAGCCGATGCTGGTCGAGATCGACGCGCAGGCCGTGATCGGCTGACCCGCCGGCGCGGTACGCGAAGGGGCCCGGACGAGCGTCCGGGCCCCTTCGCGTACCGGGCCGGTGGTCTCACCGCCCGGCGGTGACCGCCTGCTCGACGGCCGCGCCACCGCGCGCCACCACCGGGCCGGGCGCGCCGCCGGCCCGCCGCTCCAGCGCGCCGGAGAGCAGCGCGACGCCCAGGGCGAGGGCGGCCATCAGCCCGCCCACCCAGTTCGGCGCGTCGTAGCCGAGCCCGGCCGAGATGACCAGCCCGCCGAGCCAGGCGGCGAGCGCGTTGCCCAGGTTGAAGGCCGCGATGTTGGCGGCCGAGGCCAGCGTGGGCGCGCCGGCGGCCTGGTCCATCACCCGCTTCTGCAGCGGTGCGACGGTCGCGAAGCCGAACACCCCGATCAGCGGGATGGTGGCGATCGCGCCGGCCTTGCTGTGCGAGGCGAGGGTGAAGGCGAAGAGCAGCACCGCCAGGACCGCCAGGATCACGTACAGGCTGCGCATCAGCGCCCGGTCGGCGAACCAGCCGCCGAGCAGGTTGCCGACGAACAGGCCGACGCCGAAGAGGAAGAGCAGCCAGGTCACGCTGGAGGGGGCGAAGCCCGCCATCTCGGTCATCATCGGCGTGATGTAGGTGAACATCGCGAAGATGCCGCCCCAGCCGAGCACCGTCATGCTCAGCGCGAGCCAGATCTGCGGCTTGCGGAAGACGGCCAGCTCCGGGCCGAGCCGGGTGTCCTCGGCGCGCGGCTGGACGGGCACCAGGGCCGCGATGCCGGCGAAGCCGATCGCGCCGAGCGCCGCGACCACGAAGAAGGTGGAGCGCCAGCCGAAGTGCTGGCCGAGCAGGGTGCCCATCGGGACGCCGAGCACATTGGCGGCGGTGAGCCCGGTGAACATCAGGGCGATGGCACCCGCGCGCTTGTGCGGGGCGACGAGACCGGCGGCGACCACCGAGCCGATGCCGAAGAAGGCGCCGTGCGCGAAGGCCGCGAGCACCCGGCCGACCAGCAGCAGACCGAAGGCGGGCGCGACGGCGGAGACCAGGTTGCCCGCGATGAACAGGCCCATCAGCATCAGCAGCATCCCCTTGCGGGGGATCCGGGTGCCGAGGACGGTGAGCAGCGGGCCGCCGATCACGACGCCGAGTGCGTAGCCGGAGATGAGCAGACCGGCGGTGGGGATGGACACCGAGAAGTCGCCGGCGACCTCGGGCAGCAGGCCCATGATCACGAACTCGGTGGTGCCGATGCCGAAGGCGCTGATCGCCAGCGCCAGGAGCGCGAGGGGCATGAGGGGACCGCTTTCCAGAGCGTACAAACGATTGCGTGTGCAACTACCAGCGTCGACAATACGACCGCGCGCCGGATACTTGCAAGCGCTCGTTATCTCCATCTGCAATCCACCTGGCGCCATGCCGCGGATCCCGACCCCGAACCGCCCCGCGCACCTTGCCCTCCCCGGTCGAAATGATTAGGTTAGGCTCACCTAACTACCGGAGGTCGTCATGAGCCCCAGCCCCGTCGACGTCGAGGCGCCCGAACCCACCGCCGCCGAACGGGTCTGCAGCCTGCTCACCGCCACCTCCTCGGTGGTGATCCGCGCCGGCGGCGAGCACCACGACCTGGACAGCCCGGTGTCGGTGCACGGCTCCCGGCTGCGCCTGCGCGCCCCGCTCGACGCGCCGCTCACGCTCGCCGTCACCCGCGAACAGGACGGCCTCCCCGTCGTCCTGGACCTCACCGACATCGCCCCCGTCGCCGTCCGCGACCGCGTCCGCGGCCGCCTCACCCTGGCCGGCCGGCTCCACCTCGCCCACCTCGCCGACGACGGCCTCAGCGTCCACCTCCGACTCGACGTCGCGCACGCCGTCCTCTCCACCCCGTACGGCACCACCGCCCTCACCGGCGCCGACCTCTCCCTCGCCGCGCCCGACCCGCTCGCCCGCTTCGAGGCCGCGATGCTCACCCACCTCGCCGACGACCACCCGGACGCCCTCGCCCTGCTCACCCGGCTGCTGGACCAGGAGCTGCTCGCCGGCCGCCCCGACATCCGCCCGCTCGCCCTCGACCGGTACGGCCTGGTGCTCCGCCTGGACCACCCGTACGGCCACCGCGACGTCCGTCTGGTCTTCCCCGAGCCGGCCCGGGACGCGGACGAGTTCGGCCACCGGGTGCACCAGCTGCTGACCGCCGCGAACAGCGACCTGCCCGCCCACCGGTCCTGACCGGTCATCGGTCCCGACCGGTCATCGGGCGAATCCGGAGCCGTGACCGGAGCCGTGACCGCACCCGCCACCCGCCACCCGCCGCGGAAATTGCCCGGCGGATTTGACGGCCCGTCCGACCCCGGGCGGGCCGTCCGCATTCGGGGCGGGAACCATCCGGAACCGGTCCGGACGGGCCGACACCGGAATCCGGAAAGCGCACGCTGCCGCAAAGGCGGGTCAGCCGCCGCGCCTCCCGTCACAGGGGGGGCTGCTTCGAACCGGGACCGGCCCGCGGAAGAACAGGGAAAACAAAAAGCGGCCGGCCCGGCTCGCGAAGGATATTCGCGAGCCGGGCCGGCCTGGGCGTGTCCCGCGCCCATGTTCCACTGGTGGTGCGGCGATCACCCGGTCGAGCGGTCACCCGACATGACCATCCCGGGAGGTCGTTCGCCCCGCACCCAGCGGTGGTCCGACCCCAGGTCAGATGGAGACGCCGTGCGCCCGGAGGTAGGCGATCGGGTCGATGTCCGAGCCGTACTCCGAGCCGGTGCGGATCTCGAAGTGCAGGTGCGGGCCGGTCACGTTGCCGGTCGCACCCGAGAGGCCGATCTGCTGGCCGGCGGTGACGGTCTGACCGATCTTCACGCCGATCGAGGACAGGTGCGCGTACTGGGCGTACTTGCCGTCGGCGAGCTTGATCTCGACCTCGTTGCCGTAGGCGCCGCCGTTGCCGGCCTTGACCACGGTGCCGGCCGCGATGGCGCGCAGCGGGGTGCCGGTGGAGGCGACGAAGTCGGCGCCGGTGTGGTGGCCGGAGGACCACATCGAGCCGGCCACGCCGTAGGCGGTGCCGAGCTTCGGGTTGGCGACCGGGGCGACGTAACCGGAGGTGGCGGCCGGGGCGGCCGGAGCCGGGGTGACGGCCGGAGCGGCCGGCTTGGCGGCGGGGGCGGCCGGCTTGGTGGCCGGGGCCTGCGCGGGCTTGGCGGCCTGGACCGGCTTCGGGGCGGCGGGCTTGGCAGCCGGCTTCACCGACTCCTGCGGCTTGACGGCGGGGGCTGCCGGCTTGGCGGCCTCGGCGGCGGCCGGAGCGGTGGCGGCCTTGGCACCGAGCGCGAGCTGCTGACCCGGGAAGATGAGGTTCGGGTTGGCACCGACGACCGAGCGGTTGTGGTCGTACAGCGCCTGCCAGCCGCCCTCGACCTGCTTGGCGTCGGCGATCTTCGACAGGGTGTCCCCGCCGACGACCTTGTAGCTCTCCTCGGCCGGAGCGGCGGCGGGCTTGGCGGCCTCGGCGGCCGGCTGCGCGGCGGCGGCCGGGGTGGCGTCGACGCTGGTGGCGCCGGTCCAGGTGCTGGTCTGCGCGGGCTTCGCGGCCGGGGCGGTGTGGGCCTGGGCGCTGATGGTGGTCACCAGCGGAAGGGCGAAGGCGGCGCCGGTCACGGCGGTGGCGATGCCGATGCGGGCGGCGCGGGGCAGGGCGATACGACGAGCCTGTGCGGGCATGGGGAATTTCCTCTCCGACGCCTGCGAGGTGAGCTGTCGGGTTCGGGCTGGAGTTGCCCGGCCGCATAGCGCGGCTTCACCCCAAGCCGGACCGCGAATTCCGGTCCGGCGACTTACCTTTGGGTCCCCCGCTCCTGCCGTACAGAGTTCGGTTCGTACCACCGGGCAGCGGCAGGACTAGGCGTTCCACCCGGTGGCCACCCGGGCCAATGCCGGGCGGTCGCTGAACTAAAGCCCATCCATCCGGGTGAAGCAATGTCGATCTCTTGAATCGACAACCAATGCCGGGAAGGCCGTGACACTCCGAATGATCGGCTGCACGGTATGTGCACAATCGATTCACCGCGTGCCACTGATCCACGACGCTCCGCCGATTTCGGTGTCCGTCCGCATGCGATCACCTACGGAAAGCCATCTGCCGACACACCCCCGGTGAGCCTTGTCACGTCGGCTCCCGGGGCGCACGATCAGGCGGTGGCCACCTCCGAGGCCGGCACCCTGCGCCTGGGCACCGCGCAGGGCCGCTGGGTAGTACTGGCGACGGTGCTCGGCTCCAGCATGGCGATGCTCGACAGCACCGTGGTCAACGTCGCCCTGCCCCGGATCGGCACCGATCTCGGCGCCCCGCTCGAAGCCCTGCAATGGACGCTCAACGCCTACCTGCTGACGCTGGCCGGCCTCATCCTGCTCGGCGGCGCACTCGGGGACCGCTACGGCCGGCGCCGCGTCTTCCTGATCGGCGTGCTCTGGTTCGCCGCCGCCTCGGCGGCCTGCGCCGCGGCGCCCACCATCGAAGTGCTGGTCGCGGCCCGCGCGGTGCAGGGCATCGGCGGCGCGCTGCTCACCCCGGGCTCGCTGGCGATGCTCCAGGCCGTGTTCCACCCGGACGACCGCTCGGCGGCGGTCGGCCTCTGGTCCGGCCTCGGCGGGGTGTCGGCCGCGATCGGCCCGTTCCTCGGCGGCTGGCTGGTGGACGGCCCGGGCTGGCGGTGGATCTTCCTGCTGAACGTCCCGCTCGCCGTCCTGGTGGTGGCGGTGGCTTCCCGGCACGTCCCGGAGAGCCGGGACGAGAGCGCGACGGGCCGCTTCGACGCCCTCGGCGCGGCGCTGGCCGCGCTGGCCCTGGGCTCGGTCACCTACGCGCTGACGGCCGCGGGCGAGGGGCTCTCCCCCCGGGTCTGGGCGGCCGGCGCGGCCGGTCTGCTGCTGGGCGCCGCCTTCGTCGTGGTCGAGCGCCGCGTCGCGGAGCCGATGCTGCCGCTCGGCCTCTTCTCCTCGCGCCTGTTCACCGCGGTGAACCTGGTCACCCTCTGCGTCTACGCCGCGTTCAGCGGCGTGTTCTTCCTGCTGGTCGTGCAGCTGCAGATCGTCTCGGGCTTCTCCCCGCTGGTCTCCGGGCTGGCCCTGGTCCCGATCACCGTGCTGATGCTCGCGCTGTCCGCCCGGGCCGGCCGGCTCGGCAAGCGGATCGGCCCGCGGATCCCGCTCACCGTGGGGCCGCTGGTCTGCGCGGCGGGCGTGCTGCTGATGCTGCGGATCGGCGCGGACGCCTCCTACTGGACGGACGTCCTGCCGGCCGTGACCGTGATGGGCTGCGGGATGGTCCTGCTGGTCGCACCGCTCACCGCGACGGTGCTCGCGGCGGTGGAGGTCCGGCACGCCGGGATCGCCAGCGGCGTCAACAACGCCGCCGCCCGCGCGGCCGGTCTGCTCGCGGTGGCCGCCCTGCCCGCGCTGGCCGGGCTCAGCGGCGATGCCTACCGGGTGCCCGCCTCGGTGGACTCCGCCTTCCGGATCGCGATGCTGATCTGCGCCGGACTGCTGGCAGCCGGCGGCGTGATCGCGTTCACCACCGTCCGGGGCAACGTCCTGGCCCCCGAGGACCACCCGGTCGCCGAGCCGGACTGCCGCTACGCCTGCGGCACCGCCCCTCCGCTGGACCCGGGCCATGTCGGCGCCAGACACGGCGAGGGCCCCGCCACCGGATCGGCAGCGGGGCCCACAGAGGACTGACGAAGCGTCAGAGGATGTCACCCGGAGCGTACTTGGCGGCCTCGGGGTAGGCGGCGGCGACGGTCTCGATCCGGCGGACCACCTCGGCGACCTGGGCACCGGCCGCACCGGTGAAGGAGAGCCGGTCGGCCAGCAGCGCGTCCAGCGCGGCCCGGTCCAGCGGGATCCGCTCGTCGGCGGCCAGCCGGTCCAGCAGCTCGTTCTCCCGCGCGCCGGCCCGCATCGCCAGCGCCGAGGCGACGGCGTGCTCCTTGATGACCTCGTGCCCGGTCTCCCGGCCGACGCCCGCGCGCACCGCGCCCATCAGCACCTTGGTGGTGGCCAGGAACGGCAGGTAGCGGTCCAGCTCGGCCTCGATCACGGCGGGGAAGGCGCCGAACTCGTCGAGGACGGTCAGGAAGGTCTCCAGCAGACCGTCGAAGGCGAAGAAGGCGTCCGGCAGCGCGACCCGGCGCACCACCGAGCAGGAGACGTCGCCCTCGTTCCACTGGTCGCCGCCCAGCTCGGCGGTCATCGACGCGTAACCGCGCAGGATGACGGCCAGGCCGTTGACGCGCTCGCAGGAGCGGGTGTTCATCTTGTGCGGCATCGCGGAGGAGCCGACCTGGCCCTCCTTGAACCCCTCGGTGACCAGCTCGTGGCCGGCCATCAGGCGGATCGTCTTGGCCAGGCTGGACGGCGCGGCCGAGAGCTGGACGAGCGCGGTGAGCACCTCGAAGTCCAGCGAGCGCGGGTAGACCTGGCCGACGCTGGTGAGCACGTTGTCGAAGCCGAGGTGGCCGGCCACCCGGCGCTCCAGCTCGGCGAGCTTCTCGGTGTCGCCGCCGAGCAGGTCCAGCATGTCCTGGGCGGTGCCCACCGGGCCCTTGATCCCGCGCAGCGGGTAGCGGGCGATCAGCTCCTCCAGCCGGCGGAAGGCGACCAGCAGCTCGTCGGCGACGGTCGCGAAGCGCTTGCCCAGGGTGGTGGCCTGCGCGGCGACGTTGTGCGACCGGCCGGCCATCACCAGCTCGGAGTGCTGGGCGGCGAGCCGGCCCAGGCGGACCAGCACGGCGACCGTGCGGTCGCGGACGTGCTCCAGCGACTGGCGGATCTGCAGCTGCTCGACGTTCTCGGTCAGATCCCGGGAGGTCATGCCCTTGTGGATCTGCTCGTGGCCGGCGAGGTCGCTGAACTCCTCGATCCGCGCCTTCACGTCGTGCCGGGTGACCCGCTCGCGGGCGGCGATCGAGCCGAGGTCGACCTGGTCGATCACCCGCTCGTAGTCGGCGACGGCACCGGCGGGCACCTCGACGCCGAGGTCCTGCTGGGCCTTCAGGACGGCGAGCCACAGATGGCGCTCGAGGACCACCTTGTGCTCGGGGGACCACAGCTGGGCCAGGGTCGCCGAGGCGTACCGGGAGGCCAGGACATTGGGGATCTGGGGCTTCGCGCTCACGCTTCGCAAGCCTAACAGCCGAGGTCAGCGCGAGCGGCGGCGGACCGGGCCCGACGGCCGGCCCGGCCCGGCAGCACTCCCGACCGTCACCCGGCCGGCACCTGCACGGCGCCGGTGGAGCGGCCGGCGAGCACCGGCAGCACCTGCGCGCAGATCGAGTGCAGCGACACCCGCTGCTCGTCGGTCATCGCCTCGAAGGCCTGGTGGGTGCGGCTCATCTCGCCGCGGATCAGCCCGAGGATCTCGCGGCCCTGCTCGGTGATCACCACGATCTTGACCCGCCGGTCACCGGCCGCCGCCTCGCGGTTGGCCAGGCCGAGCGACTCCAGCCGATCGACGATCCCGGTCACGTTGGAGGCGTCGCAGCCCAGTCGGCCGGCCAGCGCGCGCATCGGCACCGGCTCCTGCACCGCGCCGAGCGCCTTCGCCTGCGAGGAGGAGAGGCCGTGCCGGGCCGCCGCCCCCGCGAAGTCCTGGAAGTAGGCGGCGCCGACGGCGGCCAACGCCTCCATCAACTCGGCGTTGGTCGGTACGGTCGTCGTCGCTGTCGAACCCATGGGGCCAGGGTACGACCGAGTGCTTCACCAACTCAAGCTTTGACCGGGGCAAAAGTCCGCAGGTCAACCGCTCGGGCTCCGAAGGGGTCGTTCAGAGCACCAACTGGTCGAAGAGCCGCCGCAGCTCGGCCTCCGGGTCGCCGGTCAGCCCGGTGTGCACCGGCCCCGGCTGGACGATCGCGCTGCGCGGCGCCGTCAGCCAGCGGAACCGCTGTCCGGGGCTGTCGGCCGCCGCCGGGCCGGCCGCCGGCCCGCCCGCGCAGACGGCCTCGATCCCGTGCAGCGCCCGGCGCACCCCGGCGACGTCCGCCACCGGGTCCAGCGCCAGCAGCCGGGCCTGGTCCAGGTGGGTCCGCGCACCCAGGTGCGCGCTCTGCCGGCAGTAGAGCAGTACGCCGATGTTGACGCACTCGCCGCGCTCGACCCTGGGCACCGCCCGGATCACGGCGTACTCGTAGTCGTGCAGTTCGGCGGCGGCCGGCGGGGCCGGCGGCGCGGACTCGGTCATGCGGACACCTCCGGCAGCCAGTCGCGCGGACCGGCCAGTCGCTCGGTCAGCTGGGCGCGGTACGCGGCGCGCACCGCCTCGGGCGAGTCGAAGCCCGGCTCGTCCACCAGCCAGACGTCGGGGATCTGCGCCACCGCCTCCGCCACCGCCGCCTCCGCGAGCGGCGCGAGCGTCTTGTCGGCGGCCGCCAGATCCGGTTCGGCCCGCAGCAGCGCGTGGTCCGAGGCGTCGTACGGGCGGCGGACCCAGCCGGGTGCGCCCGCCCAGTGGTGGTGGAAGATGAGGCTGGCGCCGTGGTCGATCAGCCGCAGCCCGCCGGTGGCCACCAGCAGGTTGGGGTTGCGCCAGGAGCGGTCGACGTTGCCGATCAGGGCGTCGAACCAGAGCACCTGCCCGGCCAGCCCGGCGTCCACCTCGAAGCAGAGCGGGTCGAAGTTGAGCGCGCCGCTGACGAAGGCCATGCCGAGGTTGAGGCCGCCACTGGCCCGCATCTGGTCCTGGATCTGCTGGTCCGGCTCGCTGCGGGCCAGCACCGGGTCCAGGTCCACGGTGACCAACTCCGGTACCGGCAGCCCGAGCCGGCGGCCGAGCTCACCGGCCAGCACCTCCGCCACCAGCGCCTTGCGGCCCTGCGCCGCGCCGACCCATTTCAGCGCGTACAGCCGCCGGTCGTCGGCCTCGACCAGGCCCGGCATCGAGCCGCCTTCTCGCAGTGGCGTCACATAACGGACCGCCGTCACCTCGGGGAGCACGCCGGACAGCCTATCGGGCATATGCACGGACCGGGCGTCGCGGGCCGTTCCCCGCCGCCCGCGTCTGCGCCATCCGCGCCGTACCGGTGGCAGCGCCCGCTGCTCCGTGCGAGTGTGGCGGACAGTAGTGGGGACCTTGACGGTACGAACTGCACTGTAAGGGATGAACGATGGAACGACCTCGGATCCTGATCGTGGGCGGTGGCTTCGCCGGACTGGAGTGCGCTCGCCGCCTCGAACGCAAGCTCGCGCCGTCGGAGGCGGAGATCTCGCTGGTCACGCCGTTCAGCTATCAGCTCTATCTGCCGCTGCTCCCGCACGTGGCGGCCGGGGTGCTGACCCCGCAGTCGGTCGCGGTCTCGCTCCGCCGGACCTTGCGCCGGACCCACATCGTCCCCGGCGGCGCGATCGGCGTCGACCCGCGCTCCAAGGTCTGCGTGGTCCGCAAGATCACCGACGAGGTGGTCGCGCAGAAGTACGACTACCTGGTGCTCGCCCCCGGCAGCGTGACCCGCACCTTCGACATCCCGGGCCTGACCGACTACGCGCGGGGCATGAAGACGCTCGCCGAGGCGACCTACGTCCGCGACCACGTCATCGCCCAACTCGACCTCGCCTCGGCCACCCTGGACCAGCGGGAGCGCGAGTCCCGGCTCCAGTTCGTGGTGGTCGGCGGCGGCTACGCGGGCACCGAGACGGCCGCCTGCCTGCAGCGCCTGACCACCGCGGCCGCCGCCCGCTACCCGCGACTGGACGCCCGGCAGATCAAGTGGCACCTGATCGACATCGCCCCGAAGCTGATGCCGGAGCTCGGCGACGCCCTCGGCACCGCCGCGCTGGAGGTGCTGCGCGAACGCGGCATCGAGGTCTCGCTGGGCGTCTCGGTGGCCGAAGTCGGCGCCGAGTCGGTCAAGTTCACCGACGGCCGGGTGCTCCCCTGCCGGACGCTGATCTGGACGGCCGGCGTCGCCGCCAGCCCGCTGATCGGCACCCTGGACGCCGAGACGGTCCGCGGCCGGGTCGCGGTCACCGCCGAGATGCGGGTGCCCCAGTTCGAGGGCGTCTTCGCGCTCGGCGACGCCGCCGCCGTCCCGGACCTCGCCAAGGGCGACGGCGCGGTCTGCCCGCCCACCGCCCAGCACTCCGCCCGCCAGGGCCGGGCGGTGGCGAACAACGTGATCGCCGCACTGCACAACCAGCCGCTGGAGCCCTACTACCACAAGGACCTCGGGCTGGTGGTGGACCTCGGCGGCAAGGACGCGGTCTCCAAGCCGATGGGCGTCGAGCTGCGCGGCGTCCCCGCCCAGGTGGTCGCCCGCGGCTACCACCTGATGGCGATGCGCACCAACGCCGCCAAGTTCCGGGTCGGCGCCAACTGGCTGCTGAACGCCACCGCCGGCGACGACTTCGTCCGGACCGGCTTCCTGGCCCGCCAGCCCGCCCGACTGCGGGACTTCGAGTACACCGACGCCTATCTGACGAAGGATCAGGTCCGGGCGCACGCCCAGGCCCTGCTCGCCAAGGGCTGACGCACCGCGGCCGGCCCCCGCTCCCGGACGGAGCGGGGGCCGGCCGCGCCGTGCGCTACCGCGCGGTCAGGTACATCCCGGTCGCGTCCTTGCCGGCCGTGTTGCGACAGCCGAAGTTGCCGCTCGGCCGTGCGTACAGCAGGGTCAGGCACTGCCCGAGGGCCTGCTGACCGTAGTAGTTGGGGTGCATCGACTCCTGGATCGTGCCCTGCGAGGCACTGAGCCCGCCGTCGACGAACCGCGCCCACTCACTGGTGGTGGCGGACGGCGCGCTGGTCGAACTCGCCTGCTTGGTCGCCTTGGAGCAGACCTCGCGGCCCTGCAGCATGTCCGCCAGGTCCAGGAACTGCGCGCCCTTCGAGGCGGCGACACCCGCCAGCGCCCGCGAGATCTGCGGCACCAGCGAATCCCGCGCCCAGTCGGCGTCGCCGTTCCAGAACGGACAGCCGCCGGTGTCGGACCGGCTCCAGCCGCTCTCCGGGTAGCGCATCTCGGCCCCGCGCGGGATCGGCGAGGGGTAGGACTGCAGCACGACCCGGTAGTCGCCCGCCGCGTAGCCGGCGCCCGACATCACGGCCCGGATCTCGTCCAGCGCCTTGCCGACGCCGGCCATCGCGTCGGGCATCCGGGCGTCGATCTCGCCCTGCTGGTCGTCGTGGCAGTAGGAGTACCAGACCAGGTAGTCCTGGACGCAGGTGCTGATCACGTCGCCGAAGCCGAGGTCGTTGCCGCCGATCGAGAGCGTGATCAGCTTGACGTTGTACTGGCGCGCCACCGTGGCGAGTTGGTCGGCCTGCGGGGCCTCGCCCTTGAACGACTGACCGCCGTTGGCGGCCCGGTAGACGTTGGCGGCGACGGCTCCGGAGCAGGCCAGGTTGATCTGGTTCTGCGCCACGGTCGGAGCGCTGCGCACCTCGGCGACGTCCGAGCGGTCGCACCCGCTCGTGTAGGTCGCGCCGTAGATCCGACTCGGGTCGTAGGCGCTACCGGTCCAGGCCCGGTCGGTACCGGCCCGGCCGCCGCTGGTGACGACGGAGTTGCCCTTCCAGCGGCCGGCCTCGCCGGAGATGTAGCTGTCCCCCAGGGTGACGCTGGCGGTCGGCCCGCCCGGAGCGGCGGTGGCGGCCGCGGCCGGAGCGGCGGCGCCGGCGATCAGGCCGGCCGCGCCGAGCGGCAGGGCGAGGGCGGCGGCGAGCAGCCGCCGGGTCAGGCTGGTGGTTCTGCGTGTGATGCTCGAACGGTTTTCGGGCACGACGGAACTCCTGCGGTCGGTCTCGCCCGCTGTGTGGGGGCGGGGAGACGCGGAGGTGAGGGTAGGCCGCCGGCCGGTGGCGCGATGAAGATGACATGCTCGCGCTTGTTACCGCTAGGTATCTGCACCAGGTTTCTCGCTCTGTTACCGACCGGTTCAGATCAGTCGGGATTCGGAACCGCCCGTTCCCAGAACGGCCGCCAGATCGTCGGCCAGCCGCCGCGCGTCGGCCGGGTCCAGCCGGGCGACGGTAATCCGCAGGCCGGGCCCGGACTGCAGGCGGAACCGCGCACCCGGCGCGACGACCCAGCCGCGCTGCACCAGCGCGGCGAGCACGGTGGTCTCGTCCGGGACGGGCACCCAGACGTTCAGCCCGCTCGCGCCGTGCGCCCCGATGCCGCGGGCGGCCAGTTCCCCGAGCAGGGCGTCCCGCCGCACCCGGTAGGCGGCGGCCACCCGCGCGGCCGGCGCCGCGTCGGTGCGCCACAGCTCGGCGACCACGCACTGCAGCAGATGGCTGACCCAGCCGGCCCCGAGCCGCTGGCGCCCCTGCACCCGCCCGATGGTGTCCGCGTCCCCGACCGCGAAGGAGAGCCGCAGGTCCGGCCCGTACGCCTTGGCCGCCGAGCGCACCACCGCCCAGTGTGCGGACCCGGCCCCGACCAGCGAGTGGAACGGCTGGTCGACCATGCCGTGCCCGTGGTCGTCCTCGATCAGCAGCACCCCGGGGTGGCCGGCCAGCACGGCGCGCAGCGCGGCCGCCCGGGCGGCGGTGACCACCGCGCCGGTCGGGTTCTGCGCCCGGCTGGTGACGACCACCGCGCGGGCGCCGGCCGCCAGCGCCTCGGCGAGCGCCTCCGGCAGCGGGCCCTCGTCGTCCAGCCGGACGGGGGCGGCCCGCAGGCCGAGGGCGGGCAGCAGGTCCATCAGGCTGCCCCAGCCCGGGTCCTCGACGGCGACGGCGTCCCCGGGGCGCAGCCGGGTCGCGAGGATCCGCTCGATGGTGTCGAGCGAGCCGGAGGCGACGGCGATCGGCGCGTCGGGCAGGCCGTCGGCGCGGAAGCCCGCCCCGGCGAGTGCCAGCAGCCCGGGGTCGGCCGACGGGCGCCCGTACAGCACCGGGTCGCGGCGGGCGGCCTCGGCCGCGGCGGCCAGGGCCGGGGTGAGGTCGGGGAGCAGCGCCGGGTCGGGGTTGCCGTTGGCGAGGTCCCGGGCCTCCGGCGGGACGGGCAGCCGGATCTGGTCGCGCGGGGTGAGCGCCGGCCGCGGGCGGATGCGGCTGCCCTTGCGGCCGGCGGTCTCGATCACCCCCCGGTCGCGCAGCAGCCGGTAGGCGGCGGCGACGGTGTTGGGGTTGACCCCGAGTTCGGTGGCCAGGTCACGCAGCGGGGGCAGCGCGGTGCCCGGCGCGAGCCGTCCGCTGCTGACGCCCTGCTCGACGTCGGCCGCGATTTCGCTGGCGCGCCGTCCCTTGATCGGATAGTCTCCTAGCACAAAAGCGATTATGCACTAGTACATAGAGGTTGTCATGTCAGGCAGCGCCGCGTCCTACTCCCGCACCCCGCGAACCACCCCGACCCGCTACAAGGACCGCGCGACCTGGGAGCAGGACGCGATCCACGCGATCCTCGACAGCACCTACCTCTGCCACCTGGGTTTCGTCGCCGACGGCGCCCCCGTCGTGCTGCCGACCATCTTCGCCCGGGTCGGCGACCGCCTCTACATCCACGGCTCCACCGGCAGCCGGCCGCTGCGCGGCGCCAAGGGCGACCAGGGCCTGCCGGTCTGCGTCACCGTCACCCTGGTGGACGCCCTGGTGCTGACCAAGTCCGCGTTCAACCACTCGATCAACTTCCGCTCGGTGGTCGCCCACGGCACCGCCCACCAGGTCACCGATCCGGCGGAGCTGTCCGTCGCCCTGGACGCGCTGGTCGACCAGACCGTCCCCGGGCGCTCCGCCGAGGTCCGCCCGGCCAACGCCAAGGAGCTGGCCGCCACCGCCGTCGTCCGGCTCGACCTGGACGAGGTCTCCGCCAAGACCCGCGCCGACGGCGCCGACGACGACGAGGCGGACCTCGACCTCCCGTACTGGGCCGGCCTGGTACCGGTGACCACGGTGTACGGCGCTCCCGTGCCGGACGCCTCCACCACCGTGCCGCTCCCCGCGCACCTGCGCGACCTCGCTCGCTGACGGAGGCCCACCGATGCTGATCAGGTCCTGGGACCGGGGTGACGAGGCCGAGTGGCGCGCGTGGCTCGCGCAGGGCCGCGACTTCGGCCTGCTCGCCGCCAACGGCCTGCCCGGCCAGGGGCCCGTCCTGGTCCCCACCCACTTCCTGCTGGACGTCGAGCGCGGCGAGGTGCTGCTGCACCTCGCCGCGCCCAATCCGCTCTTCGCCGCCGTCCGCGCCGACCCCGAGGTCACCCTCGCGGTCACCGACGACTACGCCTTCGCCCCCGGCCACTGGCGCGGCGAACCGGGCACGCCCACCAGCTACTACGCCTCCGTCCAGTTCGCCTGCACCGCCGAGATCGTCGAGGACGCGGCCGGCAAGGCGGAGATCCTCAACCGCCAGCTGGCGCACTTCCAGCCGGAGACCCCGGCCACCCGGGTCACCCCCGGCGAGGAGCCGTTCGGCCGGCTGCTGTCGGGTCTGCGCGGGCTGCGGCTCACGGTCCGCACGGTGCGCGCCAAGTTCAAGTACGACGACAAGAAGACCGTCGCGGAGCAGCAGGCCCTCGCCGACCGGCTGGCCGAGCGCGGCCAGGGCCTGGACGCCGCCGTGCGCACCCAGCTCCTCCGGCGTAACGCGCGGCGCACGGGGTAGCAGGGCTGACGCCAAGTCACCCGATCGGCTCGATTTCGGGCGAATCCGGAACGCTGCTGATCGAATGTGTGACGAATCCTGCCCACTCGGCCGTGCCGGCGGGCCCGTCCACTCGGGGAGCGCGCGTGTCCACAGCCACATCCCGTCCGACCTCCGGCGAATCGCATCTCGGACACGTCGTCTTCATCTCGGCGGCGGCCGCGATGGGCGGCTTCCTGTTCGGCTACGACAGCGCCGTGATCAACGGCGCGGTGACCGGCATCCAGAAACACTTCGAGGTGGGCAACGGCGAGACCGCGTTCGTGGTGGCCATCGCCCTGCTCGGCTCGGCGGCCGGCGCGGTGGCCGCCGGCCGGCTCGCCGACCACTTCGGCCGGGTGCGCACCATGCTGCTGGCCGCCACGCTCTTCGCGATCAGCGGCATCGGCTCGATGTTCCCGCCGAGCATCCAGGTGCTGGCCACCTGGCGCGTGGTGGGCGGTATCGCGATCGGCATCGCCTCGGTGATCGCCCCGACCTACATCGCCGAGGTCGCGCCCACCGCGTACCGCGGCCGGCTGGCGTCCTTCCAGCAGATGGCGATCGTGCTCGGCATCACCGTCTCCCAACTCGCCAACTGGGCGCTCAACCAGGCCGCCGGCGGGGACTCCACCGGCCACCTCGGCGGCATCCAGGCCTGGCAGTGGATGCTCGGCGTCGAGACCGTCCCGGCCCTCGTCTACGGGCTGATGGCCCTGGCCATCCCGGAGTCGCCCCGCTACCTGATCGCCGACCACCGCGAGGAGCAGGCCCGCAAGGTGCTGCTGGAGGTGGAGGGCGAGGGGGTGGACCTCGACGCCCGGGTCGCCGAGATCCGCGCGGTGCTGGAGTCCTCCCACAAGCCCCGGGCCAAGGACCTGCTGGGCGGCCGCTTCGGGCTGCTGCCGATCGTCTGGGTCGGCATCGGCGCCTCGGTGTTCCAGCAGTTCGTCGGCATCAACGTGATCTTCTACTACTCTTCCTTCCTCTGGCAGTCCGTCGGCATCAACGAGTCCAACTCGCTGCTGATCAGCCTCTCCACCTCGATCGTCAACGTGGTCGGCACGGTGGTCGCCATGGTGCTGGTCGACCGGATCGGCCGCAAGCCGCTCGCGCTGGCCGGCTCGGCCGGCATGGCGCTGGCCCTGGGTACCGCCGCCTGGGCGTTCTCCTTCCGGCAGGGCACCGGAGACACCGCCACCCTGGACGACACCTACGCCACCGTCGCGCTGGTCGCCGCGCACGTCTTCGTGTTCTGCTTCGCCTTCTCCTGGGGCGTGGTGGTCTGGGTCCTGCTCGGCGAGATGTTCCCCAACCGGATCCGGGCACTCGCCCTGTCGGTCGCCGCCTCCGCCCAGTGGCTCGCCAACTGGGCGATCACCGTCACCTTCCCCGACCTCTCCGACTGGAACCTGTCGGCGACGTACGTCATCTACGCCTGCTTCGCGCTGCTCTCGATCCCCTTCGTGGCCTTCTGCATCAAGGAGACCAAGGGCCGGGCGCTGGAGGAGATGGGCTGATCCACCGCACCGCGCCGACGCGGCTTCCCGGGGCCCGCGCCACCGCGGGCCGGCCCCGGGGAGCCGCCGGCACCGCACCTCCCCGCAGCCCCCGCCGCGCCGCGCGCGGCCCGTCCCCACCGAGAGGAAGCCATGCCTGAGCAGGGCGGCTCCCGGCAGAACGTCACCTTCCCCAGCAACGGCCGTACGGCCCACGGCTACCTGGCCCGCCCGCCGCAGGGCGTCGGCCCCGGTCTGGTGGTGGTCCAGGAGTGGTGGGGGCTCACCTCCCACGTGGCCGCGATGGCGGACCGGTTCGCCGCCGAGGGCTTCACCGTCCTCGCCCCGGACCTCTTCGGCGGCGCGACCACCCACGACAGCGCCGAGGCCGCCCGGCTGAAGCGCGAGCTCCCGGTCGAGCGGGCCGTGGTGGACCTGCGCGGCGCGGTCGGGCACCTGCTCGGCCTGGACGGCGTGGTCGGTGACGCGGTCGGCGTGGTGGGGTTCTGCATGGGCGGCGGCTTCGCCCTGCTGCTGGCCGCCGCCGAGGGCGACCGGGTGGCCGCCGTGGTCCCGTTCTACGGGCTGCCGCCCGACCCGGACTTCGACTACCGGGGCCTCACCGCCCATGTCCTGGGGCACTACGCCGAGCACGACCGCTCGATCCCGATGGCCGCCGTCGACGAGGCGGCGATCCGGATCGGCGAGGCCACCGACGTCCGCCCCGAGATCCACTTCTATCCGGCCGGACACGCCTTCATGAACGACGAGAACCTGCTCGGCAGCTACGACCGGCTCCAGGCCGGGACGGCCTGGCGGCGCACGCTCAGCTTCCTCTGGGGCCACCTCGGCTGACCGGGCCGCCTGCCGAGCCGCCCGCCCCCGGGTCCCCCCGGATCCCCCGGCCGCCCCCGTAAGGCCCGAAAAGCCGCTGGACAGCTGACACATCCCCGGGCATAGTCGCCGGGTGCAGAGCCAACCCCCACCCCCGCACCGACGCCGCTTCCCCTGGGCCGGCCGCAACTTCCGCATCCAGACCGCCGCCACCGTCGTCAGCGGCCTCGGCAACGCCGGCGCCCCGATCGCCACCGCCTTCGCGGTCATGGAGAGCGGCGGCTCCACCGCCGAGGTCGGCTACGTCACCGCCGCCCGGCTGGTCCCGGTCGTGCTGCTGCTGATGATCGGCGGCGCACTCGCCGACCGCCTGCCGCGCCACCACGTGATGGTCGCCGCCAATCTGTTCAGCGCCGTCTCCCAGGCCGTGCTGGCCGCGCTGGTCCTGGCCGGCCAGGCGCAGCTCTGGCAGTTGATGCTGCTCTCCGCGGCCGGCGGCGCCGGTCACGCCTTCTACGCCCCGGCGTCCGAAGGCATGATCATGCAGAGCGTGGCGGCCGAGCACGCCGGCCGGGCCTTCTCGGTCTTCCGGCTGGCGCTCAACTCGGCCCAGATCGGCGGCATGGCGCTCGGCGGGGCCCTCACCGCCGCCGTCGGCCCCGGCTGGGTGCTCGCGGTGGACGCCGGCTGCTTCCTGGTCGCCGCCGCGCTGCGGTTCTTCCTGGAGGCCGAGGCCGCCGCCCCCGCCGCGCCCGGCGGCGGCATGCTGCGCGACCTCCGCGAGGGCTGGCAGGAGTTCGCCTCCCGTCGCTGGCTCTGGGTGATCGTGCTCCAGTTCGCCGTGCTGATGGCCTGCATCACCGCCGTGGACGCCGTGTACGGGCCGATCGTCGCCGAGCAGCGGCTGGGCGGCGCGCGGGACTGGGGCCTGGCGCTCGCCGCGCACGGGGTCGGCCTGGTGGTGACCGGGCTGGTGATGGTCCGCTGGCAGCCCCGGCGGATCCTGCTGATCGGCAACTGGGGCGTCTTCCTCTTCGGCGTGCCGGCCCTGGCCCTCGCGCTGGCCGCGCCGCTGCCGGTGCTGGTCGCGGCGATGTTCCTGTCCGGCGCCGGGGTCACCGTCTTCGGCGTGAACTGGATGGTCGCCCTGCAGCAGGAGATCCCCGTCGAGATGTTCTCCCGGGTCTCCGCGTACGACCACCTCGGCTCGCTGTCGCTGGCCCCGGTCGGCACCGCGCTGGCCGGCCCGGCCGCGGGTGCGCTGGGCCTGACCGGCGCGCTCTGGGCCTGTGCGGCGCTCTGCCTGCTGCTCAGCGCCCTCGTCCTGCTGGAGCCGCAGGTCCGCCGGCTCTCCCGGCGCTCCGCCGCCGCCCCCGCGCCGCAGTTGGGCGAGCCCGCCGCCGTCCGCTGAGCGCCCCGTGCGCCCCCGCGTGCGCCCTCCGGTGGGCAACCACCGGCGGACGCTGATCGTCCGACCAGGTGACGACGAGGTCTTACCTGGGGGGCGCCCGGTGCCGAAGCCACTGCTGTTCCTGGATGTCGACGGAGTGCTCAACCCGGTCTGTCCGAGACCCGAGGCCGGGTTCGACGTGCACGCCCTGCTCGGCTACAGCGTCCTGCTCTCCGCCCGGCACGGCGAGTGGCTGCGCGAGCTGGCCGGGACCTACCAGCTGGTGTGGGCCACCACCTGGGAGGAGGAGGCCAACACCCATGTCGCCCCGGTGATCGGGCTGCCCCGGCTGCCGGTGGTCCGCTTCGCGGGCTACGTCCCGCAGCCCGGGGATCCTCGGGTACCTCTGATGGAGCTGTTCTCCGCCCACAAGTGGGCCCCGCTGCTGCGGTACGCTGCCGGCCGGCCGTTCGCCTGGATCGACGACGTCATCCCGGCCCGGCTGGTCCGCAACGCGCTCTGGCGCCGCGACCGCGTCCTGCTGCCCATCGACCCGGGCCAGGGCCTGGAGCGCCGTCACGTGGACCGCCTGCTCGCCCGCCCGCCGCGCGCCCTGGCCGTCCGGCCGCCGGTCAGCCGGTGGGCAGCCAGCTGACGTGGCCGGCCAGCAGCGCGTACCCGACGAAGGCCACCGTGTCGATCAGCGCGTGCGCCACCACCAGGGGCATCACCCGCCCCCAGCGCCGGTACAGCAGGCAGAACACCGCACCCATCACCATGTTGCCGACCAGCCCGCCCACCCCCTGGTACAGGTGGTACGAACCCCGCAGCACCGAGCTGGCCACCAGCGCGGCCGGCCACGACCAGCCCAGCTGCCCGAGCCGGCGCAGCAGGTAGCCGAGGACGACGACCTCCTCCAGGACGGCGTTCTGCCAGGCGGAGGCGATCAGCACCGGGATCCGCCACCAGACGTCCGGCAGCCCGGACGGCGCCACGGTCAGGTTGTAGCCGGCCGCCTGCGAGGCCAGGTAGAGCGCCAGCCCGGTGCCGCCGATCGCGGCCGCGACGGCGGCGCCCCGGCCGAGGTCGCGCAGCTTCTGCCCGAGGTCGAAGCCGAGCACCCGCAGCGTGACGCCCTCGCGGACCAGCAGGTAGCCGACCAGCACCACCGGCATCAGGCCGCGCCCGATGTAGTAGAGCTGCCAGGCGAGGTCCAGCCAGGGCCGCCCCGGCGCCCGCGAGGAGTTGAGGGTGGCGACCTGCTGGCCGAGCTTGAGCGTCTCGGTCAGCGAACCCGTGAAGCTGATCAGCGCACCGATGCCGCTGGCCCCGAGCGAGAGGCCGAGGACGATCAGCAGTTCCACGCCGAGCAGCCGGCGCGTGGGCCGCGCGGTCTCCGGTTCGGTCGGGGCGGTGGTCACGGGGTGCTCCAGCGGTCCGGCGTCGCTCCGGCCGTCGGCCGACCGCCGGAGCGGTCATCCTTCCACAGCCTCCGTCGGCCGCGGCGGAGTGGACCGCCGGACCGCCGGGCGCGGTCCGGCGCAGGGGCGGCCCGGCCGCGGTGCGGCGGCCCGCGCGTCCCGCCCGGGTTCGCGCCGGTCCGCCGTCTACCGTGGGCGCATGGTGGCCACCGAGGCGGGCGCTGCCCGGGACGACGCCGGTGACGACGGACGGCCGGACCGGCTGATCGCCCTGTCGGACGGGATCTACGCGATCGCGATGACCCTGCTCGTCCTGGACGTCCGGGTACCGGACGGGCTCGACCAGCAGGGCCTGCGGGACGCCCTGGACGACCTCTGGCCGAAGCTGAGCGCCTACGTGCTGAGCTTCTACATCCTGGCGGCCTTCTGGCTGGACCAGCGCCAGGTCCTCCGGGGGGTGCGGCGGGTGGACGGGCTGGTGCTGCGGCTGACCCTGGCCGGCCTCGGCCTGATCGCGCTGCTGCCGTTCCCGACCAGCCTGCTCGCGGAGTACCACCCGCAGGACGAGGCGGTGGTCCTCTACGCCGTCGTGATCATCCTGATCGTCCTCCAGCACCTGGCCCTGCTGCTGACCATCCGCCACCGCGGGCACGCCGGGCCGGCCGCCGACCGGCGCACCACCCGGCTGGTGGTGGCGGACATGGGGGTGACCGTCCTGGTGTTCGGCGCGTCGCTGCCGATCGTCCTCGCCGTCTCCCCCCGCGCCGCGCTGTACAGCTGGCTGGCCCTCGTCCCGCTGAAGGCGGCCGTCGGCCACCGTCGCCACCGCGCCGAGCGCGGCGGCTCCTGAGTCCTCCCGCCGGACCCGGCGGGATCCAGCAGGCGGGAGCTACCCGACCGGCCAGGTGTGCACCGGCTCCCCGGCCCGCATGTACTCGATGTAGCGCCGGGTCATCGCCGCCAGCGCGGCCGACCGGTCCATCCCGAACTGCTCGCGCAGCCGGTGGAAGGTGGCGCTCTGCCAGGAGGCGCCGTTGACCCGGCGCAGGCAGCGCTGCTCGATGATGCCGAGGTAGCGGTCCCGGTCGGCGGGTTCGACGCCCCACTCGTCGAGGCCCTGGTAGGCCATCGGCAGCAGTTCGTTCAGCACCAGGTCGACGGCGGAGACGGTGGCCAGGCCCCCGCCGCGCCCGGCCCGGCCGTGCCGCGGCCACTGGAAGACGGCGTCGATCCCGTACCGGGCGGCCTGCTGGAAGTTCTCCTCGGCCCGCTCGAACGGCAGCCTGCTCCAGATCGGCTTCGACTGCTCGGCGAGCACCCGGACCAGCCCGTAGTAGAAGGCGGCGTTGGCCAGGGTGTCGGCGACGGTCGGGCCGGCCGGCAGCGCCCGGTTCTCCACCCGCAGGTGCGGCACCCCGCCGCTGACGTCGTAGACCGGGCGGTTCCAGCGGTAGATGGTGCCGTTGTGCAGCCGCATCTCGGCGAGCCTCGGGGCGCCGCCGGAGGCGAGCACCTTGGCCGGGTCCTCGTCGTCGCAGATCGGCAGCAGCGCGGGGAAGTACCGCAGGTTCTCCTCGAACAGGTCGTAGGCGGAGTCCACCCAGCGCTCGCCGAACCAGGTGATCGGCCGCACGCCCTGGGCCTTGAGCTCCGCCGAACGGGTGTCGCAGGCCTGCTGGAACAGCACCGGCCTGGTCTCCCGCCACAGCTCCCGGCCGAACAGGAAGGGCGAGTTGGCGCCGAGCGCGAGCTGCGCCCCGCAGATCGCCTGGGCGGCGTTCCAGACCGAGGAGAACCGCTCGGGGGTCACCTGGAGGTGCAACTGCAGCGAGGTCGCGGCGGCCTCGGCGACCATGGTGATCGACTCCAGCTGGAGGTGCTCGACACCCTCGATGTCCAGCGTGATGTCCTCGCCGCGGGCGGCCAGGATCTGGTCGCTGAGCAGGCTGTACCGCTGGTTGTGGGACATCGCGTCCAGCCCGGTGTGGTCGTGCTCCAGGGTCGGCAGGATGCCGACCATCACGATCCGCGCTCCGGCCTCGGCGGCCCGCCGGTCGGCGTAGCGCAGCCCGGTGTCGATCTCCTCGCGCAGCTCCTCGAAGACGTGCCCGCAGAGCCGGTGCGGGGCGATGTTGACCTCGATGTTGAACTGGCCCAGCTCGGTCTGGAAGTCGCTGGAGCCGATCGCGCTGAGCACCTGCGCGTTGCGCATCACCGGCAGGCCCTGCTCGTCGGCCAGGTTGAGCTCGATCTCCAGCCCCATCACGGCCCGCGGCCGGTCGAAACGGTCCTCGCGCAGCATCCGCCCCAGTGCGTCCTGGCAGGACTGGAGCTTGCGGCGGTACAGCTGCCGGTCCGACAGGTCCGCCCGCGTCGCCACGACCTTCTCGCCCATGATCCCCTCCTCCTGAGCGGCCGGCCGACCGACCGTGAAACCATCATGCCCACCCCGAAGATCGATACCCGATTGCTTCGAACGGCTTGCAATGCAAGGGAACTGATGGTCTTTCAGCACATCCGTCGACTTGCCCGGCGCCACCGCCTGTGATAAACAGGTCACCCTGTGCACCTGTTCGATAGAATTCGCACTGCGCCCAAGGCCGGCCCGCTGCCGCTCCGCACACCCTCGTCGACGGCAGCGGCGGTGCCCGCACCGCGATCATGCACAACCGGACACGGCCAGGTCCCGTCACCGACGACACACCGCGCCATGCCGGTATGCCGCACTCGCACGCCGATCTCGCACGGAGAGGCGACCCCGCCATGACTCTGCAGACCCCCCAGCCCCCGCCCAGCGCCCTGCGCGCGGTCCTCGCCGCGCTCGACTCGGAGACCGCGCTGCGCCAGCCCGCCGCCGCCGCGCTGCGTCATCCGACCGGCCCGCTGCTGCCAGCGCATCCGCTCGCGGTCCACGTCCTGGACGGGCCGCGCCCCGAGCTCACCGCCGCCCGGCGGACGGGCTGGCGCTTCCTGATCAAGGACGGCGCCGAGGTGGCCGCCGCGGCCGAGGTGGTCCAGGGCGCGGAGGGCCACGCCTTCTCCCACTTCACCGCCGGGCCGTACCTGGACTCCACCGTCCGGGCACTGCGCCAGGCCTGGCAGCTCGCCCAGACCTCACGGGCCCGCCAGCAGCCCCGGCTGCTCACCTTTCCGGGCCAGTACGCCACCGCGCTCTGGCTGCACAGCCCGGACACCGGCCCGGACGCGGACCAGCTGATCCCCCTGGCCCCGGCCCCGCTCGGCGTCACCGCGCACCGCGCCTACCCCGCCGCCGATCTGCTGCCCGTGCTCGCCCGGGCCCCGCTCGCCAGGCCGCTGCTGCTCGGCTCCTCCTGAACGCTCCCCCGTCACCCCCGCACCGCCCGTACCCACCCGGACGGGTCATCCGGCATGGCCGATTCGAGCCAGCCGCCCGATGACCCGTCCGGCGGCTATTTCCGCCTGCCGCCACCTGAACGGGTGATCTCTGCCCGGTAGTTGTGGCGCATGTCACGAAATTGCTGCGCGAGCGCCCCCGGATGCCGACACTGGGAACCAGCGTGGAAGGACCACCTGTCCTACCCACTTGAGCGCCGGCCCACACCTGGCCCGGCGCCGGACAGGATCCGACTACCGCGGCGGCTCCCGCCGGTCACCCGGCGGCGCCGCACCACGGGGAGGATCGCCAAGCGAAGCGAGGGTACGTATGTGCCAGCACCGTCCTGAGTGCCCGTCGGCGGAGTCCGAGGACCGCGAGGCGGCCGTACCGGTGGCCTGCCACCCGGAGCAGGGCTGGAGCCTGCTCTGCAACGGCGTCCTGGTGTTCGAGGACACCGGCGAACTGCTGCCCGACGGCCGGGTGATCGCCCCGCGCCGTCCCGTCGCCCACGCCGCCTGACCGGCCGGCGGCGGAGCGGCCGCCGAGCGACGCAGGACAACGGGCAGGGCCCCGGCGGAAGAGGTTCCGCCGGGGCCCTGCCGTACTACCCCACCTCGTTCAGACGCCGTACTCGTCCAGCGGCGGGCAGGAGCAGACCAGGTTGCGGTCGCCGTACGCGCCGTCGATCCGGCTGACCGGCGGCCAGTACTTGTCCGCCGGGTTCACGCCCGCCGGGAAGACGGCCTCCTGCCGCGAGTAGCCGTGCGCCCAGTCGCCGGCCAGCGCGCCCGCGGTGTGCGGGGCGTTGCGCAGCGGGTTGTCCTCGGCCGGCCACTCGCCCGAGCCGACCTTCTCGATCTCGGCCCGGATCTCGATCATCGCGTCGCAGAACCGGTCGATCTCGTACAGGTCCTCGGACTCGGTCGGCTCGATCATCAGGGTGCCGGCCACCGGGAACGACATCGTCGGCGCGTGGAACCCGTAGTCGATCAGGCGCTTGGCGATGTCGTCCACCGACACGCCCGTCTCCTTGGTGAGCGGGCGCAGGTCGATGATGCACTCGTGCGCGACCAGGCCGCCGGGGCCGGTGTAGAGCACCGGGAAGTGCGGGGCCAGGCGCTTGGCGATGTAGTTGGCGTTCAGCACCGCCACCTGGGTGGCGCGCTTGAGGCCCTCGCCGCCCATCAGCCGGACGTACGCCCAGGAGATCGGCAGGATGGCCGCCGAGCCCCACGGCGCGGCCGAGATCGGGCCGACGCCGGTGGCCGGGCCCGCCTCCGCCTGCAGCGGGTGGTTCGGCAGGTACGGCGCGAGGTGCGCGCGCACCGCCACCGGGCCGACGCCCGGGCCGCCGCCGCCGTGCGGGATGCAGAAGGTCTTGTGCAGGTTCAGGTGCGAGACGTCCGCGCCGAACTTGCCCGGCTTGGCCAGGCCGACCAGGGCGTTCAGGTTGGCACCGTCCACGTAGACCTGGCCGCCGGCCTCGTGCACCAGGGCGCAGATGTCGGTGATCTGGGTCTCGTACACGCCGTGGGTGGACGGGTAGGTGACCATCAGGACCGCGAGGTTGTCACGGTGCTGCTCGATCTTCGCCTTGAGGTCCTCGACGTCCACGTCGCCGTCGACCAGGGTCTTGACCACGACCACGCGCATGCCGGCCATCACGGCGGAGGCCGCGTTGGTGCCGTGCGCGGAGGACGGGATCAGGCAGACGTCGCGCTGCGCGTCACCGTTGGCGTGGTGGTAGGCGCGGACGGCCAGCAGGCCGGCCAGCTCGCCCTGGGAGCCGGCGTTCGGCTGGATCGAGACGGCGTCGTAGCCGGTCACCTCGACCAGCTGCTGCTCCAGCTGGCGGATCAGGGTGAGGTAGCCCTGGGCCTGGTCGATCGGCGCGAACGGGTGCAGCTGGCCGAACTCCGGCCAGGTCACCGGCTCCATCTCGGTGGTCGCGTTGAGCTTCATGGTGCAGGAGCCCAGCGGGATCATGCCGCGGTCCAGCGCGTAGTCGCGGTCCGACAGGCGGCGCAGGTAGCGCAGCATGGCGGTCTCGGAGCGGTGGCTGTGGAAGACCGGGTGGGTCAGGTACTCGTCCTCGCGCAGCAGCGCGGCCGGCAGCGCCTCGGCGCTCTCGGCGGTCTCGACGCCCTCGACGCCGAACGCGGCCCAGACGCCCGCCAGGTGCTCGCGGGTGGTGGTCTCGTCGGTGGAGACCGAGATCCGGTCCTCGCCGTCCTGGTAGACGTTGATGCCGTGCTCGCGGGCGGCCTCGGCGATCGCGGCGGCGCGGCCGGGGACGACCGCGGTGACGGTGTCGAAGAACTCGCCGTGCAGCAGCTCGACGCCGCCGGCGCGCAGGCCCTCGGCGAGGGCGGCGGCGTAGCGGTGGGTGCGGCGGGCGATGTCGGCCAGGCCGTCCGGGCCGTGGTAGACGGCGTACATCGAGGCCATCACGGCGAGCAGCACCTGGGCGGTGCAGATGTTGCTGGTGGCCTTCTCGCGGCGGATGTGCTGCTCACGGGTCTGCAGCGCCAGCCGGTAGGCGCGGTTGCCGTCGGCGTCGACGGAGACGCCGACCAGGCGGCCGGGCAGCGAGCGGGCGTACTCGGCGCGCACCGACAGGTAGCCGGCGTGCGGGCCGCCGAAGCCCATCGGCACACCGAAGCGCTGCGAGGTGCCGCAGGCGATGTCGGCGCCGAGCGAGCCCGGGGACTTCAGCAGGGTCAGCGCCAGCAGGTCGGCGGCGACGGCGACGATCGCGCCGAGGCCGTGGGCCTGCTCGATCACCGCGGTGAGGTCGCGGACCACGCCGGTGGCGCCCGGGTACTGGAGCAGCACACCGAAGACACCGCGCTCGGCGATCTCGGCCGGGATGCCGGCCGAGAGGTCGGCGACGACGACCTCGACACCGGTCGGCTCGGCACGGGTCTCTATCACCGCGACGGTCTGCGGCAGGGTCTCGACGTCGACCAGGAAGACGCCGCCCTTGACCTTGGTGACGCGGCGGGCCAGGGCCATCGCCTCGGCGGCCGCGGTGCCCTCGTCCAGCAGCGAGGAGCCGGAGGTGGGCAGGCCGGTCAGGTCGGAGACCAGGGTCTGGAAGTTGAGCAGCGCCTCCAGGCGACCCTGCGAGATCTCCGGCTGGTACGGCGTGTACGCGGTGTACCAGGCCGGGTTCTCCAGGACGTTGCGCAGGATCACCGGCGGGGTGAAGGTGCCGTAGTAGCCCAGGCCGATCATCGGCTGGAGGACGGTGTTGCGACCGGCGAGCTCGCGCAGCTCGGCGAGGACCTGGGCCTCGCTGCGGCCGGCGGGCAGGTCCAGGCCGGTGATGGAGCGGATCGCCTCGGGTACGGCGGTGGCGGCGAGCTCGTCCAGCGAGCCGTAGCCGACCTGGGCCAGCATCTTCTCCTGCGCCGCGGCGTCGGGGCCGATGTGGCGGTTCTCGAAGGGGCTGGCCTGCTCGAGCTCGGTGAGGGTCGCGGGTGTGGTGGGGCGTCCCGCGTTCGGCTGGGCGTTCATGGTGGTCGAGGCCTCCTGGTCACGGACCGGCGGGGGTACGCACGCCGGACGGCAAGGCCGCTGCGGACGACAGCGGACAGACCTGGGCGGACGAACCCGACAGGCCTCCCCCTCTGTCATCGGGACCTGAGAGCTTCACCCGCGCGGAGCGCTGTGGCGCCCCGCCGGCTTGCACCGTCGGTGAGGGTGGTGCCCGCCGGCTCCCTCGCCGGCAGTCCTGCCCTGCTTTCCAGAGTGACCTATCCCACACGGTACGGATGCCTGAGAGATTCCGGGGAGGAGTTGCTCCTTCGGCGCCCCGACCAGCGGTTTCCGCTCTCGGGGACTCTCCCGAGCGGGCTCGGCGGTCGCGCCCAGGGTACCAGCGGGAGGGCCTTCGATCACGGGTGCGTCCGGTCACGGAAGCGAGCGGTCCGTGACCCGTACGGCGCAGCTCCGGGCCCGTCCGGCCCCGCCCCGGTCGCGCGTGTCCGCTTCATGGCTTTTGGTGTGAAGTGGCGGATGGGACGGGCGGGCCGGCCGCCGGCCTGCGGGCGTTCCGCAGGCGCAGCGCACTGGAGGAAAGAGTGCAGACCGATATCGACCCCCGAGACCTCATCGGCCACAAGGCGGTCGACCGCAACGGAGACAAGATCGGCACGGTCGACGAGGTGTACCTGGACGACGCCACCGGACAGCCCGAGTGGGCCGCCGTCCGGACCGGCATCTTCGGCCGGGACGCCTTCGTCCCCCTGACCACGAGCGAGTTCTCCGGCGACGAACTGCGGGTGCCCTACGACAAGTCGCTGGTGAAGGAGTCACCGGACTTCGGCGTGGGCCAGCACCTGTCACCCGCCCAGGAGCTCCAGCTCTACCGCTACTACGGGCTGGACACCCGGCTGGACGGTCAGCCGTCGGCCGGTGACGGCTCCGGCTCCGAGCCGGCCGACCTGGACTTCGGCGCCGTACCGGCCGCCGCCCCGGCGGCAGCGGCGGGCACCGCGGCGGCCGCCGCCGTCGCCGCGCCGAAGCCCGCGAGCCAGCCGGCCGCGCCGAAGCCCGCCGACCGGCCGGCCGCCGCGGCCCCGGTCAAGCCGCTGGCCTTCCACTCGGCCGACAGCACACCCCCGTCCCCCGCCGTCACCCCGGCCGCCGACCTCGGCAAGCCGTCCGAACCCGCCACGGAGGCCAACGTGCGGACCCTCAGCACCCCCGCACCCGCCGCCCCCTCGGCGCCCGCCGCACCGGAGCAGCGCCCGTCGGCGGCTCCGCTGGTCGCCGGCCACGACGGCGCCGCCGTCGCGCCGGCGCCCGAGGTCGCGGCGCCCGGCACCACGGGCCCGGCCTCGTCGGCCCCCAACGGCCCGGTGGAGATCACCTGCCGCGAGGAGCGGCTGGACATCACCACCGAGTGGCACGTGCTGGGCACCGCGAAGCTGCGCAAGTACGTGACCAGCGAGGCGGTGGAGCGCCGGGTGCCGGTGGTCCGCGAGCGGGTCCGGGTGGAGCGGATGCCGGTCGGCGAGGCGGAGCGGGCCTCGCTCAGCGACAAGGACATCGCCGAGGCGGTGGAGGAGGTCACGCTGCGCGAGGAGCGTCCGGTCGTGCGCAAGTACCTCGCCCCGATCGAGCGGGTCCGCCTGGTGGTCGAGCGCTACACCGCCGAGGAGGTGATCCGGGACGAGCTGCGGCGCGAGCACGTCGAGGTGCACGACAACACCGCGGCCGCCTCGACCCCGGCCCCCTCCTCCGCGCACTCCCCGGCCGCCTCCCCGACCGCCTCCCACTCGGGTACCGGCTCGGGTACCGACGAGCACGCGCGCGCCGGAGAGGGCCTCGGTGGACCGTCGGGCCTCGGTGGACACCCGGGCGCGGACGGGCACGCGGGCGCCGGCGACCCGTCCCGACCTGCCCCGTTGAGGCCGCTCGCCTGACGGCGGAACACAGGGACCCCGGACCTCCACGGTCCGGGGTCCTTCGACTTTGCCAAAGCTTCACCGATCGATATTTGACACACTGAAGTATCTCCCTGCATGGTTACTTCAGTTCATTCACTATGTACGGGAGGAAGCAACCGTGAGTGAGGCACCACAGCCCACCACCGCGGCCGAGAAGCAGAGCAGCGCCCGGGTCCTGCCGGCCCTCATCCTGGCGATGCTGTCGTTCAGCGTGGTGCAGACCGCGGTCGTTCCGATCCTGCCCTCGCTGGCCAAGGAGCTCAGCGTCTCGGGCTCCAGCATCACCTGGCTGATGACGGCCAACCTGCTGTCCGCCGCCGTGCTCACCCCCCTGCTGGGCCGCTTCGGCGACCTGCGCGGCCGTAAGCCGATGCTGCTGATCTCGCTGGCCGGTCTCGTCGCGGGCTCGGCGCTCGCGGTCAGCACCCACTCCTTCACCTGGCTGGTCGTCGCCCGCGTCCTCCAGGGCGCCGGCGGTGGTGTGCTGCCGCTGGCCATCAGCATCGTCCGCGACGAGCTGCCGAAGCAGAAGGTCACCGGCGGCGTCGCCGCCATCAGCGCCTCGATGGGTGTCGGCAGCGGCCTCGGCCTGGTCGCCACCGGCCTGCTGCTGGAGCACTGGAGCTACAAGTCCATCTTCTGGATGGGCCTGGTCTTCGGCCTGCTCGCGGTCGCACTGGTCGCCTTCCGGGTGCCCAGCGACCCGGTGACCGACAAGGAGGGCGGCGCCGACCCGCTCGGCGCGATCACCCTGGCCGGCTGGCTCTCCGCCCTGCTGGTCGCGGTCAGCCAGGGCAACACCTGGGGCTGGACCTCCACCAAGACGCTCGGCCTGTTCGCCGTCGCCGCCGTGGTCGCCCTGATCTGGGGCGTCATCGAGGTCAAGGTCAAGCACCCGCTGGTCGACATGAAGATGATGTCCCGTCCGGCCGTCGCCTTCACCAACCTCGCCGGCCTGCTGATCGGCTTCGGCATGTACGGCTCGTTCATGGTGATCAGCAACTTCGCCCAGACCCCGGAGAAGTTCGCCCACTACGGGTTCACCGCGACCGTGCTGCACGCCGGCGTCATGCTGCTGCCGTCGGCGCTCGGCTCGATGGTCGCCGCCCCGGTCGGCGCCCTGCTGATCGCCCGCCGCGGCCCGCGTCTGCCGCTGGTCCTCGGTGGCGTCCTCGGCGCCGTCGCGATGGCCTACCTGGCCGTGCGCCACAGCCACGAGGCCGACATCTACACCGCCTCGGCGATCTTCGGTCTCGGCATCGGCCTCGCCTTCTCGGCGATGCCGGCCTACATCAACGGCGCCGTCCCGGTCGAGCAGAGCGGCATCGCCAACGGCATGAACGCCGTGCTGCGCACCGTCGGTGGTGCGATCGGCACCGCCGTGATGGCCGCGATCCTCACCGGCGACACCATGAAGCTGCCGATCCCGATCGCGCTGCCCACCCTGGACGCCTACAAGCACGCGTTCTGGGTCGCCGCCGCGGTCTGCGCGGTCGCCGGTGCCGTCCCCTTCCTGATCCGCAGCATCAAGCCCGCTGTCACCGTCACCGGTGGCAACGCAGCGGCGGACCTCGGCTCCAGCCCCGAGCTGGCCAAGACCGACGCCTGACGAGGCGTCCGCCCCCGCGCCCAGGGACAGGGCGCGGGGGACCGGTCCCCGAACGGTCGACGAGGGCATCGCGACCGCCAGAGGCCCGGCACTGCACGCGGCCCCACCCGGCCCCCCTGCCGGGTGGGGCCGCTTCGTGCGTTCAGCCCGCCGCCGGACCGCCGTCCGGGCTCCCGGCCGCGTCCCCGTCCCCGGCCCCGTCCCCCCGCAGCGGCAGCGGACGGGCCGGCTCCAGCGCCGGGTCCTCCACCGCGAAGGTCCGCACCCGGCCCGGCCCGCTCCACGGCGTCTCGAACCGCACCGTCACCCGGCCGACGCCGCTGCCCTGCACCCACCCCGGCCCGAACTCCGCGTGCCGCACGTCCTGCCCGGGCATCCAGTGCCGCACCGCGGGCGCCTCGGGCTCCGGGCCGTCGTCCTCCTCCGCCTCGGCCTCGGCCGCCCCCGGCTCCCCCGCCTCCTCCCGGCCGGCCTGCGCGAAGAGGTCCTCCTGGGTGTAGTCCGCCAGTTGCGAGACCCCGACACCGAGCAGCCGCACACCGCCGGTGATGTCCACCTGGGAGGCCAGCCGGCGGGCCGTCTCGACGATCACCGCCTCCTCGTCCGTCGGCCCGCGCAAGGTCTCCGAACGGGTCAGCGTGGAGAAGTCGAACCGCCGTACCTTCAGCACCACGGTGCGCCCCGACCGCCCGGCGGCCCGCAGTCGCCGCACGCACCGCGCGGCCAGGACGTCGACCTCGCGCAGCACCCGGTCCCGGTCCGCGAGGTCCACCTCGAAGGTGTCCTCCACCGACACCGACTTGGCGTCCTGGTCGGCCACCACCGGCCGGTCGTCCAGCCCGGTCGACATCTGGTGGACGCCCGCACCGTGTGCCTTGCCCAGCAGCTGCACCAGCTCGGGCTCCCCCGCCTCGGCGAGATCGGCCACCGTGTTCAGCCCCGCCCGGCGCAGCACCTGCTCGGTGGCCGGGCCGACGCCCGGCAGCGCCCGCACCGGCATCGGCCCCAGCACCGTCCGCTCCTGCCCCGGCTCGATCAGCACCAGCCCGTCCGGCTTGGCCTGCTCCGAAGCGATCTTGGCCATCAGCTTGGACCCGGCCGCCCCGACCGAGGCGGTCAACCCGGTGCGGCGGTGGATGTCCGCCCGGAGGTCCTCCGCGAGAGCCAGCACCAGCCGCTCCCCCGTCGCGTGGTCCGCCGCCGCCAGCGCCGGGCCGTAGGGGCCCGCCTCCAGGTCGACGAAGGCCTCGTCCAGGCTGAGCGGCTGCACCAGCGGCGACAGCTCGCGCAGCAGGCCCATCACCAGCTCGCTCACCGCCCGGTAGGCCTCGAAGCGCCCGGTCAGGAAGGCCGCGTTCGGGCAGAGCCGACGCGCCTGCGCCATCGGCATCGCCGAGTGCACCCCGAACTTCCGCGCCTCGTACGAGGCGGTGGAGACCACCCCGCGCCCGCCCAGACCGCCGACGATCACCGGCTTCCCGCGCAGGCTGGGCTTGGCCGCCTGCTCCACCGCCGCGAAGAAGGCGTCCATGTCGAGGTGGATGATGCTCGGCAGTGACCGCACCCGCCGATCATGCCGCAAGGGTCCGACAGTGCGGCCGAACCCCGCCGCCGCCTCAGCCCGGCACCGCACCCGCGTCGGCCAGCGCCTTCGGGATGCCGTCCTCCCGGGGCCCGAGGAAGAACGGGTCCGGCCGCAGCCAGGCGTTCAGCACCGCCTTGCCCGCGCCCGGGATCTCCCGCAACCCGCCGTACAGCCAGGTGGCGTCGTGCACTTCCGGCACGCCGACCGCGTACGCGTCGATTCCGGCCGCCTCGCAGAGCGCCAGCGCCCGCCGGACGTGGAAGTCCTGGCTGACCAGCACCGCCCGGTCCACCCCGAACACCCGGTGCGCCCGGGTGCAGGAGTCCCAGGTGTCGAAGCCCGCGTAGTCGCCCACCACCCGCACCGGCGGCACCCCGTGCTCGATCAGGTACTGCCGCATCGCGTCGGTCTCGTCATAGCTGTCCCGTCCGTTGTCGCCGGTGACCAGGATCGCCCGCACCTTCTGCTCCCGGTACAGGTCGACCGCCGCGTCCAGCCGGTGCGCCAGGTACGGCGACGGCCGGCCCTCGAACAGCCCCGCGCCGAACACCACCGCAACCGGCGCCGTCGGCGCGCTCTCCACCGTGCCGACCCGGTCCCCCGCCGAGGCCCACAGCCAGGCGCTCGGCGCCAGAGCCAGTGAGCAGACCACGGTGACGAGTTGGAAGATCCTGCGCTGGGTGCGCCGGCGCCGCAGCCGAACGCCGAGCCGCAGCGCCCGCCGCCGCAACAGGCCGGGTATTCCGGAGCCGAACCGCACGTGCCCTCCCTTGATCGATCCACCAGGCACGACGAGGCCGCGGGCCCGGACGGTTCCCCGTCCGGGCCCGCGGCCTCGTCAGTACGCGGCTCAGACCGCCCGGTTGCGGCGCTGCGCCAGCTCGTCCCCCGGGTCGTGCCCGATCACGGTCTCACCGGTGTCGGTCCGCTCCGCGTGCAGCCGCCCGAGGGCCAGCTCCAGCTCCCGCCAGACCGCGCCGACGGCGATGCCGAAGACCCCCTGACCGCCCTTCAGCAGATCGACCACCTGCTGCGGCGTGGTGCACTCGTACACCGTCGCGCCGTCGCTCATCAGCGTCAGCCCGGTCAGGTCGCCGCCCTCGGCGGACTGCAGATGGGCGACCGCCACCCGGATGTTCTGCAGGGACACTCCCGCGTCCAGCAGCCGCTTCACGATCTTCAACAGGAGGATGTCGCGGAAGCTGTACAGCCGCTGGCTGCTCGCCGGGTAGACCGAGCGGACGCTGGGCTCCAGCAGCCCCGTCCGGGCCCAGTAGTCCAGCTGGCGGTAGGTGATCCCGGCCGCCGCGCAGGCCGTCGGGCCCCGGTAGCCGATCAGCTCGGAGGTGGGCGCGAGCCGCTCGATGGCCGGCTGGCCCGGCTGGACGGCCGGGAACCGGCCGACCCGGGGCAGTTCAGCCACGCTGCGGGCGGCGCGGGGCATGTGCACGGTGCACAGGCCTCCCACGGCCGCTTCATCGCCGGTGCCGGTCATGCCTACCTCCGTCCACTCGTCCTGCGGGCAACCCAGACTGCGGGCGACAGGCACCCGGGCAGCCACTCCTGACGGTAGGCAGTCCCCTATGACCCGTCAACGATCGCCACGCCGGGCAGGACAAACCGCGTCACTCAGGAGAGTGGTTTTTCGTGCCCCTAGTGTGGGTAAGTGGACGCTATTTGGCAAAATGGACGAACGTATTCGGCACGATGGCGGCCTCCGGCCCCACCACCGGTCCGCACCGGGTCCGCGCTACTGCGGCGCGCCGCCGCCGAAGTCCTCCGGGGACACCTGGTCGAGGAACTCGCGGAACTTCTCGACCTCGTCCTCCTGCTCGTCCGGGATCGCGATGCCCGCCTCGGCGAGCACCTCCTCGCTGCCGTAGATCGGCGTACCGGTCCGCAGCGCGAGCGCTATCGCGTCGGACGGCCGGGCGCTCACCTCGACCCCACCCGTGAACACCAGCTCGGCGTAGAAGACGCCCTCGCGCAGGTCGGTGATCCGCACCTCGGTGAGCTGCTGGCCGAGCGCCTCCAGGACGTCCTTGAAGAGGTCGTGCGTCAGCGGGCGCACCGGCGTCATGCCCTGCTGGGCGAAGGCGATCGCGGTCGCCTCGCCGGGACCGATCCAGATCGGCAGGTACCGATCGCCCCCCACCTCCCGAAGCAGCACGATCGGCTGGTTGGAAGGCATCTCCACCCGGACACCCACGACGTCGAGCTCATTCACACACGCAACCCTATGGCCCTCGACCCGGATATGAAAGCGCAGAGCCGACGGCGCTGGTCAGCGGGGTCGGCGCGTCACGAGCGGGGCCGCAGACCGGCCTGCACCATGGCGGCGTGCAGCCGGACGGAGAGCGTGGCCAGCTCCCGCGCGGTGGCCTCGGCGTGCGCCCGGGTCTGCGGGTTCCGGTGCCGGCGCAGGGGCGCCACCACCTGCTCCACCAGGGCGATCTCGCGGTCGGCGGCGGCCTTCATGGCCCGCAGGTGGCGCGGCTCCAGCCCGTACCGGCCCAGCTCCGCGACCAGCCGGGCCACCTGCAGCGCCTCACCGTCGTAGCCGCCGTCCGACCCGGCCGCGACCAGCCCGTACGACTCCCACTCGACCAGCTCGCCCTCGCCCGCCTCGGCGGCGGCCAGCAGCTCGGCCCGGCCCAGCCGGACCCCCGTCGAGGCCTCGGCGGCCGCCACCAGCTCGCGGTCCGCCTCCTCCAGCGGCCCGGGCCGGGCCTCGGCGGCGGGCAGCGCGGGTGGGGTCTCGCCGCGCTCGATCGCGTCCAGGTGCTCGCGGATCACCCGCAGCGGAAGATAGTGGTCACGCTGCATCCGCAGCACGTAGGCCAGCCGCTCGACGTCGGCCGGGCTGAACTTGCGGTACCCCGACGGCGTGCGCTGGGGCTCGACCAGGCCCTCCGCCTCCAGGAACCTGATCTTCGAGATGGTGACCTCGGGGAAGTCGTCCCGCAGGAAGGTCAGCACCGCGCCGATGCTCAGCAGCTCCTCGCCGCCACGCCGTCGGCCGCCCCCGGCGGGCCGGTCCGGGCGGACCGGCTGCCTGGGGGCCGCGACCACTCCCCGCGCGCCCTGGTCCGACTGCGGACCGGACGACGCGGGGTTGGCCGCCCCGAGAGATGTAGGAGTGTTCGCGCTCACTCGGGCTCCTGCCGACGTTGGTTTCAGTACCCCCGGTGGTGGCTGGCGAAGAACACCAGCCGGTACTTCCCGATCTGCACCTCGTCGCCGTTGTTCAGCGGCACCTCGTCGATCCGCTCACGGTTGACGTACGTCCCGTTCAGGCTGCCGACGTCGGCGACGGTGAAGCCGCCGCCCGGCGTCCGGCGGAACTCCACGTGCTTGCGCGAGACGGTCACGTCGTCCAGGAAGATGTCGCCCTGCGGGTGACGCCCGGCCGTGGTCTTGTCCGAGTCCAGCAGGAACCGGCTGCCCGAGTTCGGGCCGCGCTGGACGATCAGCAGGGCCGAGCCCGGCGGCAGCGCGTCGATCGCCGACAGCACCTCCGCCGACAGCGCCGGCGTACCGGTGCCGGTGGTGGTGTTGGGGTCGTAGGACTCCAGGCCGGAAATCGAGATGGTCGACGTGGTCTCCGCCGCCCCCTCGGGCAGCGCGCCACCGCGCAGCGCCGTGCCGCAGTTGGAACAGAAGCGGGCCGCGGCCGGGTTCTGGTTACCGCACCTGGGGCACGGAGTGGGGCCAGCCATGTTCACAGCCTCCTGGCGCGGCACACCCGAAGGGTTGTGCCCGGCGTACGGGTCCGGGGCAAACCCTCCACCAGAGGTTGAGGGTCCTGACGGGAAACCTATGCGCGGGGCGCCGGAGGGGTCAACCGACGCGCCGTAGCCCGCCGGATTGCCCGCGTACCGGGCGTCGGCACCGTCCCGGAACATCGGACGCTCGGCGTACTCGACGCCCTCGGGGGCGGGACGCATGCCCGGCACGGCGGGCTCTTCGTCGGCCCGGCGGTGACGCGCGGTGGGTGCCTCCACGGCAGCCGCGTCACGGCCCTTGTTACGACCGAACAACTTCGAGAAGAAACTCACGGGCGAATCCCCTTGCGTGTGACAGACCCGCCCGCGGGGCAGGGTGAGAACCTCGGACAGGCTGCGGGCCCGGTCGCGGATCGGGCCTGCTGGAGTGGTACTCCGACGTGTGGTGTTCCGGCTTGTACTGGTGCGGACCAGTCTCGCCCACCTGACGGCGGAACCCCGCACCGGGGGGCGCCCGCAGATGACGGACCGTTCGGCAGGTGCCTCGTCACTTCGGAGCCGGCTTGGCGTACTGCGGCGTCTTCAGGTCGACGAGGGCGTCGACGAGCACCTTCTGCTGCGGGGAGATGGTCGCGCGGGCCTGATGACTCTCAAGAGTACGGACCACACCTCCCGGAATGTTCAGCGCGGGTGTGAGGTCCTGCGGGTTCCCCACCACGGTGAAGCGATAGGGCTGCGAGACCTTCTTCCCGTCGATCTGCACACCGCCGCCGGACACGTCCGTGAAGTAGGTGTCGACCACCACGCGCACATCGTTGATCTGAATCGCCTCCGCCCCCGCCGCTCGGAGTTCCTGCAGGGTGTCCAGCAGCATATCCGCCTTCACCTGCCCTTGGGGATCATCGACCGTCAGTACGATGCCCGGACCAGTGGCTTTGACGGTCCCGGCGAGCACGCCGAGCTCCGTCACCTTCTTCCTGGTCTGCTCCTGGGCTTCCTTGGCCTGGTTGGAGCTGTTCTCCAACTTGGCCAGGGACTGCTCCAGCTCCGCCTTCTCCTGCTGGAGACGCTGCTGGCGGCCGTCCAGTTCGTCGAGGATCCGGACAAGATCCTCCTGGCGCGCGCCGCGCAGCTGGCTGTGGTGGTCGTTGGTGGAGCGGACCTGGATCGCCAGGGCCAGGCCGAGCGAGAACAGCAGCACCGCGACGACCAGTTGCCCGCGCGAGAGCCGCGGCGGCCAGAGGGCCGCCTTGAGCCGCATCCGGCCCGCGCTGCGGTCCTCGACCGGCGCGGGTTCCGGCTCGGGTTCCGGCACGGGCGCGGGTTCCGGCTCGGGCGCGGGCTCGGGTTCGGCTGCCGTCTCGGGTGCGGGTTCCGCCTCGGACACGGGCTCGGGCTCGGGTGCCGGCTTCGGCTCCTCGGCCTCGACCTCGGGCTCCGCCTCGACCCCAGTGTCGGTCCCGACGTCCACCGTGGGCCCGGCCGGTCGCCCGGCCGCCTCCTCCGGCTCCGGATCTGCCGCCGCCTCGGGCGCGGGCACCGCCGGCGTGGCCGGCGTGGCCGGCGTGGCCGGCGTGGCCGGCGTGGCCGGCGTGG